>NZ_JAUFQR010000003.1:600000-864536 GCF_030409875.1 Chryseobacterium tructae | reverse complement strand
CGTAGCAGGAGTTGGAGAGACTGATTGTAAGTAGGAAAAATTAAAGAGAGTCGACTTTCTTTTAAAATGGATATATATTATTCTATATCTAAAGTATAGCTGATGTCGAAAAAATATTTGAATACAGATTTAAAAGAATTCATTTTTTTGCCCTTCTTATTACAAACTTCCTATTTTATTATCTCTTAAAAAGGGTGATTTTAGATAAATATAAGTCGTAAAAGAAGTGACTTTTCCGTTTATTATTAATTGATTGATTCCTTATCTATTAAGCTGATAAACATAGTATTTATTTTTTATTAGATGGTAGTACTATTTTTGTTAAATTTGCCGTTTTACATAGAAGTGTAAGAATATTTTATTTTTTTATATATTTTTTAAAAAACTGCATACTTTTTGTTTGTGCTAATTGCCTGAAGAAACGAATGATGTTAAACAACAACTCTAAAAAACACTATTTTTTATTTTTTTTCCTGACTATTACCAGCTTCACATATGCTCAAACCCGGGCTAGTGGTAAGATTGTTGATGCCAAAAACAACAAGGAAGTGAACAAAGTTGATATTTTTATCAATGATAGTAAAACTCCAGCCTTTACTACCACCTCAGGAAGCTTCAGCGTTCAGTCTGACAGCATTATCCAGAGATTGAAGTTTGTTAGAAAGAATTATACTGCAGAAACTTTTGACGTTACTCCTGAAAATGCTGAGAATATTTTTGTTCAGCTTTCTCAGGCTAAGGTAAGCAGCATTCAGGAAGTTGTGATTCAGGCGGGGAAACCTAAATACAAAAACAAGAAGGAAAACCCAGCATATGCTATTATGCAAAAAGTGTGGGCTCAGAAAAGAAACAACGGTCTGGAAAAATTTAATACTTATTCATACAAGGAGTATGAAAAGACCCAATTTGATCTTAATAATATTGACAGTGCCTTTATGAAGAGGAAAATCTTCAATAAGCTGGACTTTATTTTTAATTATGCAGATTCTACAGCAAGCGGCAGACTAGGGCTTCCTATTTTCCTCAATGAAGCTGTTTATGAAAATTATGGTAAAAATAAACCTGATAAAGATACTAAGAGAACGTTAGTGGCTCAAAAGACTTCAGGTTTTCAGGACAACCAGGTTATTACTGTTTCTGCAAAGAATCTTTACAGGGATATTAATATTTATGACAATACTTTAAATTACTTTGATATTGGATTTCAGAGTCCGGCGGGAACTGATGGATTCGGGACTTATGATTATAATCTTGTGGATACTATTTCTATTCATGGAGAGAAAGCTTTTCAAATAAGATATCAACCTAAGCGAAAAGATGTATTGGCATTTCAGGGAAATCTTTATATAGATACAGACAGTTATGCTGTCCTTGGAGCTACTTTAAGATCTACACAAAAAATAAATGTTAATTTCGTCAATAGTGTTTATACTCAACTTGAATATGACAATCCGGATGAGACCACATTTCTCCCAAGGAAATTGATCACAGAGGTTGAAATGAGTCCTTTTTCAAAGAAAAAAGGATCTAAGAGTATTATTGCCCGAAAATCTGTTGATTATTCTAATTATGAATTTAATATTCCTCTTGATCCGAAAGTTTTTAAAAGAAAAGAAGAGGAATATGAAGATAAGTTTACGGATAAAGATGAAGCGTACTGGACAAAAGCAAGACCTGATACTTTATCTAAATCTGAGCAAGGCGTTTATAAAATGCTAGACCAATTACAACAAACTCCAAAGTTCAACCGAATGGTAAAACTGTTTGAAACTCTTGGTTCTCGTTATTACAATGCTTTTAAAGGGGTAGATTTTGGACCTATCTTCTCAGTATACGGAAGAAATGATGTAGAGGGAGATAGAATAAGACTTGGTGCAAGATCTTATTTTGGATTGAATGATCCTTGGAGAGTTCAGTTTTATACGGCTTACGGATTTAAAGATCATCAGATAAAATATGGTGCTGAAGCACGGTATATGTTCAACAGACTTAACCGATTTATGATTGGAGCCGGAACCAGCAGAGATATCGTTCAGCTGGGGGGACAACTTACCGCAGGTGACGGAGTGGCATCTCGATCGTTATCTTCAAGTACATTTTTTGCAAGAGGAGAAAATATTTCTTTAAGTTCTGTAAACCAAACCAATGTTTTTGCGGCTATAGAGCCTTGGAAAAATGTACAGATCAGAGTTGATGGAGTAATGCAAAGCATTCATTCTGCTATTCCTGAAAAGTTCAACCTTATGTATTACCAGGATGGGCAATTAAGGAAAACAGTTAATGATTCCCATGTCACTATCAGTTTAATTGCAAAACCGGGTGCTAGATTTTCTCAAACAGGGATAGACCGATATCAGGCAAAAAACCTTGCCCCTACTATTGTTTTAAGATATACCAGAGGTATAGAAGGACTGTTTAATGCAGATTTTAATTATAATAAGCTTCAATTTATGTTCTACAAACCATTTTTGATTGGAACATTAGGGAAGACCATTGTCAATTTTGAGGCAGGAAAAAATTTCAATACAGTTCCTTTAGCTTTACAGAATATTATTCCTGCTAACCTTTCTTATACTTTGGCTCCGAATACATTCTCACAGCTTAATTATTATGAGTTTGTGGCAGATGCTTATACTACTCTTCATTTGGAACACCACTTTAATGGTAAAATATTATCTTATATTCCTTTAATTAAAAAGCTAAAGCTTAGAGAAGTTGCCTTTCTAAGAGCTGCTTATGGAACTTTAAGTGATGCATCTAAGGCAATTAATGTAGAAGGATTTAGATATTCTGCTCCAAGTGACCATATTTACTATGAGTATGGATTTGGAATTGAAAACATTGGTATTGGAAATCTTAGACTCTTTAGAGTAGATTTTAACTGGCGAGGAAATTATCTTGACAGACCTGATATTTCAAAATTTGGTGTTAAGGCAGGAATTCAGGTAGGATTTTAAAAAAATATGATATTAAAACGGGCGGCTTCTTCGAAGCCGCCCGTTTTATTTTATTTATACTTAAAAATCAACAATAACAAGGCATCATTTCTTCTACGGCATTTGGGCAGTACTGCTGCTGCCAGGAAGTAAGCCCACACCATTGAGCACATGTTGTAACCAAAAAATCAGGACATGTATAATCATTTCCTGCGTTGATCGATTTTAACTGCTTCTTTGTAATTCTGTTATAATTTTTCATACTATCTATTAAATACACTCACAAGGTTCTTCAAAGAGATTACTTAAACAGTGTTGTTTTTGCCAGGGAGTCCATCTACACCATGCATTACAAGAATTTGCCACAGGAGGACAATTTCCTGCTCCTCCATTAATTTCTTTCAGATTCTTTTTCGTTAATTTTTTTTAGATTTTTCATAATTATTTAGTTTTAATTTATTGCCTACTCTATATGCTTTTCGGCTTACGCAATGAATTTGTTATTTGATTATAAACAAATATATAAATATTTCACTATCACAAGAATATTTATGAAAATTTAATTTATTTCTAATAAAAAAGCTGAACCTGTAAAGCTCAGCTGATATATTTATTTTTTAATCAATTTTGCAGATTGGGTTTCTTTATCTGACAGCAATATCAAATAGTAAACTCCAAGAGGCAAATTCTGGACGTTAATGATTCCAGTATCCGGAAGAGAGCCAGTACTCATTATCTTTCCTGATTCATCCAAGATTTTATACATTTTAAATTGGTTACTCTCAACATATACATAATCTTTAGCCGGATTAGGATATATTATGGCTTCCTTTTTTATAGTCGTTTCATGAACGTCAAGACTTGACGAAGCAGCAAGCCATACCACAGCATTTACCAAAAGGGGTCTGTGATTTCCATTAGCATCACCTGTATATCCATTATATAGTGTATCATTAGGATCTCCTGTACCATCATCCGGAACAGAGCTATCTCCTAGAGCGCAAATTCTTCCATTACCATAAGTAGATGTTGCAAACATTACATTTGTACTTCCGACTGTTGAAGAGCCCGTTGTAAAGATAAGCCCTTGTGCAGAAGGATTATTGTTTTTATTTAGAGTCATTGTAGCCCCACTTGAAAATTTCATTTGCGTTGGTGTTCCTTGTGGACCAGCCAAAATGGTAGGATTAAGATTAACTGGAGCAAAATTGGAACTCACTGGTGACACATTATTTAGATTAAAACTTATTCCAAAAGGATTATTAGCAACATTATTTGAAGTAAAAAAGTCATTCCATATAGCAGGAGAATCCCAGCCATCATTATTCCTGTCACTTACCGTATGATCTGAAACCATAAAAAGCCCCCCTCCATTGGCTACAAAATTTAACATTGCTGTTTTTTCTGAGTCAGTAAATCTTATATTAGGTTCAACGACAATAAAAACTTTATAATTAGAAAGATCTTGTGGATTGGATGAGTTTCCATAACTAATATTTCCGTTATAAGGTAAAGTTTCTACAACATATCCCTGCCTTACCAGGTCAATTCCCCAATTGCTCAACGCTCCCTGCCAATAAGTCTCTGAGGTGGTGCCAGTAATTCCACTTTGGGCAGGAGTTGGAATTCTTTGCGGATTCGATTCTGTTCCGGTTGTACCTATTCCCGTAGAGGTCACGCTAAGATTATGAGTATCAGCATCGATAATCCAATCTGCATTTCCCCCCATTTCAGCTTTGGTAGCATCAAACAGTACTTTGACTTGAGCCTGCCAGCCTAAAGAAACCAACATACTCAACACAAGTATACATTTACCCTTCATATTTATTATATTTAAAAATGGGGAACAAAATTATAATTCTTTGAATTTTGTTGGAATGGATAAAATTAAAATTATATTAAAATTGAAAATAAAAAAGCGGCTTCTAAGAAACCGCCTATATCATTCTCACTCATTTATTCGTTAGCAAGGTGCACAGGATTCTCCCAATATGCAATGGGTCTTCTGCCATGGAGTCCAGCTGCACCACTCTTCACATGTATCTGTCATTGAAGGACAAATCCCTGCGCCTCCGCACACATTCTTTAAGCCTCTTTTTGTAAGTTTTTTTAAATTTTTCATAGTTATATAGTTTTAATGGGGGTTCCTTACCTTATATATTTTTTGGTTTGCACAAATAATTTGTTATTTGATCACCAACAAATATAAAAATATTTCACATTCTATAGAATATGATTAAAAAAACGACTCATGGGTATGAAGCAAAAAAAATCCTCAGCAAATACTGAGGATTTAATTTTTATAAAACGCTTAAAAATTATGCGTTTGGTTCTACAGATACGAAAGATCTGTTGTTTGCTTTCTTTCTGAAAACTACTTTACCATCTACTAATGCAAACAAAGTGTGATCTTTACCGATTCCCACGTTATCACCTGGGTGGTGCTGAGTACCTCTTTGTCTAACAATAATATTTCCGGCAATAGCTGCTTGTCCTCCGAAAATCTTCACACCTAATCTCTTAGAGTGAGACTCTCTACCGTTCTTGGAACTACCGACTCCTTTCTTGTGTGCCATTTTATTACTGGATTATTTGTTAAGTGCTTTAAATTGATCAATATTCTTAATGATAGCAGCATCTACTTCTTCATGAGTAAGAATATTCTTTTCTAGTTCAACTTTAACTGCTTTACCTAAAGTAATTAAAGTTTCTCTGTTCTCTTTAGACTGAGACAAGTTGTTTTTCTTTAAGTGATAGTTCAACTCGTGATCTTCACTAAAGTTAACAGTTGCGTTGTCAGAAAGAACCTCAGACTTTACAGTTTCTTTTTTAGCAGCTTTTTTAGCTCCTGCTTCAAATCCTGTAATACCAGTGATTACGATTTGAGTTAAAGATTGTCTGTGACCGTTTTTCACTTTGTAACCTTTTCTTCTTTTCTTTTTGAAAACGATTACTTTATCAGCTTTTACGTGGTCAAGGATCTCTGCTTCCACAGTGATACCGCTTACAGCTGGGGCGCCTACAGTGATTGCTCCGTTTACAGTAAGAAGAACTTTATCGAAAGAAACTTTCCCTCCTTTATCTCCTTTTAAACGGTTCACAAACAACTTTGGTCTTGCTCAACTTTATATTGAAGCCCTGCTATTTCTACAATTGCAAACATTGTTTATAAATTTTTAGTTATTTCGAGGTGCAAATATACAAATAAAATTCTAATCAGCTTACAATCAAAGCAATGTTTTTTATATAAAAAATATATTCACTATGTTTTGAATAATTTTTAATAATAATGTGTTCATATATAAAAGATAATTTCATAACTTCGTTTTACCAACTAAATTATTATATGAAAAGAAACTTTAATCTCTGCTTAATAGCAGGCGCCATTGCTGCAACATTCCTGTCAGCATGTAGTGATGAAAAAATGGACGATCAGGTTCTCCCACAACAGGAAACACTGAATGCAACAATTGAACAACCCACAGCACTTGAAAAAGCTTGTAACTATGTAGACAACAACTGGAGTCCCAATTCTGTTTTAGTGACTGGACTTCAAAACTCCACAGACACCAATTTTATGAATGCTCAGATGACTAAAATTGCAAGTTTATGGGGAAGAAGCAATCCTACTCTACGATTCGTAAATGATCCATCCAACTTCAATTCTACGTACAACGCCATTTCTTATGGTAATGGAAGAATCTACTATGGTTATGCTATTTATTATGATGCAAAATCAAAAGGAGGAGATATTGTAAATGCGATGATTCTTGCTCACGAGTATGGACATCAGCTACAGTATATCTTTGGACTTCCTTCGGTAAATGAAAACACGGCAAGACCCAACGAGCTTGAAGCAGACGGTTTCGCAGGATATTACTTAAGAAGACCAAACGGTTACAACAAGACTAGTTTTCCGGAAATTGCAGCAGCTTATGAGTTTGCACAGAGCATCGGAGATAATCAAACTTCAAGTCCAAACCACCACGGTACTCCTGCACAGAGAAGATCTGCTGTTCGTTTAGGCTTCCTATTAGGACAGTATGACCTTAACGCTCAAAACTTTGATTACAATTTCTTCTATTACTATCAGGGAGTTTTGAACGGAACTTATAAGATGGCTAAAAACACTGCTAACCCAGAAATTGATGCTTATATGAGTCAATATATAGATGAATTGAGAAAAATTCAATCTGGAGAAATTTCAGCAGAAGAATTTAAACATCTTCAATAAAGAAACATTCATTTTTAGCATATTTAAGAAAGGAGGCAGACCATTTAGGTTCTGCCTCTTTTTATTTGACTTGAAAAATAACAGAAGTTTATTTACTTTTGACCCCACATCCAATAATAATGAACAGAGATCTCTATATTGACTTTGCCAAAGGACTGGCTACCCTATCTATTATCTTTATCCATACAGCTTTCTGGTCTGGACAGTTTTATATTCCTGCAGAAGTAAGAGTCTTTTCTCTTGTTTTTGATGTGGCTCTATTTTATGCTTTGAGCGGAATTACTTCAGGAGCCAATATTGAGAAAACACTCTATAGATTATTAAAATTACAGATCACTTATATGATCTTTGTGACTTTTCTATTCTTTTTAGATTACTTTTTTAAAGTATTTGGTCTCACTTTCTTTTCTATGGAGTGGCTACAGAATTTTTATTCCACCTTTGGGTCAAAGTACTCCACCACCAGTGTTTCAACGATACCTCAATGGCAGAATCTCGGAAACTGGTACCTTCATCAATATACCAATGCGGATACATTTCCTGTAGTTATGGGAAGCTTCTGGTATCTGAAGGTCTATTATATCCTTACTGTTCTTGGCGTATTAATCTTAAGATTTTTCCCAAGACACATCAACTGGTTTATTGGACTTTGCATTGGCCTAACGTTATTATTTAATATTTTTCCGGAATACTATCCAACAGGCCAGGTTGGTTACGTTGCTTTCTATATGGCAGTTTTCTTAATTGGAAACAGAATGCGTGGAAAAAAAATCCCAACTAAATTCATTCCGGTACTATATACACTTGTAGCTACAGCTTTAATATGGATGTTCTGGTATTATGGAAATGAAATTTTCTATAAAATCAATAAAAATAAGTTTCCGCCGCAAATCCCTTATATCATCTGGGCACAATTCTCACTGGTTACTTTGTTTGTTCTTTACAACAGATTAAAGGTTACCAAGGAAAATCTTATCACATACATTGGTAAAAATGCCATTTTCTTCTATTTCGCTCAGGGAATAAGCTCCTCTTTAGTTTATTTTTTGGTAGTTCCGTTGAAAGAAAATATGCCTTGGTGGATCTTAATGATCGTTATTTATGTCATTAATATCATTTTAGCATTCATTATTTCTTCAGGATTAAAAAAAATAGATGCATTGGGTTGGAGTATTCTCGAGTTTTTAAGAAAAAAAACAGCCATTAAAGACTAAATTTCTTATTAAAGCTTCCTGAAAGATCAAGTCTAAGACCTAAAGTGAAAACACTTTTCTCTCTTTCTCCTGTTGATGTTTTCCCCATAGAGAATCTCTGTTCACTGTAAATTTGAGCAAATTTAAAAGGAGAATAAGAAAGTCCGATAATGATATCATTCTTTTTAAATCCAGGATCAAGGCTATATTGATTAAAAGTTTCATTCATAGATTTTAGATCGGGAACATACAAATTATACCCCGTTAAGACAGAAAATTTTTGAAATTTATATTTTCCGAATATTTCTAATCCTTTAGCATTGAAAACGGTAGTAAATGGCAATGTTCCCATATCAGGATCCCTATAAGAACCATGAGAAAAGTCGCCATTTTTCTGCAGTATCCCTACAATACTAAAATCGATTGTCTTTCCAATATACTTAGTTCCCAAAGAAAAATAAGTGGGTTGTCCTTCAAGACCAATGATCTTTCCATTATTGACGAGATTATCACTAAGTAATGCCCTGTTAAAAGCTGCTCCAGCAAAGAAATTCTCTATAATTTCGTATTGAAGCGAAGCTCCGAATCCATCTATAAATTTGCCGTTATTACCTCCTCTCGCAAGAATTTGTCCGCCCACATACCATGATCCGAAATGATTCCTGTAAATAACCGATTGATCTGCACGGCCGGTTCCGGTTTCGCCACCATCTGTCCCCCCGATAAATGTAGCAGATGCCCTTGATCCAAAAACATTAAATCGATCAGTATACGCAGTAACATCACGGTAAACACTCCACTGCTTTCCAATAGTAAGCGTTCCAAATTTACCAAAATCCAGTCCCAGATATCCCAATCGGTTTCCAAAAACCTGTTGTTTCTGAGCAGATTCTACAGTAAGAAAGCCTCCTGATAAATTCCCGTCTACATTAAAGGAGGTTCCTCCTTTAAACATATTCAACTGAATCTCACCACCTGCAATGAATCCCAGATTTCCTTTTTTTATAGTAAGCTCCATTCCAATTCGGGAAGCATTTTCCTGCATCTCCATCTTCTGATCGTACACAGCCAGATGCCCACGAAGACTCGCGTAAGGTTTTACTAAGACTTCAAGGGAATCTTTTGTCTCTTGCGCCTGCATCTTTCCTGCACCTATAAAAAGTAATAAATATCCTATTGAGAAACAGAATTTTCTATTTATGTTCATCTGAATGATTATCTGATTATTAGTTGGGTTGCTTCGTAGAAATGTAAGAAAAAATATTGTAACCAAAGAAGCCAACCATTTATAAATACTAGATTAAATGACATCTTCATTACATAAAACTCAATAGAAAATAAATTCTATCTATCCAGAAGCATTGAATATGTCTAATTTGTATTAAATTTACAAAAATTTTAAAACATGTTTAAGTTGAAACTCCCAACCGATCCAAGGTGGGCAAACATTGCGGAAGGAAACATCGAAGAAATTTTAACAGATCATGCCTGGTGTGAGCAAAAAGCGGCCACCAATGCGATTGGCCTGATCACTATGCTTCCAGAATATCCAGAGATTGTTACAGAACTTCTTGCTATTGCCCAGGAAGAACTGGATCATTTTAATCAGGTTCATGAGATCATCAAAAAACGAGGGTACACATTTGGAAGAGCCAGAAAGGATGATTATGTAAATGAGTTGGCGAAATTTATTATTCAAGGAAGCAGAGAGGATCTTATTGTAGACAAAATGCTTTTTGCTGCGATGATTGAAGCCAGAAGCTGTGAGAGATTCAAGGTTCTTACTGAAAACATTAAGGATGAAGAACTTAAAACTTTCTACAAAGAGCTTATGATTTCTGAAGCGAACCATTATACAACTTTCATTGGATTTGCAAGACAGCTTGGTGATCCTGAAAAAGTAAATGAAAGATGGGAAGCGTGGTTAGAATATGAAGCTAATATCATTAAATCCTACGGAAATAAAGAAACCATTCATGGTTAAAAATAAATAGTAAAGAATAAACATTGAAGAAACCAAGCTTTGAAAGTATTGCCAATCTATTCCTGAAAAACTTCTTTCAGGGGCTGGTTATTATTGGCCCAATTGGACTGACAATTTTTGTAATCTGGTATATTGTAAGCGCCATTGACAATCTTATCCCGTCTCTTGCCAAGCAAATCCCAGGGCTTGTTTTCGTATCAATCATATTACTGACTGCTATTTTAGGCTATCTTGGAAATAAATTTGTGGTCGGAAGATTCTTTTTCGATACCATGGATAGTTTACTGGAAAAAACACCTGGAGTAAAGCATATTTATACTCCAACAAAGGATGTTATGTCTTCTTTTGTGGGTGACAAGAAAAAATTCAACGATCCTGTATGGGTTAAAACCAATGAAAATCCGGAGATTTGGAGAATTGGCTTTTTAACTCAAAAAGAAATGTCGGACGTTGACAAGCATAATTACGTTGCGGTATATTTGCCCCATTCTTATGCCATCTCGGGCTGGGTAATTGTTACTGAAGAAAAAAACATCAAACCTGTAGTGGGAATGACTGCAGCTTCTGCCATGAAGTTTGCAGTAAGTGGCGGCGTTGCCGGATTTCATTCTGATGAAAATATATTTAAAGCGCCGGAATAATCTCCTTTTCTCTTTACATGTACATTGATGAATTTGAAAATTATTTTCAAACCAATTTTCTTTACACACAATTAAAAAACATACCAACCCATGAATTTACCTTACGCGGAACCTTTCCGCATTAAAATGGTGGAAGAAATCCGCCAATCTACCAGAGCTGAAAGAGAACAATGGCTTAAAGAAGCTAATTATAACCTCTTCAATTTAAAATCTTCACAAGTTTTTATCGATCTTTTAACAGATTCCGGAACCGGAGCGATGTCTGACAGACAATGGGCTGCATTAATGACCGGGGATGAAAGTTACGCGGGATCCCGTTCTTTTGAACAACTCCAAAATACTGTTGAAAGAATCACCGGCTTCAAATATTTATTGCCTACTCACCAGGGAAGAGCTGCTGAAAATGTTCTTTTCTCCGTTTTGGTAAAAGAGGGAAATGTAGTTCCGGGAAACTCTCATTTTGATACTACAAAAGGACATATTGAATTTAGAAAGGCACATGCCATAGATTGCACTATTGACGAGGCTTTTGACATCAATGACCCTCACCCTTTCAAAGGAAATATCAATCTTGAAAAACTAGAAGAAGTTTATAAAAGCCATCCTAAGGAAAATATTCCTTTCTGCCTAGTTACTATTACTTGTAATTCTTCCGGAGGGCAACCTGTATCTTTAGAGAACATGAAGGCCGTAAAAGCTCTTTCTGACCAATATGGTATTCCTGTATTTTTTGATTCAGCAAGATTTGCAGAAAACGCTTACTTCATTAAGAAAAGAGAGCAGGGGCAAGAAAACAGAAGCATTAAAGAGATCTGTAAAGAAATTTTCTCTTATGGCGACGGAATGACGATGAGTTCTAAAAAAGACGGTCTGGTGAACATTGGAGGATTTATTGCTCTGAACAGTGAAGAAATTTTCAGAAAAGCATCCAATTTCACCATTATCTACGAAGGATTTATTACCTATGGAGGAATGGCTGGAAGAGATATGGCTGCATTAGCGGTAGGCCTTGATGAAGCTACCGAATTTGCTTATCTGGAAAGCAGAATTTCTCAGGTAGAATATTTGGGAAACAAACTGATCGAATATGGAATTCCTGTGCAGAAACCTATTGGAGGGCACGCTGTTTTCATCGATTCTTTAAACTTTCTCCCCAATGTTTCCCGTGAGGAATATCCGGCGCAAACACTAGGCCTTGAAATCTATAAGGAAGCAGGAATCAGAACCGTAGAAATTGGAACCCTATTGGCAGACAGAGATCCTGAAACAAGACAAAACCGTTATCCTAAACTGGAGCTGGTACGCCTTGCAATCCCGAGAAGAACTTATACCAACAATCATATGGACTATATTGCTGCTGCAATAAAGAATGTATATGAAAGACGTGAAGAAATTGCGAAAGGGTATAAAATCACTTGGGAACCAGAAATTTTAAGACACTTTACCGTACAGCTTGAAAAGGCATAACAATACAAACAGAACCGGAATTTATTTCCGGTTTTTTTATGCACCCAATTATTTCACAAATATTTTTCTAAAATCTTACATATAGATTCTTCTATTTCTTATGCTTTTCATCTTATCTTTCAAAATTTCAGAATCAAATTAATTTATTTTTTCAAAATAATGAATGTTTTTAATTTACTTTTGTACCCATAAAAATCGACCGAAAATAATTTAAACACCAACCTGAAAAAATCCATTATTCCGAACATGAACAAAATTGCTGTCGTGGGTGCCGGCATTTCCGGCTTAAGCATGGCTAATTATCTCGAAAAGCACAAATCAATTACCACATTTACGAAAGAAGAAACAAAGAAGATTTAGCCGGCCATGGCTTTCTTATTCCACAAGAAGGCATAGAATATCTTACCCAGATCATTGATCCCGCTCTTCTTTTTGCACATGGAAGCTTTCTGAAAAAATACATACAATATTCTCATACAGGAATAAAACTTGCAGAAAAAGACCTCAACAATGTATTTGCCATTTCAAGACACGCCTTGATTGATCTTTTGTCCAGAAAAATCTCTCCTGAGAAAATAACGTACAATGCAACTGTAATTCCTTCTGATATTGAAAAAGGAAAGCTGATACATTCTGACGGAACTGATATTGATGCAGACGTAGCCATTGTTTCTGATGGTTCTAAAAGCCGTATCAGAAGAACGCTTTTTAAAGATGAAAAAATGCGACAAGTCAGAGAAAATGAAGTGGTTAACATTATTAAAGATGAAGAAATTGCTGCTTCTATTGAGAACGACTTCATAAAATTCCATCATGATCAGGGTGGACTTACTTTTGGAATTCTAAAATTGTCTCCAGATACTATTCTTTGGTATTCTCAATTCGACAATGAAAAATACCAGATCAACAAATTCAATACTGATCATCTAAAGAAATATATGCTGGAAGTTTTTGCAGACTGGCATCCTTTGGTAACCTCAATTATCAAAAAATCGAGCTATGAAAACGTACATTTATGGTGTGTGTATGAACTGGAAAACCTCAACCCTTTTTATAAAGACAATATTGTATTCATTGGTGATGCAGCTCATCCACTCATTCCTTTTACAAGCCAGGGAGTTACCTCAGCACTGAAAGATTCTTTTACACTGACGAAATATTTAGTTGAAGAAAATAATACCAATGAAGCTTTCCGAAAATATGAAACTGAAAGAAAACCTGAAATAGAAACTCATATCAATAATGGCAGGATACTATTGAATCAGTTCCTTCTTCCGACAGATCAACAAACAGATAATATTTTACCTATATCATACAAATAAGAATATGTTCACAAATAACGATATCAACTTTGAAGCTTTAAAGAGAAAAGCATATAATGGCAGATGGGCAACTCTTGAAGACGGAATCATCCCTTTAACAGCTGCAGATCCGGATTTCAGGACTGCACCGGAAATAGAACAGGGAATCATTGAATATATAAAGGACGGATATCTGAGCTACGGCCCATTTTCCGGACTTCCGGAGTTTAAAAAAAGCGTTGCTGATCATTTTAATCAGGAAAAGCATGGGAGTTTCTCTCCTGAAAATGTATTGGCTGTTAACAGTGCTGCACAGGGAATGTTTCTTATTGCTAAATATGTTTTAAAACCGGGTGATGAAGCCATCATTCTGGATCCTGTAGATTTTTTGTTTAAAAAGTCTGTAGAAACTGCTGGGGGAACTGTAAAGCTATGTCCTGTAGATACTCAAACGGGAGCTATTGATTTCGAAAAAATGATTTCTTTAATCAGTCCCAATACTAAACTGATCAGTATCTGCAATCCACATAACCCACTGGGAAAAGTTTATTCTAAGGAAACATTGAAAAAGGTTTCGGAGATTGCTTCTGCTCATGACTTATGGGTAATGAGTGATGAAATCTGGAGTGATATTATTTATGATAACAGAGATTTTCACACGTATTCATCTGTATCTGAAGAGGCCAAAAGAAAAAGTTTTACGGTTTATGGTTTTTCAAAGTCTTTTGGAATTGCTGGATTGAGAATTGGAGCGGTATTGTGTAATGATCAGGAAATTCTTGAAGACTTCACAGAAAAATCCAGCTTCAACTCTACCATAGAAGGGGTTTCCACATTATCACAGATTGCGGGAAGTGTAGCTTTGGAAAAAGCCAAGCCTTGGTATAAAGAGTTTCTAAATCACTTACAACACAATAGAGATCTGGCTTTTCAGCTTTTGAATGGATCGGGCCTTGTTACCCCTAATCTTCCCGAAGCTACTTTTGTATTATTTCCAAAGATTGAGAACGGAATGTCCAGCGAACAGTTTGCCCAACATGTTCTACAACATGGAAAAGTAGCCATTGTTCCAGGCTCAGAAAGATGGTTCGGAAAAGGAGCAGAAGGACATATAAGAATTTGTTTTTCAACTTCGCAGGAAATTCTAGAAGAAGGTCTTAACAGAATCATTACCAGCTTTTAATATTAAAAATCTTCATTAAACTAATGATTTTAACTATTATTTTACTTTAATCCATTATAAACAATATTAAATTAAGACATTCATAACAAATAATTAATTTTAATATTGATTTAAAAATAAATATTGATAATTTTGAGTTAACCATCACCCAAAATTATCAATATGAAGATAAAATACATAAGCATTGTTTTTCTTACAGTTTCTTCTCTATCTTATGCTCAACAGGTAAAAGATACGCTGACAAAGGAATCTAAAATAGACGAAGTAGCGATTACCGGAAGCCGAAACAAGAAAAGAACAGTTATCAACACTCCCGTTCCTATTGATATTATCGATATCAAACAGGTAAGCCAGGCTACAGGGCAGGTAGAAGTTAACCAACTTTTACAATTCTCGGCTCCATCTTTCAATTCTAATAAACAATCCGGATCAGATGGTGCTGATGCGGTAGATCCGGCAACGTTAAGAGGACTTGGCCCGGATCAAACTCTCCTCCTTCTTAATGGAAAAAGATACCACCAGTCATCATTAATTAATCTTTTCGGAACCAAAGGAAGAGGGAATACGGGTTATGATATGAATACCATTCCTATTGGTGCGATAAAACGGGTTGAAGTTCTGCGTGACGGAGCTTCAGCTCAATATGGTTCGGATGCCATTGCCGGTGTAATCAATGTTATTCTTAATGATCGGGATAAAGGTTTCGAAGGAAATGCTTTTTATGGGATGAATCTTTTTAAAAGTCCGGGAAATAATGATATCGTTTCTGATCATAAAGTAGATGGAATGACCTTTGACTTTAGTGGAAATTTGGGAACAAAAATCGGGAACAAAGGGGGTTTTGGAAATTTCACCGTAGAATTCATCAATAAGGATTATGCCATCAGAAATGCTAATCCGGATATTTACAACAATCCTGATCCTGCTCCCAGACAACGCTTCGGAGATGCGAAAGCTCAAAATATTTATTTTTTCGGTAATATTGAACTCCCTCTATCTGATGGACTCACATTCTATTCCCGTCAAGGTTTTTCACACAGAAATACCAAAGCTTATGCATGGACTAGGACTCCTAATGCCAATGGTAATATTCCTGAGATCTATCCGATGGGATTTAATCCTATTGAAGATACCAACATCACAGATTTTACTTTCGATAATGGTTTAAAATTCAAGGTGGCTAACTGGGATGTAGATTTTTATAATGCTTTTGGGGATAATAGATTTACTTATGATGTTACCCATACTCTTAATGCCACTTTAGGTACTAAATCTCCAACTCAATTTTATGCTGGTGGGCATTCACTCCTACAAAACACAACAGGGTTTAATGCGGTAAGACAGTTTAAGGTGCTTGAAGGGCTTAATATTGCCTTCGGTTCAGAGTTTAGATATGAAAAATTCAATATTATTAAAGGAGAAGAAGCTTCTTATACGATGTATGACATCAATGGAAATGTGGTAACCCCTAATACACCTGCCAATTTATTGGTGACCAACCCTCTTGTTCCACCTGGCGAAAATAACATAAGACCGGGAGGATCACAGGGTTTTCCAGGGTATTCTACAGATATTGGCAAAAGCAGAAATAATTTTGCAGCTTATATAGATACTGAACTGGATGTTACTAAGAACTGGATGGTCAGTGTAGCTGGAAGATTTGAAAATTATAATGATTTTGGCAGTACCTTAAATGGCAAGTTTGCGACAAGGTATGCCTTTACCCCTCAGTTTGCTTTCAGAGGATCTGTCTCTACAGGTTTCAGAGCTCCTTCTCTTGCTCAGAAGTATTACAGTCAGCAGTTCACTAATTTCCAAGGGGGGAAACTGGTTACCATTCAATTGGCTTCCAATGATAGTAATCTTGCCCAAAGAGTGGGTATTGAACAACTGAAACAAGAAACTTCCGTTAACGGAAGTGCCGGATTTACCTTTAATACCGGTAAATTCACTGCAACAATAGATGGATATTATATCAGCGTAAAAAATAGAATTGTTCTCACAGGAAACTTCTCAAGAGATGATCTCCCAATAGATGTTCAAAAAGATTATCCTTATATTGACCAGGCACAATTTTTCTCCAATGCCATTGATACCAAAACAAGAGGGATTGACCTAATCTTAAGCTATAGTGAAAATCTGGGCTCAGGAAAGCTAACCGCTACTCTAGCTGGAAATTATAATGACATGGAGATTACAAGAGTAAATACTTCACAACAACTCGCAGGAAAAGAAGATATTTATTTAAGTCCAAGAGAAAGAGGCTTTATTTTAGCCTCCGCTCCTAAAACAAAAGTGAATCTTAACCTCAACTACAAAATTAACAAGTTTAATGCAAACCTTCAGCTGGTAAGATTTGATAAAGTTACCCTTATTGGATATGATGATGCAGAACAGATTTATAACCCAAAAGTAACCACTGATATTTCTTTTGGGTATGAATTTTCAAAGAACCTCAACTTTACGTTAGGAAGCAAAAATATTTTCAACAGATATCCAACCTTACAAACCACACAGGTAACTACGGGGAACACTGAATCCGGTGGAATATTTGATCCTGTACAAATGGGATTTGCAGGAAGACAGGTTTTTGCCAGACTTAACTTTAAGTTTTAGAAAGAAGAGAAGCCGGAAGAGAGAGAATGAAAGTTACCAATTTCTCTACCATCACTTAAAATCTTTTAATAAAAATTAGAATTTCATTTACCTTGATTGTGAGAACTTCCCTCTTCCAGCCTCTAACTTCCTTACAAAACAGCCCGGTTGAAAATTTTCAACCGGGCTGTTTTTATTTCTTTGATATTCTATAGAGTTTTCCGCTGTCTGTGACGGCATAGAGATTACCATCGATACCATTCAGCACATCCCTGAAACGCTCGTTCTGATCTGCAAGAAGACGCTCTTCCCCTACCACCTTATTATCTTTCATTACAATTCTGTTGATGTGTTCTCCACTCAGACATCCTATGAAGAGATTACCCTTCCATTCTTCTATATTCCCCGTATAGAAAGTAATTCCACTTGGTGAAATTACAGGATCCCAATAATAAACAGGCTGTTCTGTTCCTTCTTTTTGAGTGATCCCCTCTCCTACTTTTGCCCCAGAATACTCAATCCCATAAGTAACATCTCCCCAACCATAATTTTTCCCCGGTTGAATAAGGTTGATTTCATCGCCTCCTCTTGGTCCCATTTCTACATCCCAAAGATTTCCATTAGGATCAATCGCCAGTCCTTGAGGATTTCGAACTCCATAGGCATAAATTTCAGGTTTATACCCCTGTTTTCCTATAAATGGATTGCCGGGAGAAGGTAATCCATCCTTGGTAATTTTGATAATTTTCCCTAAATAATTATCTGTTTTCTGAGCATAAACTCTTGTCACCTTATCAGATCGTTCTCCTGTACTGATAAATAAGTTTTCATCTTTATCAAAAACCAGTCTGCTGCCATAATGTTTATCTCCGTCATAAGAAGGTTCCGCTCGGAAAATCACTTTAACATCTGAAATAGTTTTAAGATCTTCCGATAATTTCCCTTTCGCCACAGAGGTCAGATTTCCTTTTCCAAATGGCTCAGAAAAGCTGAAATAAATAAGTGAATTGCTTTTAAAGCCAGGATCAAGTGCAACATCAAGCATTCCACCTTGTCCTTTTGCATCTACTTTTGGAAATCCCTCTATCTTAGAAATTTGTTTTCCATCCTTAGAGACCACGTTCATATATCCTCTTTTATCTGTAATAAGAAATCTTCCATCCGGTAAATTAATAATTCCCCAGGGTCTTCCTAGGTCTTTATTCAATACCTCAACATGATAAGCGGTATTTGTTTTTACTGCCTTACTCCTTGTTTGCCCCTTAAAGGCAGGTTTATATTCGGAATTAGGCTTTTCTGTTTCTACACTTCCTCCATTTCCGGTCTGCTGTGCATTCGCCTGATTCTTTTTACACGAATATAAAGTCAAAAAAAGACTCAGCATTGGAATATAAAATTGATTGATTTTCATGATATTATGATTAGATATTTAAAAATGAATGGAAAAATAATGCCATAAAATTTGCTCAATTAAATTTTTATTCTACATTTGTAGAACAAATTACAACATTGTAGAATGAAAGAGATTAAACTAACCGATTCTGAAAAAGTTCTCATGGATATTCTTTGGGAGGAAAAGAAAATCTTCATGAAAGATATTCTGGAAGCCTATCCGGAACCTAAGCCGGCAACAACAACAATAGCGACCCTATTGAAAAGAATGCAAAATAAGGAGCTTGTAGGCTACAAACTCTATGGAAACTCCCGTGAATACTATCCCATGGTAGAGAAAGGGGAATATTTCAAGGAAGAAATGACTTCTATGATTGACCGTTTTTTTAACAGCTCTGTAACACAGTTTGCATCATTTTTTACCTCTAATGCCAAACTAAGCCAAAAGCAATTGAAAGAACTCCGTGATATTATTGACGAACAGATAGAACAATAACTATGTTACCTATTATTCTAAAAATAATCTTGTGTTCATCTCTTTTCATTGCTGTGTACTACTTGTTTTTGGAAAGAGAGAAAATGTATAGATTCAATAGGATCTATCTTTTAAGTTCACTTATATTATCGTACGTAATTCCGTTTATAACCTTTACCATACAGACACCAAAAGCAACTCGCCCCCAGCTGATTATTGAAGAGGCTGTACAATATGTTGTCACCACTCAGCACAGACAAGAAAGTTTTAACTGGATGAATCTAATATGGAGTGTTTATCTAATTGTTACTTTTTTTATATTGGCTAAAAGTATCTTATCTTTTTTAGTCATAAAAAGAATACAAGGAAAAAAATCTTCATATCAAAATTATAATATTATTATTACTCAGAAAAAGCTCTCTCCGTTTAGCTTTTGGAATACCATCTATATAGGAAAAGAATATATAAAAAATGACACCATTGATCCAAGAATATTTCTTCACGAAAAAAGCCATATAGATCAGAAACATAGCATAGACCTTATTCTTATACATATTGTAAAAATATTTACTTGGTTCAATCCTGTTTTATTCTTGTACAAGAAGGCTGTCATTACCAACCATGAGTTTTTAGCTGATGAAGCTGTACTGAATCAGAAATTCAACCTTAAGGAATATCAGAACTTAATTCTTGATGAACTTATAGAAAGCCAAAATTTGCCATTTACCCATTCACTTAGTTTTAACAACACCAAAAAACGATTTATTATGATGAAGTCACAAAAAACCAAATTCAGCTTATTACGAAAAACCGTTGGAATTACTACGCTTGTAGCAGCTACGGCATTGCTTTCAGAAAGAACTTATGCTAATACTTCTGTTAGAACTGAGAACAATACAGAATTAGAGCACGCTTCTTCCCCTATAAAGACTTCTAATACTGAAACAACAAAAGTTGTAGAGTATTCTATGAAAAGCTTACCGGAAGATATTCTTCAGGAAAAGACAGCAATAGCTCCTACAGCATTAAAGAAAGAGATTATAAAACCTGTTGCTGACACAATATCTCCTAAAAAAGACCAAGAAGGTAAAAACACAAATATCCAGGATGATAAAAACTTTGTCAGCGCAGAATACCCAAATAGTATGGCAGAACTTAGAGCCCAAATAGGTAAAACCATAGACTTAAGTGCTCTTGAATCTGTAAGAGGAGTCATAAAAGCAACGGCTTACGTTCATATAGATAAAACAGGAAAGGCCTCCCAGGTGACCACTTCAGGTGACAATGATATTTTCAATAAAGAACTTCTTAAAACGATAACTGCTATCAGCAATGAAACAAGTTGGAAACCCGCAACAAAAGATGGCCAACCCATCGCATCCGTGTTAAAGATTCCAACAACCATGAACTTAACAAAACCATGAGAATCGAAGCGCTTTTATAGCGCTTTTTTTATATCTAATACTGAGATCTTTTTTAAAAAACTATTTTCTCAAAAGAAATCAATGCTACCAGAACAATGAACTGAAGTTTTTATCATCAAAATATTCATCATCAAAACTTTATCATGCCTAATAATTTCTTTCGTATTTTTGTTCTATACATTCTTTCTTATGGATTTTAAGCTTCAATCAGAATATAAACCTACCGGGGATCAGCCCCAAGCCATTGATAAATTAACTGCAGGAATAGAGATTGGTGAAAAATACCAAACTCTTCTTGGAGTAACAGGATCCGGGAAAACCTTTACGGTTGCTAATCTTGTTCAAAACGTTCAGCGTCCCACCCTGGTTCTTGCTCATAATAAGACCCTGGCAGCACAGCTTTTCATGGAATTTAAAGAATTTTTTCCCGAAAATGCAGTGGAATACTTTGTCAGTTATTATGACTACTATCAACCGGAAGCTTATATTGCTACAACCGGAACTTATATTGAAAAAGACCTGAGCATTAATGAAGAAGTTGAAAAATTACGTCTTTCTGCTACAGCAAGCCTTCTTTCTGGGAGAAGAGATGTTCTGATCGTAGCTTCCGTTTCATGTATTTATGGTATTGGGAACCCAACAGAATTTCATAAATCCCTAATTTCTATTGCCATTGGTGAAAAAGTTACAAGAACAGCACTCCTTCATTCTTTAGTTAATGCTTTATATGCAAGAACGTTAAACGAATTCCAAAGAGGTACATTCCGTGTAAAAGGAGATGTCATTGATGTTTTCCCTGCTTATACAGACAATGCGATCAGAATCCAGTTTTTTGGGGATGAAATTGAAAAGATTCAAAGCTTTGATCCCGTTAGCGGAAATGTAGAAGATAATTTCGATCAAATACAAATCTATCCGGCGAACCTTTTTGTTACATCCAAAGAAACACTTAATGGAGCAATTAAAGATATTCAGGATGACATGGTAAAACAGGTAGATTTCTTCAGTTCTATAGGGAAACCGCTAGAAGCCAAAAGACTTCAGGAAAGAACAGAACTGGATCTGGAAATGATTAAAGAATTAGGCTACTGTTCAGGAATTGAGAACTACTCCCGATATCTTGACGGAAGACTCCCGGGAACAAGACCTTTCTGTCTGATTGATTACTTTCCAAAAGATTTCTTAATGGTTATTGATGAAAGCCACGTAACAGTTCCGCAGGTTCATGCCATGTATGGTGGTGACCGAAGCAGAAAAGAAGCTTTAGTAGAATATGGATTCAGGCTTCCTGCCGCTATGGATAACAGGCCTTTAAAATTTGAAGAATTTGAAGCCATCCAAAATCAGGTAGTCTATGTTTCTGCAACTCCAGCTGATTATGAACTGGAAAAAACAGGAGGAGCATATATTGAACAGATCATTCGCCCTACAGGACTTCTTGATCCTATTATTGAAGTAAGACCAAGTTTGAATCAGATTGATGATTTAATGGAAGAAATTCAGAAAAGAGCTGATGTTGATGAAAGAGTCCTGGTGACAACCTTAACCAAAAAAATGGCGGAAGAGCTCACCAAGTACTTCACAAAATTCGGGATTCGAACAAGGTACATTCATTCAGATGTTGAAACTTTGGAAAGGATTCAGATTATGCAGGACTTACGTTTAGGTCTTTTTGATGTTTTGATTGGAGTCAACTTGTTAAGGGAAGGATTGGATTTACCTGAAGTTTCGTTGGTTGCTATTTTAGATGCTGACAAGGAAGGAATGCTGAGAAGCAGAAGATCAATGATTCAGACGGTCGGACGTGCTGCGAGAAACATAAACGGAAAGCCATTATGTATGCTGATAAGATCACCAAATCTATGCAAGCAACATTAGATGAGACAGAATACCGTCGTGTAAAACAGATGAAGTACAATGAAGATCATGGAATGGTGCCTAAAGCGCTCAATAAAAAAATATCTGAAAACCTTGTAGGAAGAAGCAAAGATTTCCCGGATGAAAAATACACCCAAAAAGAAATTCTTCAAAAGGTTGCTGAAGTTAAAGCTACCTATGCCAGCGAAGATGTTGAAAAAATGATCGAACAGAAACAAAAAGAAATGGAAGCTGCGGCTAAAAGTCTTGATTTTATTAAAGCAGCTAAACTAAGGGACGAAATTGCAGCTTTAAAAGCGTAAAGAATATGTAGTAAAAAATTTCGGCGGCTTCTTCGAAGCCGCCGAAATTTTATTTCAAAACAGAGTGTTCTTATTTTTACAATCCATTCCTTACTGAAGCCCTTATGGGTGCCAGCAGATCCATCAATCCATTTAATTTGATTTCATAAACGGTTGAAAGCTGCATTCCCAGTTTTCCTTTAGGCATTCCATTTTTATTGAACCATTCCAGATAGCTTATCGGAAGATCAATTAAGACTGTTCCTTCATATTTACCAAAAGGCATTTTAAAAACACAGATTTCTTTTAATATTTCCGGATTTATTCCCTCCACTTTTTATATAATTAAATCAATTTATCTTCTAATTTATCCTGATTAGGCAATTCCAGATCGGGAGGTGCTTTTTCATCCGCAAACTCATTTCTATAGACTTGTACCAGAAGAAGAGTCAAAGAGATCAGAATAGGGCCGAAAATAAGCCCCATAAAGCCAAATAGATTCATCCCCATGATAATTCCGAATACTGTATTTAGAGGATGGATGTTTTCAAGTTTCTTTAAAAGTGTAAAACGAAGCAGGTTATCTGTAAGTCCTACTACCACTACACAATAAATGGCAAGCCCTAATCCTTGTCCTGTATTTCCTTCTGCAATCATAAAAATACATACCGGTACATACACAATAGCGGTTCCCACCACTGGAATAACAGAAGAAGCTGCCGTTAAAGCAAAAAGCAAAACGGCTCCCGGAGCTCCAAATATCAGATATCCGATAAGTGATACAATTCCCTGACCAATAGCAACGACAGGAATGCCTATCGCGTTGGCCATGATCAACTTTCTCAGCTTTTCGCCCAGCAATGAAACATTTGACTTTTTTAGTGGCGCCGAATTCGTCAGAATTCTTTCAAACAATCTCGGCTTTTCCAACATGAAATACAGAATAAAGTACATTGACATTACTACTGTAAGAGTATTGAATGTTCCGCTCAATGCTGAAGTAGAAAATTTGCCTACAAAGCTTTTCAGCTTATCCATATTCTCCTGGCTCAGAATATCAAAACCTGTTTTGGTTTGAATATAGGAATGTATTTTATCTAAAAACACATTGAATTTATCCATATAAGCCTGTGCGTTCCCTAATTTATCGATAATCAGATCTGCGATGAAATAAATAGGCAGAATCAGAACGATAAGACTCGCAAACATCAATGCAAAAGCTGCCAGAGAAGGCTTCCACTTCTTTTCTTCCTGAAGATAGAAATTGTACTTCCGGCAAACTACATAAATGGTAATGGCTCCTAAAACCGATGGAATAAACAATGCAAGGTTAAAGCAGATCAAGCCTGCCAACACCAAAATAATGGCGAGCAAAGAAATCTGCTTTATGGCAACACTGCTTATTTGATTGTCTTTATTCATCAATTGTTATTTTATTCTTTTGTATACATGATTTGTCTTGGCTTTCCAACGAAGGCACAATAGGTAGAATACATCACGATCATAATGAACGGAGCCGTCAAAATAAGCCCGATTCCGCATAGGATGATTCCTGCCATGGAGATCAATAGTCCAAGGAAACTCGCCCCTAAAAATGTTCCGTAGTTCTCTTTTGCAATATTGAATGATTTACTTAAAGCATCAATAGCTGATGCATTTTCAAATAACAAGATTGGATATCCCAATAAAAGGAAAGGATAAATAAAGATAAAGGGAAGAAAACAAAATCCGATTCCAATAGAGGAAATAACTCCCGCAATCAAACTATAAATCAATATATTAACAAAATTCTGGCGATATCCAATAAACAGGTCTGAAAACTCAATCGGATTCTTCGTATTGAATTTATTCACCATATAGATCAATCCTACATAAAGGGGAGTTAATATCAATAAAAAAATACTGGAAAATGTTGTATACATTGAGAATCCTGGAGTATCCCAGTATCTAAAGTTTCCATAATCACCTGAAGATTTCATTTCATCCATTATAGCAGCAGAGTTAAATCCGGTAACTCCCTGGATAATACTTACTCCGATAATATAAATAATCATGGCTACAATAGCGTACCCAAAAACACCTTTATACATTTCAAAGGCATGCGAAATGATAGATCCGGTTTCCTTGTTGGGAACAGAACCTTGCTGATCAAATTCGTTAAATTCAGACATAGTTTAAATATTTAATGATTTTACCAAATTTACCTTTTTTTGATAAAAAAACACATTAAACTCTATTGAAATTTAGCTTTTCTCAGAAAACACCACCTTATACAATGAATAGATCATGGCATTCCAGAAAGGAAATGTAAAAAGTCCACCAATTAAAAACAAGCTGAAGCCTAAATATTTAAATAAAACCGCAACGAATACACACACCATGATTTCTACAAAATACATTCTTAGCGCTTTAAAGTTTAAGGAAATAGCTTCAAATATCCTTTTATTGGTAAAAAACATCAATGGTGCAACAAATATCGTTACTGCGACCCAAATAATCGCCAGGAAAATAGTAGGCACTGTAAACCTGTAGATCATAAACCAGAACAGATAGTATCCCAGATACTTAAAGAAGTTGATTCCGTTATATCCTACAAACAAGTCTCCGATTTCAATTTTCTCTTTGAGATCAAGTTTTCTGAAAATCTGAAACATCCCAAGATTCAATGGATATAGAAATGCTGTGGTCGCCCAGATGGCAAGGGTGAACATCTGATAACTTTCAGTGGCACTCAGTTCTGCTATCTTCTCCATATAGGCTTTCGTTCCTTCTCTCAACGCTTCTGTTAACACCTGATTTTGTTCCCATATTCCATACCAATTCCCAAAAAAGAATAGGGAGGTCAAAAAGATTCCAAAAAAGATCATTGAAAACATCAACTGAAAAACCAGTGTTTTATTCCAGTAAAAAAAAGCCTGCTTCAAGATAAAATCAATTCCCGGTTTCTGAGGATATTTGCTCTGCATCATAAAAATTTTATGCAAAAGTAAACATCAATAATTATTTTTGCCGAATGTTTTCAGTGAATCATCAAAAATTTATGGAAATGGACGAGCTTTCTCTTCAGAAGGTTCCCTATTTCTTTGTTATCGATTTTCTCTCAGAGAATGTTGAAGTCTATAAAGAAAATGAAATTGAAAAATCAGGATTAATTATTGATTTTCAAAACATTACAACCCATAAAAACAAACATACACTTGATAAAAAAGTAGAATGGAAATCCTTTCCGGAGACTCTGGAAAGCTTTAAAACAGGTTTTGATAAAGTTCAGAAAAATATTCGCCTAGGAAATTCCTATTTGGTCAACTATACCCGAAAAACCAAAATAGAAACAAATTTAAGCCTTGAAGAAATTTTTTATCACTCTGAAGCCAAGTACAAGGTTTTTTATAAAGATTTTTTTGTATTTTTTTCTCCTGAAACTTTTGTGAAGATCATTGACGGTAAAATTTTAACTTATCCTATGAAAGGCACTATTGATGCTTCCATAGAAAATGCTGCGGAGATCCTGAAGAACGACCCGAAGGAAAAAGCCGAACATTATACAGTCGTAGATTTACTCCGCAATGACCTGAGCATGGTAGCAGATGATGTATGTGTAGATCAGTTTCAGCATATTGACTTCATCAAAACCCGGCAAAAGGATTTATATGCCATGAGTTCTGAAATTTCAGGTGTATTAAAATCTGAATTTGATGGAAAGTTGGGAAGCATTATGCAAAAACTTCTTCCTGCAGGCTCTATTTTAGGGGCTCCTAAACCTAAGACTCTGGAAATAATCCAGGAGGCAGAAGGCTATGACCGAGGATACTACACAGGTGTTTGTGGCTGGTTTGACGGTAAAAATGTCGACAGCTGTGTAATGATACGCTTTATCGAAAAAGAGGGTGATCAACTCTATTTCAAAAGCGGAGGCGGTATAACGCACATGAGTAAATTAGAAGACGAATATCAGGAAATGAAAAATAAAATCTATGTCCCAATTCATTGAAAGCATTAAGGTAGAAGATCAGAAGATTTTTCTATTGGAACTCCATCAAAAACGTGTCAATCAAACATTTTCCCACTTTGGTAAAGAGGATTCTATTGACCTGGCCAAAATTTACAAAAATCTGGAGCATGATGAGGATGGACTTTTCAAGTTGAGAATCTCTTATGATCTTGATAAAAGGATTCGTACTCAGATGATCCCTTATGCGATCCCTGAAATTCAGGATTTCCAATTGGTAGAAAACAACAGTTTCGATTATTCTTTCAAATTTGAGGATCGTAAAGAATTAGATAAGATGAAAATGAAATCTAAAGCTGAAGAAATCATTATCGTTAAGAATAATCATATCACTGATACTTCATTTTCCAATCTTTTATTTTTAAAAGGTAAGGATTGGTTTACTCCTAATTCTTATCTTCTGAATGGTGTACAAAGGCAGCATCTTTTAAAACATAAAAAAATAAAAGAGGCTGAAATTACTTTACAAAATATAAAACAATTCAGCCACTTTCAACTCATCAACGCTTTAAACGATTTTGATGATATGTTTATCTATCCTATCGACAGAATCATGAATCTGCCGGGAAATGAAGAGTATCTTGATCTTTAATTTTCTTTCATGAAATTAAAATAAGCCTTCTGAACATCAGCACTGTTCTTTCCATAGGTATTTACTTCCAGAATTTTTGGTTGTGAATCCGGCTTGAAGAAATTCTCCAGCACTCGGTCAAGGGTTAGATCATCCTCAACCTTAATATAAGAGAAACCGAAATGTTTTGCCAGATGTTCTGCATTTTTGCGGTGCTTAGTGGCAATAAATTCATCCAGCGTATTTGGATTCGCATTTCCGGGTCCTGGAATGATTTTAAAGATATTTCCTTCTCCATTGTTGAAGATGATGATTCTTACAAAAGGTGGAATATATTGGTTCCAAAGACCATTAATATCATAGAAGAAACTTAAATCTCCGGTAATCAATAAGGTTGGATTAGCATTTTTAATGGCAAAACCCATTGCTGTAGACGTTGAACCATCAATACCACTCGTCCCCCTATTGCAGTATATTCTTCTTTTACCAAAGTCAAACAACTGCGCATATCTAATCGCTGAAGAGTTTGTAAAATGGATATTATAATTTTCAGGAATCGTCTGTGAAGCTTTATTGAAAAAATAGAAATCAGAAAATTCAACCGTATTTAAAAACTGTTGGTGTCTGGCATCTTTTTTATCCCTTAAGACATCCCAAAGATTGAAGTAAGGTCTTGGTTCCAGATTGATAAATTTTAACAATTTAGAAAAGAATACTTCTGGTTTTACCTCTATTTTTTCTGTCAAAGAAAAATAAGTGTCGGGTTGCCATACCTCATCCAAATGCCAGTGTTGCTTCGGTCTTGCACTTCTCAGGAATTGTTTTACCTTTTTGGAAACCACATTCTGTCCCACTGTAATCAACAGATCCGGAGCATACATTTTATAATCTTCTTCTGTAAAATTAAAAATATAACGGTCTATATGTCTGAAAAACTTCTCATGATACAGATTAGAATTCGCTTCACTCAGCACAATAACAGAATGGTTTTTAACCAATTGCGTTAACTGATTTTCTAATTCGGGGCTATAATCTCTTGTCCCTACCAACAGCATGATTCTTTGAGAAGTATGCCATTCTGCAATCAGATTGGATGGGATCTCATACTCTTTATGCTTGATTGTTTTTTCAACCGTTGGAAAAGTAGGTAACTCTGATACCAACTCATATAGTGGCTCTTCTAAAGGAATATTGATGTGCACCGGCCCTTGCTTTTCAAAACAAAGTTCAATAGCTTTTTTAATCGTATCGAAATTAATATCTTCTGCATTGTCCTTACTATCTTCCAAAAGCTGGAAATCTCCGTAAGAATGCTGATGAAAAACATCCTTCTGCCTAATGGTCTGCCCATCAAAAATATCAACAAAATCCGTTGGCCTATCAGCTGTTAACACCAAAAGCGGAATATTCTGATAAAAAGCTTCCGTAACTGCAGGATAATAGTTGACTACCGCTGATCCGCTGGTACAGGTAATTGCTACTGGTTTTTTTTCACTCTTAGCCATTCCCATTGCTACAAAGGCAGCACTCCTCTCGTCTACAATGCTGTAGCAATTGAAGCTGTCTATTTCTGAAAAATGAATCGCCAAAGGAGCATTCCTTGATCCCGGCGAAATTACAATGTCTGCAATTCCGTACTGCTGAAGAAGATGTGCAAGTATTTGGATACTTCTCTTAGAAGAATATTTTTTCATACAGCAAATTTAACTTATAAATAATGATTTTAAAATCATTTAATTTAAAAAAAATGTAATTTTGCTATTCGTAAATTTCTAAAAATGGATAAAATACCTAGTGTAGACCTGCGTGATTTCCTTTCGGACAACCCGGAACGCAAACAGAAATTTGTAAATGAAATCGGAAAAGCTTATGAAGAAATTGGTTTTGTAGCCTTAAAAGGCCACTTTCTTGATGACAACCTTGTAGATGATTTATATGGAGAGGTAAAAAACTTTTTTGAACAACCAACGGAAACGAAACAGAAGTATGAGATTCCAGGAATTGGTGGCCAAAGAGGATATGTAGGATTCGGTAAAGAAACTGCAAAAGGTTTCAAAAAAGGAGACTTAAAAGAATTTTGGCACTTTGGACAGTATCTGTCTGATGATTCAAAATACAAAACAGAGTATCCTGACAACGTTATCGTTGATGAACTTCCAAAATTCAACGAAGTAGGTAAAGAGGCCTTCCAAATGCTTGAAAAAACAGGACAATATGTTTTAAGAGCACTAGCATTGCACCTTGGTTTAGATGAGTTCTATTTTGACGATAAAATCGCTGAAGGAAATTCCATCTTAAGACCTATTCACTATCCACCTATCACAGAAGAACCGGATGATGCAGTAAGAGCTGCTGCTCACGGAGACATTAACCTTATTACTCTTTTAATGGGAGCGCAAGGAAAAGGTCTTCAGGTTCAGAATCACAACGGAGAATGGATCGATGCGATCGCAGAACCGGATGAATTGATGATCAATGTTGGAGATATGTTATCCAGACATACCAACAACAAATTGAAATCTACGATTCACAGAGTGGTAAACCCACCAAGAGAATTGTGGACTACTTCAAGATATTCAATTCCTTTCTTTATGCACCCTATTAGTGCGATGTCATTAAACGCTCTTGACAACTGTGTAAACGAAAACAATCCAAAGTTATACGAAGACACTACAGCAGGAGAATTCTTGCATGAAAGATTGATAGAATTAGGATTGATTAAGAAATAATAATTACCTAACGATATGAAGTCGGCTGCCTCAAATGAGGCAGCCGATTTTTTATAAAAAAACAGATGAAAAATAAAGATATAAATAGACTAATTATTGAGCTCAATAAAGAGTCATTACCAGAATATAAAATTATTAATTTTTGGGATGCAGACATCCCCCAAGCTGCCGCACGAATCCTTTCTTGTGGTATTTTAATAGATTACTTCCCTTAAGTAATCCATTTCATATCTTTACCTAAAACACCATCAGTAATTATTCTAATTTTAAAAAACTGACTAAGAATGACATTTAAAATAGTTAATTTATTCTTTTTAAACACACAAAAGGATTCGTACGGTAGCGGGGAAATAATTAAAAATCAATAAATGAAAATAGTATTTGTTATTTTACAATTTGTTTGTGTTGTATCTCTTTTTATTTTTTCCTTTTATCTATTAATAGCACTTGGAAGTAGTCACAAAATTCTACTTCAAACGTATCTTAAAATAATAATTGCAATTGTAATTTCTATAATTTCTTATTTTTATATTCGTTATATTAAAAGAAAAGATTAATAACACAAAAACTGATGTCTCGGATTTGTAATTCGTGACTGATATAATAAAAAGACGCTCACAAAATGCAAGGGCTTCGTGTTTTACAGCGCAACAATATTTTTCTGGAGATAATCTTTAACCCACTTTTAGAGACTAAGATATTTTTTAAATAATTTTTCATTTTTTTTATAAAATCATTGTATTTATTTAAAAATATTTTAATTAATTTTGATTTACTATCAAATTTTTAATTAAATCTATATGAAAAATCTAAAAAAACTAAGAAAAGACCAATTGAAAGGGATTTCAGGCGGTGCTAATGTTCCTGTTATTGAATACTGTATGTATTATTGCAGCGGTACTATCATTTGTGCAGCTTGCACTGAGGACTTTAAGTGCCCGGTTACCTCTGAGGAAATGTAAGATTTACCATCAAAATGTAATGATACCGTTTCTCTAGAAGCGGTATTTTTATTATCAGGCATCCAGCACCAATGCTGAAATAAAAAACTCAAAAACAAACACTTAACTAATTTTTCATATCTTTATTGAAACCAAATTCAAACGATATGAAAAATTTACAAAAATTAAGCAAAGGTAAATTGAAAACCATTTCCGGAGGGATAAGCTTCCCTTATAATGGAGAATGTTTTTATGTGTGTAGTGACGGAATACAGTATAAAGCGCTATGCAGGTTGGAGTTCATCTGTCCAGATGGAGAACAGCCTATTATTTACTAAAAACAAAAATGCTCCCAAAGGAGCATTTTTTTATATATTTAATCAAACAGTCTCAGTTGCTGATCCTTAGTTCCCGTAAAGTTGGCCGTTGATAATTTGGGAAACTCTTTGCCTTCAAAAAACTTTTTCCGCCCTATTTTAAAGGTCGTATGAATCATTTCAGCGATATTCCCCTCTCCTCTCTGTCTTTCAAAATATCTTTTATCACCCAGCTTTCCGCCACGCATGGAACGGATAAGGTTCAGTACCTTCTGAGCTCTGTCGGGGAAGTGAGATTCAATCCAATTAACAAAAACAGGTTCCACCGTATCATTCAAACGAACTAAAGTATACCCAAATCCCAATGCGCCTGCATCAGAAATTGATTTTAAAATATTTAAAGGTTCGTCGCTGTTTAGCCCAGGAATAATAGGTGCCACCATGACATGAACGGGAATATTATTTTCGGTCAGGATCTCAATAGCTTTTAATTTATTGGGCGCAGAACTTGTCCTTGGCTCCATTTTTCGTCTCAGCTCTTCATTAATGGTTGGAATACTCAGAGAAACAGAAACAAGATTCTGCTCCGCCATCGGTTTTAAAATATCCAAATCCCTCAATACCAATGCATTTTTTGTCAGAATATTGACAGGATGTCTGTAATCAAGACAAACCTGCAGGAGCTTTCTGGTGATTTCAAATTGCCTTTCAGCAGGCTGATAGCAATCGGTGTTTCCGGAGAGCAAAATAGGAGCAGCTTTATAGCCTCTTTTTTGAAAAAACATCTCCAGCAATTCAGGCGCATTTTTCTTCACCATGATCTTTCTTTCAAAATCAATTCCAGCACTATACCCCCAATATTCATGGGTAGGTCTGGCAAAGCAATAGGAACATCCATGCTCACAACCCTGATAAGGATTCATGGAATATTCCATCGGAAGATCTTCGCTTTTTACCTGATTCACAATTGTTTTTGGAAAAACCTCGGTAAACGAAGTCTTCATCGTTTCGAAATCTTCATCCTTGGGTTCATAGGTATACCTGTCGAAACGGTTGATGACGTTTCGCTGAGCTCCCTGACCTTTTATGAAATTTTCGTTTGACATTCTGGTGTAAAATTAGAATGGATTTTTTATAAAATAATGAACTTTAACATTTAAGTTTTCCACAAAAAAAATCCAACACTTTCAAAAGCGTTGGATTTAAACATAATTTAATATATTTTTTTACTACTTCAGCGCGTAAAATTCCACTCCGTGTGTTTCGTCGTCGTGGCTCTTTTCATCAAAGTGTCTGTGATAATCTGAATAATTATCACTATATTTTTTATCTTTTTTAGTCAATATTTTCTTGATACTTATTAAACTTAATACTGCCAAAAGACCAACTCCTCCTGCCAGTAAAACTCCAACTTCTTTTTTCATATTTTCTTTGATTTATTGTGATGAGTATTGCAAAAAGTGTACCTATTTTATTTTTCTGAATTATAAATTTTGTTAACATTAAACTATATTTTTAAGGAAATTATAATCAGGTATTTTCTTATCTTTAAAAAAGCAATGGTTTAATTATTGTACTTAACAACAAAAATATTATTATGGAAAATCGTGAAAATACCGACCAAATGACCACTTTAAGCCAAGTCATGAAAAAGCTTTCTGAGAGAGGGATTCAAAGAGAATTCAGAATGAATGACAACTGTGAAATGAAGTTTGAAAACTCTGAAAAAGTATATCAGCCTTCCGAGCTTATTATTGTAAAAACCTACCGTTTCGAAGGAGACAGCAATCCGGATGACAATGCTGTATTGTACGTAGTAAAAGATGATGCCGGAAACCGTGGAATGATCATTGATTCTTATGGCGCAGACAGCAATTATACTGGTGAAAAGTTTGATGAATTCCTGAGAAACATTCCTATTCTGGAAAGTGATGAATTCAATTTCTAAGTCTTACTATCAAATATTAATTTTTTAAACCATTAAGGCTATTTTAATTAAAATAAAATTGATTTCAAGATCAGCTATAAGTACTCCTCAATGGTTTAAAAAATTACTTCTCTTCGGCATTCTTGTCTTTCTTTTTAAATATATTATTTAGAAATCCCTTCTTTTCTTTTTTCTCTTCCTGATGAGATTCAGAATTTTCTTTTTTATTTTTGATCTCTTGCTTTATATCTTTTACCGACTGCTTCATTTCTTTCACTGAAGACACTGCTTTTTTCACCTTTTTCTCGGTCTTTTCTACATTTTTACCAATCAATGTTTTCTTTAACCCTTGCTCAATACCTTTCCAGAAAAGATTAAAGAATGATTTGGTAGGATCGCGTTCCACATTTTCTACCGTTACAGATTCCGGATAACTGCCTGAGTTTGATTTCAGAAAAACATTCGCTACAGCAGTTAAGAAACCTTTCTTTTCATGATTATCTTTATTTAAAACCGCAATTTTTAAATCTTTATGTTTTAAATTAAATGTTCCGTGTAGCCCCGCCGGATTTCCTTTAAAATTAAACAACATTTCCTGAATCGTTCCAGCAGTTGCTGTTACATGCAGATAAGGTCTTATGAAAGGATTAATTCCATTGGCAGGAAGATTAGAGGTTTTTCCTGAAATGGCAAAATTATCATGTTGATCTGCTACATCAAAACTCCAGTTTACCGAAAGTGGTGATAAATTCATGAATGAACAATGAATATTAATATCAACTTTAGTAGGCTTCCCTTTTGCCTTTGCTGAGTTCAGATTTTTAACATTCATAGTAAAATTGCTGAATATAAGTTTTCCCGGCCCCATACTTTCAGGGGTATCTTCTTCATAGACCAAAACGGAATTCTTCAGATCCAGATTACTGACATTCATAGGAATTTTGATTGAACGAAGCATCTTGGAATACAAGGCTTTTATCTTCGGATCATCTTTAGGAATTTTACTTCTGAAAATATTGGCATCGGCAGACTGAATCACTACATGAGAAGCATTGATGAACTTATGATCAGAAAATAATTCCCATTCCCCTTCCGCAGTGATCTGCCCAGCCTTCAGGTCGAAGAGATCTCTCTCCACTGGGATCATTTTGATAAACTGGCTTCTCGAAACGAGAGGTTTCATTGCAAAATTGTTGACCTGTATTTTATTTTTATTCAACTTTAAAAGCCCAAGGCTGAGATTATAAAATTGGGTTTTATAGGCAAAATTCCGGGTGGTAAGGAAATAATCTTTTATCTTAAAAGAAAGTCCTTGGGAACTCTCTTTTTGCCCTATTTCAATACCATTTACCGTGGCATTCAAATCATGGAATGCCAGTGGCTGTTTTCCTTTATCATAAATAAGATTAGAGTTCTTTAAAGAAACTTTTCTTACGATAATAGATTGTATAATTCCTGAATGGATATTTTTCTTTGGTTTGCTCTCGCCTGCTGTTATCGTTCCGTTTGCATTTTCCACAAGAACATCTTTGACATCCAGATTCAGCTTTTTATTAATTAATTCCAGCTTATTTATATTAAAAGCAATATGACTGGTTTTTAAATCCATTGTGGTCTTTCCATTAGTCTGGGATCCTGGGGTCAATGAAATGTTTCGGATTTCTCCGTTTGTAGGCTTTAACGCAACACTTCCTACCGCAACATTCTGATGATCAGAATATAAAATATCTTTCCCTGAAAAAGTAAAATCTTTGTAAGCCACAGGAATCACCTGTTCTGAGGTCTCTTTATTGAATACTAATTTCTTGATATTCAAGTTCAGATTTCCTGCAGATAAAAGTTGGGTTCCATCCGGTTTATTAATCTGAGCGACGGCATTTTTAAGCCTTATATTCTCTATATTAACTTCAAAATCGGATTTCTTCGTTTCTTTCTTCACCTTACTTGCTCCCGTATTGTATACGGCAAAATTTGGATTTTGGAAATCTGCATCTGTAAGGGAAACTTTATTTTTATTTAAAACAATGTCCTTGAATTCCATTTTAGGAATGGTAAATTCAAACAGTTGTGTTTTTTGAGGATAAAACTTTTTAAACTGAGTAAACGACAATAGGGGAATAAGCTTAAAGTTCTCAACAGACATCTGTCCATCCGTTGTACTGATAGAATGAATGGTCATGGCATAAACATTATCCGGTCTGAAAAAGAAGTTTTGCCCTTTAATGCTATATCTATCAAAAACAATGGGTAACTTATCTTCTACAGACTCTTCTGTCATCTGTAAGTTTTCAACAAACAGATCAAGCTGCTCTACAGATAAAAACTTCTGTTTGGTAGATTTGAAAACAGCAATCTTCCCTTCATTGATCCTAATATTTTCAAATAAAAAAGAATTCCTTTTCTTTCCTTTTTTCTGATCAGCAGGTTTTGCCAGAATGATGTTCAGATTAGGCATTGCCAGCAACAAATCGGAAGAACTGATCCTTTTATTAAAAATCGCATCGTAGATTCCAAAACGGCTAATCTTTAGAGTATCAACAGTTCCCTGAAGCCCAATAATATTAGTATTCTGAGGGTCTTTACTATTGACGGAAATTCCTGTTACCAAAATATTTCCGGTACCCAGATCTACATCCAGACTTTTGTAAGAAACTTTATAGTCTGTATTGTTTTTTATATACTCCGGAAGCTGGGTTTTAAGCCAAAAATTCAGTCCGAAATTCGCAGCAAGAAGAAGTCCTGCCAGGATTCCGAAACTGATTAATAGTCTTTTAACCCATTTTTTCATACTTACATATTTTGGTGTTCAGTATCTTTTTTATATTCTTTCTGAGAAATTTCTTTTATAATTTTCCCTGTTAAGGTTATTTCGTAAAACTTATTATCTTTTTTAGAGTAAATCCTGTTCTCATCTTCACGATATCCAACCCCAAAAAAGTACCCATGTTTAATCTCATTAAAAATAAAAGGACAAATTTCTTTATTATTAATATCTAAAATACCTGATTTTCCATTTCTGTGAGCAAAAATCACACCTCTTCTTTGAATAAACTCATCATAAATTGGTGGAATTACAATCCTGAATGTTTCATCTTCTATTAATCCATGTTTACCCTTTTTAACAATAAAATGTCTTTTTTCCGGCCCGTATTCTACCCAATTTGATATTTCATCATATTCTAAAGGTAGTAATATTTTATTCTTAATATCAACAATTCCGTACTTCTTATTTTTAGATACAATAAACCTCTGGTTATTATAATAAATTGGTGTAATACGATCATATCCAGATAGTATTGGTTTATTATCTAAGTCTATAATTTTATCATCTGCAATAAATAACTGACCATGATCATCCAACCCATCTAGACTTTTATATTCAAAAGGGATTCTTAATCTTCCGTTTTTATCAAGAATTCCAACCTTTCCGTTCCTTTTTCCAAGAAAGAGATCTTGATTCAGTTTTTCAAGCTCGCTATATTCAAAAGGAATTACAATACTGCCATTCGAATTTACCATTCCATATTGTCCTTTCAAATTTTTAAATATTAAATTCGGTGTAGAAACTGAAAAATCACTGGAAACCTTTTCATACGATTCTCCTATTTTCTTCAGGTTCCTGTTATAGATATGAAATATGTTGTCCTTTTTTGCATTATAATATTCTGAAGAGTTATGATTTGTATCAAAGTACCCTATCCAGTCATATTCTATGGGAACTTTTGCTATTCCATCAGGCTTTATAATCCCGTATTTATTATTTCTTTTGACAATGGCATTTTTATAGGTATCAAATACTGATGCTAAATCGAATGTATTGTCCTGAAATGCAGATTTTATCTCTTCATTAAGAAACTCATACTTCTTATTCTTTAATACCAAAACAGCTCCATTTTGAAAATAAGTGGTGGCTTCACTTATATCTGGAGGAGGCGGTATATTTAGATTATACCCCTTAAAAACCTTATCGTACATAAAGTCTGACAATTGTTTTCCTTTAGAATCAAAAAAGGCCCACTTTCTGTTTTTAGAAGCAGTCACAATAGAATCAATATCAGAATTATCGACTGCATCATAAATAATAGGAATAACAACCCTTCCTTTTGGATCAATAAATCCGTGCTTTTTATTCTTTGAAACCCCGCATAAGCCCTGGCTAAAAAACCCAACTTCATCATATACCATCGGAATGACTACATTCCCCTCTGTATCCAGAAAACCATACTTCCCTTTTCGTTTGACACTGAGCAACCCTTCTGAAAACAAACCCATTTCATCATAATCAGAAGAAATAGCAACTTTGCCCTGTCTATTGATATAAAATTCTTTACCTCCGTCTTTTGTATAAGCTAGTCCATTTTCATCAAAAGGATTTATAAAATCATATTTAAAAGGAATGATGGTGATTGTATCTTTATCTACAAATCCCCACTTCCCATTTTTATGATGTACTCTGAACAGATCTGTATTTTTATCTTTTTCAAAATAATCAATATCCTGTCTTGTAATTTTAGGATGATCGGGAGCGCATGACAAAAGAAATATCAGGGGTAAATATCTACGCATCTATTAATTTTTCACATTCAGTTCTATCACATATCCTTCATGCCCTCTTACATTGATAAAATTTCCGCCTTCAAATCCAAGGTATTGTCCTTTAATACCCGTAAGTTTCCCTGTAAATTCAGGCTTCTTATCTAAAGTAAATGAAGTTACTTTCTCGGGTTTTTCAAAAGGATAATCAAATGCCCAAAGTTCTTCTCCTTCACTGTAGAACTTCTGGAAATCCTCCGGAAAATGATCTTTGATCTTTTGTCTGAAATCCGCCAGATCTACCTCTCCTTCAAAATCGTCCTGAAGCATTTTTCTCCAGTTTGTTTTATCTGCTAAGTGTTCTTTTAAGGCAACTTCTATCATTCCCGCTTCATAACGGTTCTCTGTTCTTGCAATAGGTAAAGCAAAAGTAGCTCCCTGATCGATCCATCTTGTAGGAATCTGGGTATTTCTGGTCACTCCTACTTTTACATCTCCGGTATAGGCCAAATACACCGTGTGAGGCTGAAGCTGAATTTCTTTTTCTACTTCCAAATCACGCTCTGCCACCCCTAAATGAGCCGTTGAAAGCTCCGGACGAATGATGGTATCACTAGCATAAGGACTTTCAAAAAAGCAGCTTTTACAAAACCCCATTCTATAAATAGGCTTATTTTCACCACAGTTTACACACTGAAATCCTACATGCTTAATACTTAATTCCTTTCCAAACAACTCATTAAGATGAATCAGATCTCCTGAAAGATTGAGGTAATATTGGATGGGTTTAGCATCATAGCTTATCATTTTTAAAACTTGCCCTTGAAACTGCATATTATATTTATATTACTTTTTTAAGTAAATTTAATGATTATATTTTTCAAAAAGTAAAATTTATATTTTTGTATTCATAAAAAACCACTGATGATTTATCTTGTAACAGGCGGTAGCGGCTTTATTGGTTCCCATTTAGTTGAACGATTATTAAGAAATGGACATTCTGTCATAAACATTGACAATTTTGATGATTTTTACAGCTATCAGGTAAAAATTAAAAATACTTTAGAGTCTATCGATATAATTTCGAATTTTGAATTTTCTGACAAAGAAACTGACATTCAACATCTGACTTCTCTTTCTCATTCTGACAAATATTCCCTTTACTATCAGGATATCAGAGACAAAAAAGGTCTTGAAGACATTTTCAGGAACCACTCTATTGATATGGTTATTCACCTGGCTGCATTAGCGGGTGTTCGTCCTTCTATTGAAAAACCTTTGGAGTATGAAGAAGTAAATGTTCGCGGAACAATGAATCTTTGGGAGTTATGCAAAGAGTTCAATATCAAAAAATTTATTTGTGCGTCTTCATCAAGTGTTTACGGAAACAATGAAAAGGTTCCTTTTGCAGAAACTGATAATGTAGACAACCCTATTTCTCCTTATGCAGCAACAAAAAAATGCGGAGAAGTTCTGGGACATGTATATCATAGTCTTTATCATATTGACATGATTCAGTTAAGATTTTTTACGGTATACGGCCCAAGACAGCGACCAGATCTTGCCATTCATAAATTTACGAAGCTGATTTCAGAAGGTGTAGAAATTCCTTTCTATGGGGATGGCACTACCGCCAGAGATTATACCTATATTGATGACATTATTGATGGGATTATCAAATCTGTTCTTTACTTAGAAAATAATTCCAATGTGTATGAAATCCTTAATTTAGGAGAAAACCAGGTCGTTACTTTAACAGAAATGGTAGCCACAATAGAAGATACCCTGGAAATGACTGCCAACAGAAAAATTCTGCCAATGCAGCCTGGAGATGTCACAAAAACTAATGCCGATATTACCAAAGCTAAGACTTTAATAGGGTATAAACCTGACACAGACTTCCAAAATGGCATAAAAAAATTTGTGGAATGGTTTTTGAGAAAACGACAATAGTAAATTGCTGACATGGCTGCCATGCAGTTGGTGACAGACATTTACAAGAAAATATTATAAAAAGAATTGAAAATCAAGTATAAAAAAGTTTATTATACAACCTATTTTTATACTTTTGCAAAAAATTAGAAAATTATGTACTGGACATTAGAATTAGCTTCATATCTAAGTGACGCACCTTGGCCAATGACAAAAGCAGAGCTTATTGACTACGCAATCAGAACTGGTGCTCCTATGGAAGTAGTTGAAAACCTTCAGGCCATTGAGGATGAAGGAGAAATTTATGAATCTATCGAAGAAGTTTGGAGTGACTATCCAACAGACGAGGATTTCCTTTGGAACGAGGACGAATATTAATAAAGCGATAAGCTTTAGGCTACGAGCTTAGAGCTTTTTTGCCCTTTTTTATATATTAACTTACACGATAAGCGTGTCATTAAAACGCTTAAAGCATCTTGCATTAAGCATAAAGCAAAAAATTTATGAGTTTTTTAAACAAAGTTCTTAAAGGGTTTTTGGGAGACAAAAAAGCGCAGGACCTAAAAGAAGTAAAAAAAGTTGTAACAAAAATCAAGGCTGTAGAACCTAACATCCAACAATTGTCGGATGATGGACTGAGACAAAAAACTGCTGAGTTTAAAGCAAACATTAAAGATGCTACCAGCAAGATCACAGCTCAAATAGAACAGATTAAAGAGCAGATAAAAAATTCAACAAACGTTGATGAGAAAGAAGCTCTTTTCTCAAAAATTGAGTCTTTAAAGAAAGAATCATACGAAATTGAAGAAAAAGTTCTACTTCAGGTTCTTCCGGAAGCTTTTGCATTGATCAAAGAAACCGCAAGAAGATGGGCACAGAATGGAGAAATTCGTGTAACAGCAAGTGACTGGGATAGAGAACTAGCTGCTGCAGGGAAAGATTTCGTTTCGATCCAAGGAGACCAAGCTGTTTGGAAAAACTCATGGGATGCTGCCGGAACTCCAGTAGTTTGGGATATGGTCCACTATGATGTTCAGTTTATCGGAGGTATTATTCTTCACAGTGGTAAGATTGCCGAAATGGCAACCGGTGAGGGTAAAACTTTGGTAGGAACATTACCTATTTACTTAAATTCACTTCCGGAAAGAGGGGTTCACGTAGTAACGGTGAACGACTACCTTGCGAAAAGAGACTCGGCTTGGATGGGCCCATTGTATCAGTTCCACGGAATGTCTATCGATTGTATCGATAACCACCAACCGAACTCAGACGGAAGAAGAAAAGCATACAACTCGGATATTACTTATGGAACCAACAACGAATTTGGTTTCGATTATCTGAGAGACAACATGGTAACTTCACCTTCAGAACTGGTACAAAGAGAATTGAACTTTGCGATCGTGGATGAGGTAGATTCCGTATTGGTAGATGATGCAAGAACACCATTGATTATTTCAGGTCCGGTTCCTCAAGGAGACAGACAGGAATTTGATGTTCTTAAGCCTTCTATCGACAGAATTGTTGAAGTTCAGAAAAAAACTGTTTCTGCTATTTTTAATGAAGCGAAAAAACTAATCGCAGCAGGAAACACTAAAGAAGGAGGATTCAAATTGCTTCAGGCATACAGAGGTCTTCCTAAAAACAGACAATTAATCAAATTCTTATCGGAAAGCGGAAACAGAGCATTGCTTCAGAAAGTTGAAGCACAATACATGCAGGACAACAACCGTGACATGCCGATCGTAGATAAAGATCTTTACTTTGTAATTGAAGAAAGAACAATCAGGTAGACCTTACAGACAAAGGTGTTGAATACATGTCTCAAGGGAACTCTGATGCTAATTTCTTTGTGCTTCCGGACATTGGGACTGAAATTGCTGAAGTAGAAGCGAAGGATTTAACCAAAGAAGAAGAATTCGAAGCTAAAGAAAGACTTTTTGCTGATTTTGCTGAAAAATCTGAAAGAGTTCACACGATGAGCCAGCTATTGAAAGCCTATACACTATTTGAAAAAGATGATGAGTATGTGGTAATTGATGGTGAGGTAAAAATCGTTGACGAGCAGACAGGTCGTATCATGGAAGGAAGACGTTATTCTGACGGTCTTCACCAAGCGATCGAAGCTAAGGAAAATGTAAAAATTGAGGCAGCTACTCAAACTTTTGCAACGGTTACCCTTCAGAACTATTTCCGTATGTACAACAAACTTGCGGGGATGACGGGTACTGCTGAAACAGAGGCTGGTGAGCTTTGGGAGATCTACAAATTGGATGTTGTAGTTATTCCAACCAACCGTCCTATTTTAAGAAATGACAAACAAGATTTAGTTTTCAAAACTAATAGAGAAAAATATAATGCTGTCATTGAAGAAATTGAAAGATTAACTGCTGCAAAAAGACCTGTATTGGTAGGTACAACTTCAGTTGAGATTTCTCAGTTGCTTTCAAAGGCACTTCAATTAAGAAAGATTCCACACCAGGTATTGAACGCGAAGCTTCACAAAAAAGAAGCAGAGATCGTTGCAGGTGCAGGACAGCCGGGAGTTGTAACCATTGCTACCAACATGGCGGGTCGTGGTACGGATATCAAGCTTTCTAAGGAAGTAAAAGAAGCAGGAGGTTTAGCAATTATCGGTACTGAAAGACACGACTCAAGACGTGTTGACAGACAGTTAAGAGGTAGAGCGGGACGTCAGGGAGATCCGGGAAGTTCTCAGTTCTACGTTTCTCTTGAAGATAACTTGATGCGTTTATTCGGTTCTGAAAGAATTGCTAAAATGATGGACAGAATGGGTCATAAAGAAGGTGAAGTAATTCAGCACTCTATGATCAGTAAATCTATTGAAAGAGCTCAGAAAAAAGTAGAAGAGAATAACTTCGGAACAAGAAAGAGGCTTCTTGAGTATGATGACGTAATGAATAAACAACGTGACGTAATCTACAAGAGAAGAAAGAATGCTCTATTCGGAGATCACTTGAAATATGATATCACCAATATGATTTTCGATGTAGCCAACTCTATCGTTGCGAAAGGAAAAGCTACAGGAAATTATAAAGATTTTGAATACGAAATCATTAAAACATTTACCATGGAATCTCCGGTTTCCCAAAATGATTTTAATAATAAAACCGTTCAGGATCTAACGAATATCTTATTCCAAGCCGCTCAGGAAGATTATCAAATGAAGCTGAACCTATTGAAGGAAAAATCATTCCCAATCATTGAGAATGTTTACCAAAACCAGGGAACAATGTTCAAGATGATCCAGGTTCCTTTCACAGACGGGCACAAAACAATGACTATTGTAGCTGACCTTAAGGAAGCTTATGATACTCAGTGTGAAAGTTTAATCAATGATTTTGAAAAGAATATTACTTTATCCATCATCGATGAGAACTGGAAGCTTCACCTTCGTGAAATGGACGACTTAAGAAGATCTTCTCAAGGAGCTGTTTATGAGCAAAAAGATCCACTTGTGATCTACAAACAGGAATCTTTCCATTTATTCAGCGAAATGATGGAGAAATTGAATAAAGAGATTATATCATTCTTATACAAAGGAGAAATTCCTGCATAAGAAATCACTAACAATATTATTAAAAAACCGCTCTGGCATTGACCTGAGCGGTTTTTTGTTATTAATTGTATAATATTTTTATGACAAATATCAATATTATTGTTTATTTAGAATAGTTAAAAACAATATATTTGCATAAAATTTGACTTTCATGAAAAATGTACTGATGTGTGCTTCTTTGCTGGGCTCTGTATTCTCTTTTGCCCAAGAAAAAGATTCTACCAAAACAAAAAGCATTGATGCCGTAATCATTAATACATATATAAAAAAAGACAGTGAGTCTTCCAATAAAATGCCTTTAAAGGCGATTGAAAATCCACAGGTTTACTCAAGTATTGATAAAGTCATTTTAGAAAATCAAGGAATTTACACCGTTGATGATGCCTTCAAAAACATTACCGGTCTCCAAAATATGTGGACATCCAATGGTAGAGCAGGCGATGGAGGAGCTTACGTTAGTTTAAGAGGTTTTGTATCATCAAATTCTTTAAGAAACGGAGTATTAGGAGCTGTAACAGGAACTATTGATGCCATTAACCTTGAAAAAGTAGAAGTTCTGAAAGGCCCTTCAGGAACATTATTCGGAAGTTTACTGTCAAGCTATGGTGGAGTTATCAACCGGGTGACTAAAAAGCCTTATGATACATTTGGTGGAAATGTCAGCCTGGGAGGTGGAAGCTATAATACATACCGAGCAGCGGTAGATATTAATACCCCTATAACTCAAGATAAAAAGCTATTATTCCGATTAAATTCGGCTTACACCAACGAAGGTACGTTTCAAACGGAAGGATTCAGAAGAAACCTTGCTATTGCACCAAGTCTAAGCTATAAACCCACCGACCGCTTAACTATTAATCTAGATATGGAATTATTCCAGATGAAGAATATGAGCGATCAGACCTTCTTCTTCTATTCGGGAGATTACTTACAAAAGGTCAATAACATCAAGGATCTTAATCTTGATTATAGAAATTCTTACTTAGGAAAAGACCTTACCAATACAGGAAGAAGCATTAACTTCTTTGGGCAGGTTAACTATAAAGTTTCAAATACGATTACTTCTTCCACTAATTTCAGTACATCTTCCAGCTATTCTAACGGATTTATGCCTTATTTATATTTTTCCGGGGATTATGCAGACAGAGTATACAGAAGTGACCAGTCTACCAGAGACAGCAGAAAAAGATCTCTTAATTTCCAACAGAATTTTAATGGAGACTTTCATATTGGAAATCTAAGAAACAGAGTCGTGGTTGGTTTTGATTATTTAAGAGTAAATAACAATCAAAACTTCTACGATGTGAATGGATTTGATAAGAATGCAAAAGGAGAATCAATTCCGGTTCCTTTACATACGGCCTTTGATTATACAAATTTCAATGGCTCAGCATTACAAGTACAGTATGCAGCTATGGCGGGTAATGAAAAGCCTTACCTCATCAACGGGATACAGGAAAACTATGCGGTATACATTTCCAACGTATTAAATATTACCAAAAACCTTAATGTATTGATGGCATTGCGAGTGGATAACTTCAGCAATAAACCCGGCAGTACAAGCCTTACAGATCCTCAGGAAAAAGAAAAGCTAAACCAGACTTTCTTTTCTCCAAAATTAGGAGTAGTCTATGAACTTATAAAAGATAAGGTTTCTGTATTTGGAAATTACCAAAACAGCTTTAAAAACCTTGATTATTATGTAAATGCATCCGGTGCAACGGTAACCCCTGTTCCGGAACAGGCTAACCAGATAGAAGGAGGGATCAAAACCAATCTGTTCAACGGAAAAATATCTTCTACATTCAGCTATTATAATATTAAAGTAAAAGATGTTTTAAGAAATGCTATCGGTGCAATTGATCCAATGGCAAAAATCCAGGATGGAACCATTGTAAGCAGAGGAGTGGAGCTTGAAATCAATGCTTATCTGGTAAAAGGTTTTACAGCCATTGCAGGGTTCAGTTATAATGATTCAAAATATACTCAGTCTGATGATACTGTTCTTAACAGAAGACCGAACACGTCAGGATCTCCTTACCTAGCCAACCTTTATGCAAGCTATCAGTTTCTTGACGGAAAACTTAAAGGATTAGGATTCGGAATTGGAGGAAACTATGCAAGCGAAAATAAGATTGTCAATAACTTAAATACAGCAAAAAACACTGATGAAGTATTTACATTACCATCCTATGTAGTCCTGAATGCCAGTGCGTATTATGATGCCGGAAAATTCAGAATCGGTGTTAAGGTAGATAACTTTACCAATCAACATTACTGGATCGGATACACAACAGCCAATCCGCAAAGGTTAATTAATGCTGTAGGAACACTTACTTATAAATTCTAAACTGTTACAATAAATTACTACCCCTTATAAACAATGAAAAAACTGACGATAGGAGCTGCATTATTAACATCAATGTTAAGTTTTGCACAGGAAAAGGACACTATTAAATCTAATAATATTGAAGAAGTAGTGGTTAATGGAAGATATTATAAGAAATACGTAGAAAAACAGGGATCATCTTCTCTTCGTCTGGATGAAGCGCTTATCAAATCCCTCAGAATATTTCCATCATTACTAATAAAGCACTAGAAGACCAACAGGTTACAACTCTAAGTGACGGAGTGCTAAGAAATGTTGCCGGAGCTCAAAGATTAGAACACTGGGGAGATATGTACACCAGAGTGAATATGAGAGGATCCAGAGCTGCCGCTTTCATGAATGGAGTGAATGTAACTTCTAACTGGGGTCCGCTAAGTGAAGATATGAGCTATGTAGATCATATTGAATTCATCAAAGGCCCGTCTGGATTCCTAATGTCAAACGGAGAACCAAGTGGTATTTATAATATTGTTACTAAAAAACCTACAGGAAATTCTCTGAACGGAACGGCAAGAGTAACCCTTGGAAGTTTTAATATGTATAGAGGTGAAGCAGATATTGACACGAAAGTTACTGATAAAGTAGCATTTAGATTAAATCTAATGGCTCAGAATAAAAACAGCTTCAGAGACTATGAGTTTAATGATCGATATATCATCAATCCATCATTAAAAGTGAAGCTGACGGATAACACAACGTTGGTTGCTGAATATATTTACCAGAAAGCAAAAATGTCTGAAGTAGGCTCTGCTTACGTTTATAGTTTTGAAGGATATGGTAAAAAACCTGTAGAATATACTGTTACAGATCCGGGAATTGATCCTACAAAAATCACTAACCATACTGTTAACTTAAACTTACAGCACAAATTTAACGAAAACTGGAAATTAACAACCCAACTTTCCTATGTAAATGAATATACTATGGGAAGTGATATCTGGCCGGGGAAATTTATTTCAGATACAAAATTTATAAGAACTCTTAATTTTTGGGAAGCGAGTAATATCATGAAATTTGGTCAGATATTTTTAAATGGTTATTTGAAAACCGGATCTGTTTCTCATAAAGTATTGGCTGGGCTCGATTTTGGTTCAAAGAAGTATCTGGCAGACTGGTCAAGCAGTGGAGCCCTGGATACACAAGAAAACCCTTTTGATCTTAATGCTGGTACATATACACCTCCTAGTGCAGGCTATCCTAAATTTAATAATCAAGGAAAGTCTTTATTAGAAAGAGCAACTCCTTACGGTACTATTGAACAGGAATATACAGGGTTATATTTACAAGATGAATTAGGATTTCTTGATGATGCTCTTCGTTTAACCGTTGCGGCACGTTATACCCATGTAAATGAGAATAGTTATGGAACTAAAGCAGAGGCCAACAAAATAACGCCACGTATCGGATTAAGTTATTCTATAGATGCTAATACTTCCGCTTATGCATTATATGACCAGGCATTTACACCACAATCCGGGTTGTTCAGAGACGGAACAACAGCAAAACCTATCACCGGAAACAGTATGGAAATTGGGTTCAAAAGAGACTGGTTTAATGGGAAATGGAATACTACTCTTTCTTTATATAACATTAACAAAAACAATGCAATCGGTGGTGATCCTACCGATCCTACAGGAGTTTTCTCTGTGTTTCTTGGAAAAACAAGAGTACAAGGAGTAGAGTTTGATTTGAAAGGAGAAATCGCTAAAGGATTTAACGCTATCCTTAATTATGCTTTCACTGAAAATAAATTCGTAGAAACGACACAGAAAGCAAACAAAGGAGATTTGGTTCCCGGATATGCCAAGCATACAGTTAATGGCTGGTTAAACTACACATTTACTGAAGGAGAATTGGAAGGATTTGGTCTAAGCTTCGGTGGAACCTTCCTGGGAGGAAGAAGCAGCTGGAACTGGGGAAGTATCAACGCTCCTCTGCAAATGAATGATTATCTGAAATTTGACGCTGGACTATCCTGGGAAAACACGAAGTTCAGAGTGGGATTGAATGTTTTCAACGTCTTCAACAGATATCTGTATAGTGGAAGCAGTATTAACTTCACTATGGCGGATGCTAATAACACCCAAAGAGGTGGATATTACTATCAGGCCGAAGCCCCTAGAAACTTCAGAATATCTTTAGCATATAAATTCTAAAAAATAAAAGTTAGCCCTTTTGAGGGCTAACTTTTCACTATGAAAAAAAAGCATCTCCATAAAAAGAAAATTTCTCCAACGAAGAAATGGTCTGCCAAACTGCATTTGTGGTTTGGTTTGTCCGTTGGTCTCATTGTCTTCATAGTCTCTCTTACGGGGACTTTGTACGTTTTTAAGGATGAAGTACAAAATAGTCTTCGTAAAGAAGCCATCTATGTAAAACCCGGTGAGATCAATAAAAACCCTTTATCCATCAATATTCTTCGTGAAAAAGTAAGTTTGGAACTTAACGAAAAATATCCTGTAAGCTCAGTTGAAATCTCTTTGGATAAAAATAAATCCTATCGTTTCTTATACTATGATAAGAGTAAGAAAGGTTGGAATTATTTTCAACAGGTTCTCATCAATAAGCAGGTTTATGTTAACCAATATACCGGAGAAATTCTTGCTGTTTACAATGAAAAGTATGATGTATTTAATATTCTGAAGTATATCCACTGGGGACTTTTACTGAACTCAGAATGGGGTTCTTATGTAACGGGAATTCCAACTGTATTATTTATTATCATGCTGATTACCGGAATTATTCTATGGTGGCCGAAAAATAAAAATGCCAGAAAAGGAAGATTTTGGTTCAACTGGGAAAATGTAAAAAACTGGAAACGCAAAAACTATGACCTTCACAATGTATTGGGATTCTATGCCTCATTCATTGCACTGGTGATGAGTGTTACCGGGATTTATTTTGCCTATCCGTATGTGAAGAATTCATTTAATCTTGCCATATCCGGTTATTGGGAATCACCAAAAGAAAAGGAAATCAAATCCCCGGATTCATTGATGGCAAAGAGGTCTGATATTTTTGATATAACAGCCTTACAAACCGAAAAACTATATGCAGGATCATCCAGTTTCAGAATTACTTTAAATGGAAAAAATAAAAAAGGAAAGGAGCTCAAAAACCTTCCAGTCACTGTGTATGGTCAGGATGGAAGATTCAGTGAAAGAAACCTGCTTACTTTCGATAAATATTCGGGAAAACTACTAGCCAATAAACCTCATCACAAACTCAAAGCTGCAGAAAAATATGCGAACGCCAATTATGATGTCCACACCGGATCTTATTTCGGATTGTTTGGAAAAATCATTTGGTTTATCGCAGGTCTTATCTGCACCTCACTCCCTGTTACCGGATTTTTGGTCTGGTGGGGAAAAAGAAAGAAACAAGGAAAGAAAATATAATGAAAAAAGCAATTTTATCAGCTGCCAGTCTGGGAACTACAATAGTTTTCGGCCAGGTAAAAGATACTTTACAAACCCAAAATGTGGATGAGGTTGTGATGACGGCTTCCAGAAAAAAGGAGAACATTAAAGAGGTTCCCAGCTCCATAACAGTAGTTGGAGAAAAGCAGATACAGTCTCAATTAACTGTTAACTCAGACATCACAAGTATATTACAATACACGGTTCCCAGTTTAGGAACAAATTCCGGCCAGACTTCTAATACGGGACAAACTTTAAGAGGACGCCAGGTGCTAGTCTTAATAGACGGAGTTCCTCAATCTACTCCCCTTCGAAATGGAGCAAGAGACCTACGAGTAATTGATCCCTCAGCTATTGAAAGAATAGAAGTCATCAAAGGAGCTTCATCCATTTACGGGAACGGTGCAGACGGAGGTATTATCAATTATATCACAAAAAGAAATAAAACGAATAAGTCTATTTCCGGAATTTCACAAGTAGGCTTCACTGGCCAATTTTCAGGAGGAACTTTAGGAGTAAGAGCAAGCCAGCTTTTATCAGGGAAGATCAATAAGTTCGACTACACGCTTTCCTTAGCCTATGAAAGAACAGGCTATATGAAAGACGCCAATAAAGTCTATTTGAGTCCAACATACAGCACGGCAAAAATGGACAACTACAACGGAATGTTGAAATTAGGCTATGACATCAACGAAAACCAAAGGATTGAAGCCTCCTATATTGGGTATTCATCAAAATCAAACCTGAACCTGGGATTACATACAGGAACCTATGGCACTGATCCTACCATTGGCGAAGGATTAGGAAAAGGTCTCGAAACAACTCCTCAGGGAACTCCAAGAAATCATAACATCAGAGTAAGCTATGATAATAAAAATCTGTTCGCCGGAACTGCATTAAATGTGAATCTTTATTATCAGGATTTTAAAACCGTTTATGGGTATAGCGACACTTTTTTCAATGGTGGCCAGTCTAATGTTCTTTCTAAAAAAGCCGGGGCAAGATTTAATTTTGATACTCAACTTTGGAATACCCAAAACTCTCAGGCAGAAATTATCTATGGAGCTGATATCCTTAATGATGAAACTGTACAGAAACTGGAAGACGGTCGTTTCTGGACTCCAAACATGAATATGACCAATATTGCGCCCTTTTTATTGGCAAAAATTGATCTTTTCAAAAAATTAACCATCAAAGGAGGGCTTCGATATGAAAACATCAAAGTAAATGTAGATGATTTCAATACGCTTTCTGTCATTAAAAATAATGGCACATTTACACCAAGTATTCCAGTAGCAGGAGGAAAATTAAATTACAATGCGCTGGTAGGAAATATCGGAGTTCGATACAATATTGAACCGTTTATCAATATTTTCGGAAGCTTTTCACAAGCCTACTCGATCAATGAACTGGGACGAATTCTAAGAACCTCAACCTCCGAAACCATCAAAAACCTTGAAACAAAACCTATTATCGTAAACAATTACGAATTGGGAGCAACAGGACAGGTTTCAAACTGGATGAATTATGAACTTACCTCTTATGTAAGTACCTCTAAACTTGGAGCTACTTTTGTTCAGAGTGCAGACAGAGCGTTAACAATTAAAAGAGCTCCGGAGATTATTTATGGAGTGGAAGGTTTCCTGCACTTTACTCCTCTTAAATGGCTTCAGTTTGGTGGAAGCTATAGCTGGATGGAAGGAATTACTTCTCCGGATGATAATGGAAATTATTCAGCAAAAATCAATAACAGCAGAATTTCTGCTCCAAAAGTTCTTGCTTATATACAGGTGAAACCAATTCCACAAGCTTTCATCGGTATTGACATGCTTCACTCTTTTCAGCAAAACAGATTTCAACCGGATGCCAAAAATCAATACACCTATGGAGAAGGATTTGTGCCTGATTACACCGTATTTAACGTAAAACTTGGGGGTGAGATTAACAAGAACTGGAAAGTATCTTTAGGAATTGAAAACGTTTTAAACAGACTTTATCAACCTTCTATTGCTTGGTGGTCTGCCAGAGACAGTGAGTTCGTCAATTCGCTGGGAATGAGAGGAACATTCATACTTGAATATAAATTTTAATTAATCTAAATAAAAAGTAAAGTTTATCTTTGCAGAACTTTAACTGTTATATGAAGAAAAATCATCATCATAAGAAAAAGCCGGGATTTTTTAAAAAATGGTCTGCCAAACTCCATTTATGGTTTGGGCTGGTCATTGGTTTTCTAATCTTTATTATCTCCATTACCGGAGCATTGTATGTCTTTAAAGATGAAGTGGAAAACTATACCCGAAAAGATGTTATTTACCATCACGAACAGAATATCGAACAAAAGCAGGTTCTTCCCATCAGAGTTATGGAAAAGGCTGTTGCTGAGCAGGTAAAAGAGAAATATCCAATCCATTGGGTAAATGTACCTATCGACAAAAAGATGTCCTATATGTTCTTCTGGTACGAACACAACACGGATGCTTGGAATTATTTTGATGAATTTCCTATCTATAAACAGGCTTATGTGAACCCTTACACCGGAAAGGTTCTTCGTGTGTATGATGAGAAAAACGGGTTTTTCAATATTGTAAAAATGATTCACTGGAGTTATTTGCTGAAACAGGATTGGGGAACTTATGTGGTAGGAATACCAGTTATCATTTTCATCATCATGCTCATTACCGGAATTGTTTTATGGTGGCCTAAAAATAAAGCGGCAAGAAAACAACGTTTCTCTTTCAAGTGGAAAAACATTAAAAGCTGGAAAAGAAAGAATTATGACCTTCATAATGTTCTTGGTTTTTATGCTTCAATTTTCGCGCTTATCTTTTCAATCACAGGATTGTTTTATGCATTCTTTGTTGTTCAGGCAATGATCTATGTAATATTTTCCGGTGGCGAAACCCAATATCCGGATTTCTCTCATATCAAAACAAAGGCTCCGATAGAAATGAGAACAGAGACCACTCTTGATAAGATCATCAGTACTGTTGAAAAAAGATATCCCGATTCCAATGGTTTTGCCATAGATCTTGGGCATGAGCATATGGATGATCATGAGCATCCTAATTTTGAAGTATATGTAAAACACCTTTCCTATTCTTATCATAAAAGCAGCAGCCTTATTTTTGATGAAAACTCAGGAGAATTATTACATACCCATGATCCAAAGGACAAAAACTTCGGTGAGAAGGTAGTCAGCGCCAATTATGACATCCACGTAGGTGCTATTTTGGGGCTTCCAACAAAGATTTTAGCTTTTATTGTAAGCCTTATCTGTGCCTCACTTCCAGTAACAGGTTTTATGATCTGGTGGGGAAGAAGAAAGAAAAAAACGGTAAAAACAGCTTAATCTTTTAAATAATACCAGGTTAATAAGTTATTAATACAATCTTTTTTATAATTTTAGCCCTTAGAATTTAATAATAGAAATGTCATTAATAGATTTATCAAAACAGGTTGCCCTTGGAGTTGACATCGGCGGAACCAATACCAAATTCGGAATTGTAAACCATCGTGGAGAAGTTCTGGATAAAGGAAACCTTAAAACCGATGCCTATGATAAAGTAGAAGATTTCATCGACGCTTTATACGAGCATGCCTATCCTTTAATGGAAAAACATGGTTCAGAAAAGCACTTTGACGGAATCGGTGTAGGAGCACCCAATGCCAACTATTACAAAGGAACAATAGAATTAGCCCCTAACTTACCCTGGAAAGGAGTCATTCCTTTTGCTGAACTCATGACCGCAAAATTCAATTTACCTTGTACGGTAACCAATGATGCTAATGCTGCCGCTTTGGGAGAAATGCTTTTTGGTGCTGCTCGCGGAATGAAGGATTTTATCATGATTACCCTGGGAACAGGAGTAGGAAGCGGAATTATCGCCAATGGAAACCTCATCTACGGACACGATGGTTTTGCAGGAGAACTGGGACATACTATTGTAAAACCAGGAGGAAGAAAACACTGGAGTACAGGATCTGAAGGAAGTTTAGAAGCCTACGCTTCTGCAACGGGAATTACGATCACAGCTAAGAAAATGAGAGCCGAGTTCCCGGAATCTATGCTGAACCAATATCCTGAAGATGAGATCAATTCTAAAACCGTATACGAATGTGCGATGAAGGAAGATCCGATTGCTATTGAAGTTTTCAGATATACAGGACAAAAACTAGGAGAAGCATTAGCTAATTTCGTGATGTTTTCTTCACCACAGGCTATTCTTTTATTTGGAGGAGTAATCAAAGCTGGAGACTTTATCTTAAAGCCTGCTAAACTTCATATGGAAAGGAATCTATTGCCTATCTTCAGAAATAAGGTAAAACTGGTATTCAGTGAGCTGGACGAAGCCGATGCTGCTATTTTGGGAGCAAGTGCTTTGGTTTGGGAAAAATAACTGATATACTTAATAATATGTAAAGCGATCTCAATGTGAGATCGCTTTTTTGTTTTGCCACGAATTAACGAATATAAAATATTTTCTATGTGGCTATTTGGTTAGAAAAACATATTTATATAGGCTCACATGCTTTTTTATCATTAGCATTATCTATGAAAACAATTCATGAGATCCGTATCAAAATCCATGAAGTTTTTCTTACTTTTGATTAGCATTTTTCATAGCGATCAAGGTCATGAGAAATGCAGCAAAAACAATACAATTACCAAAAAAATGGATAACAATAATTTAGAGACCATCGTTTTCGGTGGCGGATGTTTCTGGTGTGTTGAAAGCTGTTTCAATCTGTTAAAAGGCGTTGATGCTGCCATCTCAGGATATTCCGGCGGTCACAAGGATAATCCCACTTATCAGGAAGTGTGTACCGGAGAAACAGGTCATGCAGAAGTAGTACAGATCACTTATAATCCTTCCATAATTTCCTATGAGCAATTAATGGATGTCTTCTTCTTTCTACACGATCCTACCCAACTTAACAGACAAGGGAATGATATCGGGACACAATATCGTTCCGTAATTTACTATAAAGATGATGCTGAAAAACAAAAGGCAGAACAAGCTATCAAAACTTCTGAGGAATCAGGAAGATGGGCAGGAACTTATGTCACTGAACTGGCTCCTTTTGAAAAATTTTGGCCTGCAGAACAATATCATCAGGGGTATTACAATGATAACCCTACCCAACCTTATTGTAGTGCTGTAGTAGGCCCTAAAATTCAGAAGTTTAAAAAGTATTTTGGAGAACTTGGAATGCTGAAAACAGAGTAACCTTCATAAAACTATTATAACCATAAAAATGATTCAATTTATTGTAATGCTATTGGGATTAGCGTTTCCCAACAATACAACCAATGCAATAGCATCAAATAACATAGCCATAATAACGGCACAAAGCTCAATATCTAATTCAGGTGAATCAACTGAGGATACAAGTGGAGATAATGGGCAATTACCTCCGAAAAAATAAAAGCTAAACGATAACAAAAGCGGGATATTTTATATCCCGCTTTTTTATTTATCAATACCCGGCATATTTATCAATAATATAAGCTGTAGAAGCTCTTAGTTCCCGTCCTGTATCAGGGTCTACTCCATCCATCGTAAAAAACTCAACATTCCCATTGTACTTCGAATACCAAGTCTTTCCCAAGGCATTATCTATCGTAAGAGTATCCTTTCTTGTAATCCTTTTAAAATACCTCAACTGAACAGTATCTTTTGGTATAAGACTACGTTGGGGATTTTTATCTTCACAATTGGCCAACCTGTACTCATTATCTTCCCAAAACATACAACTTCTTTCCTCAACAGATGCCCCAAAAAAACTTAACGGGGTATTACTCTTCCCTTTTGATGAATAATGATTCCCTATTAGAACACTGATAATCAAAAAGGCTCCGGCTATTCCTAATCCATTTTGTTTTAAAACCCCTGGCATCGCAAGAATAGGCTTATTAATGATTGTTATTACAATTTTAGAAATAGCTTGTTGAATAGTATATTCCATTGTTCTCCATTCAGATCGATAATCTTTAAACGTTTCATATCCTAAATATCTACTTAAATTATCCAAAGTAGATGTTTTTATATTATAATCTTCATCATTTTCTACTATAGCTTTATAATAATTTTCAAAAGATTTATAACTAAGCGGTTCAAATTCGTCTTTCAAAGTTCGATCAAGATATTGAATAATTCCATTAAATGATGTCTCTGTGGCTTCAGATGAAGCTTTTTTATAAACATCTTCTAATAACTTTTTCTTTTCGGATAAAAATTTTGACATACTCATGGTTATTGTGTTGAAAATTATGAAGTCCTAAATCAAAAACATTACGGGTTTCCGTACAGCTCACCAAAAAACTTTCCAAAAACTTTCCAGAATCTTTCTAACCCTTGCCCTCTTTTCTGTAGCATCTTTGCATCAGAGATCAGTGAAACACAAAACATTACAAACAAATTTACAAAACTGATTTCAAAAATCACCAGATAAAACGGAGGAAAACTCCGGGTTGGGAAGCAGATGTTTCTCCTCCGTTTTTGAAGGTTCACTTCCCAAAAAATTTAGAAGCGCTTCAAATTTTTTAATCGTGTAGCTCTACCTGTGATCAGTTTCACCGGCAACTACAGAAATGCACAAATTTTAAATTTTTAAGGAATGATCCAGTTTTTTATGATGCTACTTTTAGCATTTACTAATAATGCCAACGCAACACACCATAATGATAATCAAAAGCCAAATATCATCACTCTAAGTGCCAAAGAAGACCCTGAAACGGAAACAGGTGACGGAAATGGCCATGGAAACGGAGGTAATACAGGAGGCAATACAGGCCAACTTCCCCCTCCGGGTATGTTGCCTTAATAAATACGAAAGAACAGATTGTATAATCTGTTCTTTTTTTTTTACTTTGGATACCACAAAGTAATCCATGAAAAAACTCTTTATCATATCTCTTGCTATACTACTATTCTCATGCAATGACAAGCAGATTGAGCCGGGAAATGGAATAGCCAAGAAGTATTATGAAAAAGCTAAAACCGATACTACAGGTTCTTCATTCTATTATTTCAACTTGGCAAAAAATGCTTATCTGGATACAAAAGACTCTGTAGGCGCAGCCAAAGCACTGGTAAATATGGCAATACTTCAGGAAAGTAAAGGAGATTACTATGGAAGTATTGAAACCTCACTTGAAGCAGATCGATATCTCGGAAAAAAAGAGGACAGCATAAGCCGTCAAACATTTGCTTCAAATTTTAATAGCATGGCCATATGTTCCTCCTATCTTTATGAATTTGAAGATTGTATCACGTATTATAAAAAAGCGCTTCAATATACATCTGCTAAAGAGTATAGATATATGATTCTAAATAATCTTGGGACGGTACAGATTACTTTAAAAGACTATAAAGAAGCCATAAAAAATATACAGCTTGCATTACCTACAACAGATAGTTTGAAATATGCTATGGTCATTAATAATTTAGCAAGAGCTAAAAATTTTGATAATACAAATTATAATCCTCTCCCTGAATTTTATAAAGCTCTTGAAATTAGAAAAAGAGCAGACAACAGTGTAGGTGAAAATTCGAGTTATGCCACTTTATCAAATTTTTATTCTGATTCAGATAAAAAGAAGGCACTCTATTTTGCCGAGCAAATGCTCAATACGGCTAAAAAAAATAATAGTATTGAAGATCAGCTTCAGGCATTACAAAAAATAATTAGCCTAAAACCCAACAATAATCTGGTCTATTTTGAAGATTTTCAGAAACTAAATGACAGTGTTCAAATTTCACGAAACAAAGCAAAAAATCAATTTGCAACCATAAGGTATGATGTAGAAAAAAAGAATTTAGAAAATCAGTCACTAAAATTACAGAAAGCAGAGAATGAGATCCAGCTATTATGGCTATATCTTCTTTCAGCGTTACTTGTTGCTCTTCTAATTATCGGTATCATTTTATATCAGAAAAGACAAAAAAAACTTCAGCAAGAAAAGGAACTTGAAGTAAAAAATACTCAACTCAAAATGTCTAAAAAAGTCCATGATGTAGTAGCCAACGGGATTTATCAAGTAATGACAAAAATTGAAAATCAGGAAAATTTTGATAAAGAGAAGGCTCTGGATGAACTGGAATTCGTTTATGAAAAATCCAGAGATATATCCTATGAAAAACCGGAGACTAAAGATACCGTAGAATTTGCTGAAAAAATATTCACACTCATTGATTCCTTTAAAAGCGATCATATAAAACCGTTTCTTACCGGAAACAGTCAAAATATATGGAATGAAGTAAGTGGAACTGTACAAAATGAAATTTTTCAAGTTATCCGTGAGCTGTTGGTCAATATGAAAAAGCACAGTCAGGCCAGTCTTGTGGTTTTTAAATTTGAAAAAAATAATACCCAAATAAACATTCAGTATAAGGATAATGGAATTGGAATCCCAGGAGAAATTATCCATGGAAATGGATTATCAAATACGGTTTCCCGTATTGAAAAAATAAAGGGGTCAATTATTTTTGACAATACAACAGAAAAAGGATTGAAAGTCAATATTTCATTCCCCACATCTTAAAAATGAAAAAAGAAATGTTCAAAAAAATTTTAATAGCCGAAGACCACGAAAGCAGCAGTATTTCTGTACAGAGAACACTGGAAGATCTTAATATTTCCGATGCAGACTATGTTTATTATTGTGATGATGCAGTAGCAAAAATTCAAAAATCAATCCGGGAAACTAATTTCTATGACTTATTAATTACGGATCTCTCCTTTGAAGAAGATCATCATGAGCAAAAGATTAAAGACGGTAAAGAACTCATCAAAACCATAAAAGATCTACAGCCTTCGTTGAAAACTATTGTGTTTTCTTCTGAACACAAATCCGGCATTATCAATTCTCTTTTTACAGAATATGGAATTAACGGCTTTGTCCGTAAGGCAAGAAATGATGCCAAAGACTTAAAAAAAGCAATTGCCTCAGTATATGAAGGGAACAATTATCTCTCGCTTGATCTTAAACAGGAAGTAAAAAAGCTAAACAGCTATGAGTTTTCAGAATATGACACCACTCTTGTTTCTCTCCTATCACAAGGCGTTCTTCAAAAAAACATCCCTGTATATCTCCAAAACAACAACATCAAACCCAACAGTCTGAGCAGTGTAGAAAAGAAGCTGAATAGCCTGAAAGAAGAGCTTGGGATCACCAATAATGAACAGCTTGTTGCTTTTTGTAAAGATCTGGGAATTATTTAGGGGAAAACAAAGCCTGTAATTTTATACAACCTTTCAACTTTTTGAAAGGTTTTTTGTTTTTACGGTTTCCCGTAAGGATAGGCCTATAAAGGGTTATACTTTTGGAATGTTAAACCAATTAAAATAAAATACATGAAAAAGTATTATGTAAACAAGAATGCACAAAGTAATGGCGATCATGAGGTTCATAATGAAAACTGCTATAGGCTCCCAACCATTGATAATAGAAAATATCTAGGTACATTTTCTTCATGTAAAGAAGCTGTAAAAGAAGCAAAAAAAGACTACCCTCAATCAAATGGTTGTTATTATTGCTCTCAGGACTGTCATACCAAATAACACCTCTAAAAAATCACCATCATGGAAACCTCAACCCCAACTGAAACTACATTTTATAAAGATAGCTCTGTAGTTGTTACACAATCAAGATTTGTCACCCAATCAAAAACATATGCAATGCGAAATATTTCTTCTGTTCATATTTTTGAAATTATTAAAAGTAAGACAAAAGCCATTCTAATGATATTTGTAGGACTAGCATTTCTTTTGTCAAAAGATATTTTTTGGATAGGAATAATACTTTTAGGTTTAGGGGTTTGGTTAATTTTCTACATTAAAAATGAATACGCTGTTCGAATAAGCACAAATGCAGGAGAAGCTAATAGCATTGTTTCAAAAGACAGAGATTATATTCAAAAAATTGTAAGCGCTTTAAATGAAGCTATCATTCATCGAGGATAATAAACTAATAACAAAAAACAAATACTATGAAAAAACTACTTTTCACCAGTCTTCTGGGACTGGGACTTTTATTACCTACTAACTTTTCGGCCTCTACAGCCAGCATTACTTCAACAAAAGAATTACTTACCAAAAACCCAAGAAAAGGAAAAACTAAAACCAGCAGAAAAAGCAAATCAACAAGATCTAGCTATTCTTCACCAAGATCCTATTCAAGCTCAACCAGTAGAGGTTGCACTTACAATGGTAACCAATTGTATGTTGGCTCAAGAGGAGGTTGTTATTATTACTCCGGAAATAGCAAGCAGTATGTGGATCGTTCTTATTGCTCTGGCTGCAACTAAAATACAAAGCTAATAACTATGGATTTTAAGTAATCTAAAAAAACACTCAACATATAACCATCATTAAAAAGCGAAGATTCTCTTCGCTTTTTAATGAATATACACTTGATACTACTTAAGCGTTCCAACTCAATTCTATATAAAGCTTTATTCGCAATACCAAGGTAAAACAATGAAAATCAAATAGAAATAAATTACATATTTTAATCTTTGTCAGCTAAGTATTATAATTTTTTGTACTTTAGGATAACACAAAAAACATTTAACTGATGAATAAAAAAATATTTTTTTTATTGCTTCCTTTCCTTGGATATGGACAATATAACTTAGTGAACGTTACGAATTACTGTGGTAATACCAATCCATCTCGTTCAAACAGATATACTCATATATTTGAAAAAACAGAAAATTTTCTGGTCTATAAATTCTATAAAGACTGCCAAGCATCAGGGCAGGATAGCACTTTTTCAGTTTGGGCTTATGACGGGCAAAATCCTCCTTATAAACTAAAATATGATAATGGTAATGAGGTAAATGATACCTCAAACCTTTGGGCGGGGGAACTAGTAAATAGTAATAATAAAATCTTTTATACTAAACCTCAAATTGCTAGTCCCAATAGTGTGGGAAGCCATAAAGAACTTTGGTATTTTGATGAAACCATTTCAAAGACCTTAGTTCATAAAGTAAATACAACCTCTTTTCCCTCTGGCTGCAAAACTTTTGAAAACCTTACCCCATTTTTGGGAGGGTTCTACTATACTGGTGATATCAACAATACTTGTTATATAGACCAAAATATAAATACCACATATCAATTTACAGCCAGTAGATATAAAAATTACTGGAACCCTCCATTTATTTTTAGCAATACAGAGCACAATGGAAGCTTATTCTATAAAACATGGAAGGATAATACGGTAACAAGCAATACTATTAAAAAATACAATCCCACAAATAATCAGACAACAAGCATAGTTTCATCTGAAAATGATCAATTTGGAGCTTATCCAAACTATTTAACAAAATTCAAAAACAAACTATTTTTCATTAATCGAACAACTCAATATGGCACTGAGATCTATTATTATGACGATGCGAACAATAGTATTAACTGCTTAGACATAACACAGGGAGCCAGCTCTTCAAATCCTTCTTTCTTAACAGTCTATAATGATAATTTATACTTCTATAATATTGCAAATAACAAATATTATATCTATAAATATGACGGAATCAACCCTCCTATCATAATTCATCAGGAAAATATTACCACACCGGGAGGAAATTATGATTATACTGGTATATGTGGATATAATGGGAATATATATTTCGTAAGAACAACCTCATTATTAGGAGGAGATCAGAATAACTTCACAACAGAATTGTTTGAATATGCAGGTTCCGGTAATGCTCAATTAGTAGCATCTTTTCCCGAATTCAGAGTTCTTCCTTATGGCCCTATAAATAACACCCTTATTAATTACCTTCCTCAGTTTAACAGTTCGGGAAGAAGTTCTATTTTCTCTTTTAAAAATAGCTTATACATTGTAGGATTTCAAAAATATGGCAGCAATTTTACCGGGGAAGACATATGGAAGATTTCACCAAATACTACCTTATCTGTTAATACTATTGATAGGCAGCAAAGAAGAGATGTTGTAGTATACCCTAATCCTACAAATGATGAGGTTAGCCTGAAGTTCACAAAGAACCCTAAAACGGTAAAAGTTGAGATTTATAATGCCGCATCACAATGGATGAAAACAATAGATTTTAATGATAAAGACGAACTAAGGTTTAAGATGCCTGAATCTAAAGGAACATATTTACTAAGAATCATTAGCGATCAAAAAAACATAGTTACTAAGGTGACAAAAAAATAAAATTGTACTACTACAAAATTCAGAATCTATAAAAATAAAAAAGCGAAGACTGGTCTTCGCTTTTTTATTTTCTAATCATTTCCGTATGCGGAATATCATCTTCCAAATATTTCTTTCCGGTATCCTCAAAACCAAAGTCCCCGTAGAACTTCATACCAGTGGAGAAACACTTCCAATATTTCCTCCTAAAAAATAACAAATAAAACAGCTGCTATTTTATAGCAGCCGTTTTATGGATTCTAGAGTATTATCCTGGGCTCAGTGAATATTAAACAATAGCTCCTGATGCATCTACCCAGCTATTTCCATTAAACCAGATCGGTTTTAATAAATCTGTATCAAATATCATGGAGCCTACAGAATTATTCTCAGGTCTTTGAGCTGAACCTACATGGATTGTAGCATTATATTTATTAGGAATATATGCGCCAAGAACATCATCCTTAACATTTTGGATTGTGGTCATTTTCCCATTATCAATAATACCTGCACTTGGTAAAGTAAAATATTTAATGGTTACATTCTCTATTTTCGTAGCTTCAGCAGAGTTATCAATCTGTACTTCCTGCCAAAATCCTCCTAAAACGGTAGCCCCCTGACCCTGGAACCAAGCTTTTTTGGATGCATAGCAATTAATATATACAGTATGAATTCCATCATCAAGAACATCTGCTATTGAATAATCATTTTCAAATGCACTTCCAATAAATGTATTATAACGGCTTCCTCTGCTTACCATTAAGCCATACTTTGTACAGGATTCCGGAGTTCCACCATAAAAAGTATTCTGATCACCTTGAAAAATATTGACTCCAAAAGGCATTCCCTCCATTTTAATATCATAAAAAGAATTGTTACTACAATTTCCAATTCCTTTTAATACTTCTTCTATTACTTCTTTTCCGTCTTTTATCTTTTTTTCTTTTTCTATTCTATGCCCGTGATCCAGTTTTAATCCCTGATAAGGAATATTTTTATTACCTGTATTCATAACAGTATCAACATCAGAACTACATTGTAAATTTTTGAAACCGGAAAGCATAACTCCTTTAAAATGAAAGCCAATTCCTAGGTCTTTATCAGCTTCCCGTACAGCAACATTCTCCCAATTACTATGAGCTATTCCTTGGGCAAAGATCAATACTTCTGTATTATACTGCCCTTCTACAACAATATTGTTAAGGTTTAAGTTTTTACAAAACGGTGGTGAGTCATTATTATCCTTAAATGCGTCCATCTCCAATGCAATACCTCCCTTCATACATTTTAAAACAACACCTCTGAAAGTTTCTCCTTTAATAGTCAGGTTCTCTATTTTTATATTCCCAATATCAGTATATCGATAAATACCGTTAGGAAAATATATAATAATCGCTTTGTCAAATTGACGATACACTGCGCCATTTTCAGGTATTATTCTCTCTTTTCTGTAATTTTCGCAAAATGCCAGTGCCTTTTTGATCGCAATACTATTATCTGTAAGATCATCTCCTTTAGCACCAAATCTTTGGATATTTAATTGTCCACTGGTCAAAAAGTTAATATCCACATAAAAATCATTTCCTTTTTTTCTGTAAACGACTCCATCATCAGTTACCGTCGCAGAACCTGTATACTTTTGATAGTTCACATTTTCCTTGGTAAAACTATCCACTAATTGAACTAGATCCTCTGAAGGATAAACACTCGTTGGGCTAAAAAAATCTTCTGTAAAAATCATAATAATCTCTTGTTTAAGGTTAACATGACGAAGATATTAAGAGACAGCGCCAAAACTTGACGTATCATAAAGAGAATCAAGGCAAAAGAAAAAGGCATCTCATCCGAGACGCCTTCTTTATTTTATTTCTTAATCATTTCCGTATGTGGAATATCATCTTCCAAATATTTCTTTCCGGTATCTTCAAAACCAAAATCCCCGTAGAACTTCAACAGATAATCCTGCGCTGAAATTCTGATCTCAGAAGTATGAAAACGATTTTCTATCGTGTCAATAGCATATTTGATCAATAACTTTCCTAAACTTTTCCCTCTTGCTTGCTCCGTTGTTAGAACTCTTCCAATTGAAGCTTCATCATATTTTATTCCTTTATCAAAAATACGGCAGTACGCAAGCACTTCCTCATTTTCTTCTGCCCAGATATGAACCGCTTTCTGGTCATAATTATCAAGGTCAGGATAAGGACAGTTCTGTTCAATAACAAAAACATCAATGCGGGCTTTCAATATAGCATATAGCTCAGGAACCGTAAACTCATCAAAAGTTTTAATTTTCCAAACAATATTACTCATCAAAGCTTACACTATTATTTTTTAAAAAATCATTCGTCTTTTCTATAAAGTCGAGAATGTGCTCTCCTCCTTCTTTCTTTTCTGCTGAAGTCACATATAATTCAGGAAGGTCTTCCCACGTTTTATGAAGTTCTGTTTTATAATCTTCAACATTTTTAATAATCACATTAGGCTTTAGCTTATCTGCCTTTGTAAAAACAATTGAGAAAGGAACACCACTTTCTCCGCACCATTGAATAAACTCAAGATCGATCTTTTGAGGATTATGCCTCGAATCTACCAAAACAAAAAGATTCACCAGGTTTCTCCTGTTCAGAATATAATTGGTGATCAGTTTTTCAAAATCTTTTCGTTGAACTTTTGAAACTTTTGCGTATCCATATCCTGGTAAATCGGTAAGATACCAACTCTCATTCACCAAAAAATGATTGATCAGCTGAGTTTTCCCCGGAGTTCCCGAAGTTTTAGCCAAATCTTTATGATTCATCATGGCATTGATCAATGATGACTTTCCTACATTAGATCTTCCAATAAAAGCATATTCGGGAATATTTGGTTCAGGACATTCCTGCCATTTTCCACTACTCTTTACAAACTCTGCTGTCTTAATAACCATTTTTGAATATATTTTAGAAAAATAAACCATTAAGAAAATCTCCTAATGGTTATTTGTTATTTATTTTAAACTTTATCTTTTATCCAGTTGAAAAGGATTTCGTTAAATTCGTCCGGCTTTTCCATCATGGCAGCATGGCCACAATGATCAATCCAGAACAGGTCTGAATTCGGAATGAATTTATGCATATCTTCCGCAACTTCCGGAGGAGTCACATTATCCTGTTTTCCCCAGATTAAACAAGTAGGTGTTTGAATCTTTGGAAGATCATTTAACATATTGTGTTTGATGGCACTTCTTGCCAGCATTACCGTTTTTATTCCTTTCATTCTGTCATTCACCACCGAAAAAACTTCATCTACAAGATCTTCAGTAGCGATCTTAGGATCGTAGAACACCTCTTCTGTTTTCTTTCTGATATATGATCTGTCATTCTTTCTTGGAAAACTATCACCGAAAGTTCTCTCATACAAGCCTGAGCTACCGGTTAGAACCAGGTTCTTTACCAAATCAGGTCTTGCCAAGGTCAAAATAAGCCCTACATGTCCACCCATTGAGTTTCCAACAATATTAACAGGCTCTGAAATATGACTTTCAATAAACTTGATGATATATTTTGCTATAGTGGTAAGATTTGTATTGAGTACCGGCAAATCATAGATCGGCAGCTGAGGAACATATACTTTGAATCCTCTGTCTGAAAAAAAATCTACCATTTTATCGAAATTACTCAAACCACCCATTAATCCGTGCAACAGCACCAATGGATGTCCTTCCCCCGCCTCTACATAGGAATATTTCTTTTCTTTTTTTGTACTAAATATCATACTAATGCCTTAATAAAGCCCTGCAAAAATACAAATTAAACCTCAAAAATATTTTGATTATCCTAATTTAAGATAAAAATAATACAATATTCCCCTTTTTAACTTTTTTTTTCAAAATCGCTTTATTATGGCGTAAATAACAGTTTTAACAACCTTCTACATATCAGATAATTACATTCTTAGAACTCAATCTTTAATAAAACTTATTAACATTGAGTCAAAAAGTGGGAAAAAGTGGGAAATTTTGGAAATTATTATATAAATTTGTCCCAAATGAAAAATTTCATTGGAACATATGAGTGTAAAATTGACGACAAAGGCCGCCTAAAAGTTCCTTCATCTTTAATCAAACAGATGGAAAACTTCGAAGACAAGGCATTTGTAGTCAAAAGATCTGTGTTCCAACCTTGTCTGGAGGTCTATCCTATGAATGCATGGGATAAACTAATGGGCAAAATTAATAAACTGAACAGATTCATAAAAAAGAATGCTGATTTCATACGAATGTTTACGGCAGGAGTAAAAACAGTAGAATTGGACAACGCAGGCAGACTACAGATTTCAAAAGACCTGATGACGTTCGCAAATCTTCAAAAAGAGATTGTGATCACAAGCGCAGGAGAACTCTTCGAAATTTGGGACAAAGATGCCTACGAACAGGTAATTGCCACCAATGAAATTGATTTTGCCAGCCTAGCCGAAGATGTAATGGGCTCTTTTGACGAAGAAGAACTGTAAAGTTATTAAGGATTTTATTAATAAAAAACACAATTAAGCATGTATCATAACCCCGTTTTGTTGAAGCAGAGTGTAGATGATTTGGTGACGAATCCTGACGGAATTTACGTGGACTGCACCTTTGGAGGTGGAGGTCACTCCAGGGAGATTTTGAGCAGACTTTCCGAAAAAGGAAAACTGTTCAGCTTTGACCAGGATCTGGATGCGCTTAAAAATACAATTGATGATCCCAGATTTACATTGGTGAATCAGAATTTCAGATTTCTGGAAAACTCTTTATTAATGTATGGCGTTCCTCAGGTTGATGGTGTTTTGGCTGACCTGGGAGTTTCTTCTCATCAGTTTGACGAAGCAGACCGTGGGTTTTCTACAAGAAGCAATGCGCCTCTGGATATGAGAATGAATGTAATGCAGAGTCTTGATGCCAAAAGAGTAATTAATGAATATGGCGAGGAAGAACTCGCAGATATTTTTTATTACTATGGAGAATTAAGAGAAGCAAGAAAGCTGGCAAGAGATATCGTTCATCATAGAAAAACAAAAAGCATAGAAACCACTGAGGATTTGAAAAAGCTTTTCAGCTATCTTCCACCTCATAAAGTGAATAAATTCTATGCCCAGCTTTTCCAGGCAGTAAGAATAGAAGTGAACCAGGAACTTGAAGTATTGAAAGAAATGTTGGTTCAGGCTTTCAATATATTAAAACCAGAAGGAAGATTAGTAGTAATCTCTTACCATTCCCTAGAAGACCGTTTGGTAAAAAGATTCCTGAAAAACGGAATGTTCGAAGGAGAACCGGAAAGAGATATCTACGGAAATTATAAAAAAGCATTCGAGCTTGTAAAGAGTAAGGCGATCATCCCGGATGATAAGGAGATTGAAGAAAATTCAAGAGCAAGAAGTGCTAAAATGAGAACAGGAATTAAAGTTTAAAAGCGGATGAGTGAATTGTCAATAATAAATTAAGATTGATCATTGACAACAAAAACAAATTCACTGCAAACCAAATTGATTTAATTGAAGTGGCAAAAAGAACAACAAATCGCCCCCAGAAAAGACTCACTTTTATAGATATTATAAAAGGTAATTTTCTGAATCGTGATGAGATCAAAATACATTACAAGTATTTTCTCTTGTTGTTTGTCCTCATGATGGCTATGATTTACAGTAACCATCTCGTCAATAAGAAAATTAAAATTGTAAACGCCTTAAAGGAGGAAACAGAAGAATATAAATCGAGAAACGCTTACGCCCAGAGTAAGCTGATCAAGGTAAAAATGGAATCAGAGCTGGGGAAAGAGGTTGCGCGGGACTCTTTAATGACCCTCGAAAACCACCCTCATAAATTGCTAATAAAACTGGACAGTACAGATGCAAAAGCAAAATGAATACGACAATAAACGTAAAAAAACGTTACGATGGGGCTACCTCTTTGCAGTGGTAGCTTTGTGCGTGTTTGTAATGTTCTTGGCAAGGATCGTAATCCTTCAAAACACCAATGTTCAGGAAATTAAGGATGATTACATTAATAAAAACTATCGGGAGGCTACTTTAAAAGCAGCTCGTGGTAACCTATTTGCTTCCGATGGATCCATTTTGGCAACAACCGTAATGCGCTACGATATCTATCTCGACTTCAAAACGATGAAAGATACGATCTACAGCAACAACATCGGAGCATTAACGGATTCTCTGAGCAAAATGTTCGGAAAATCCAGAGGAGAGTTCAGACAAAAATTCGACGAACAAAAGAAAAAGAAAAACCAATATTATACTTTGGTAAAAGGTCTTGATTTTGATCAATATGACAGAATCAGACAGTTTCCGATCTTCAAAAGAGGGAAAAACAAAGGCGGTTTCATTGTAGACAGAAATTACAAAAGAGAACTTGCCACTTCAGAAATCGGTGCCGGAACCATCGGTATGGATAATGGAGAGCTTAAATCCGGATTAGAAGGAGCTTTCTCTAAACACTTAACCGGGACTGACGGAAAAAGATTAGAGCAAAGAATCAACTCTTCTCAATGGAAACCAATTGATTTCTGGAAAGTTCAGGAACCAGTTGATGGAGAAGATGTTTATACAACCTTAGACCTTAGAATTCAAGACATTGCACACTCCGCATTAGAGAAGCAGCTGATTCACTACGAAGCAAAACACGGAACCGTAATTGTGATGGAAGTAGAAACCGGAAAAGTACGTGCGCTAGTTAATTTAAGAAAAACGGAATCAGGAGATTATGAAGATTCTTACAACTATGCACTAAAAGATAATATAGAACCCGGATCTACCTTCAAAACCATTTCGCTTTTAGCTGCAATGGACGATGGGTTTATCGATGAAAACACAACGGTAAATGTAGGAAACGGTGTTTGGACCTATGCAAAACAAAGAATTTCTGACGGTCACGGAGGAGGAACTTACGATATCAGTGATGTTTTAGCTAAATCCAGTAACGTAGGAACAGCAAAACTGATTACAAAATATTACGCTGAAAAGCCACAGATTTTCCTTGACCATTTAAAACGTTGGAAATTATTTGACAAAATGGACATCGAACTTCCGGGAATCACAAAACCTAAGATTGTAACTCCGGAAAATAAAAGATGGAACGCGGCTACACTTGCTTCTATTTCATTCGGATATTCTTCCAATGTTAATTTGCTGCAGTTGGCAACATTCTACAACGGCGTAGCGAACGGCGGTAAAATGCTTAAACCATTATTCATCGACAAGATCATGAAAGACGGAAAGGTAATGTACAGTGCAAAACCTGAAGTAATGGTAAACAAAATGGCATCTGAAAAGGCCATCAAAATGATGACCAGCGCACTAACCAAAGCAGTAGAAAAAGGAACCGGACGAAGTATCTTCACCCCTAACCTTAAAATGGCTGGAAAAACAGGAACCGCAAGATTTGAATATTGGCTTCCTGGCCCTATGAAGTATCGTGCATCATTCGCAGGATTCTATCCGGCAGATGCACCAAAATATACCTGTTATGTAATGGTAAGTGAACCCAATACATCAATTGGGTTTTATGGAGGCCCCGTAGCAGCACCGGTGTTTAAGGAAATCGCAGGAAAAACCTTCCTGAAAACACCACAAAACATTGAAAAAGAAATGCTCGTAGACAAAAAGGTAAACCTGAGCAAAATGGTGGAACCTAATGTAAAAGTAGCAGTTACTGATAAGCAAATGCCCAATGTAGTAGGATTGATTGGTAAAAATGTCATCCCGCAATTGGAAAACTTAGGATACCGTGTCGATTTTAAAGGAGTTGGACGAATCAAAGAACAGTTCCCGCTAGAAGGCACAACGATTGGTAAGAACCAGAGAATATATTTATCTCTACAGAATTAAAAAAACAGAGTCCCAAAGGGACGGCTTAACAAAAAATAGGATAAAATCCTATTGATATAAAATGATAATAACAGAATTAGTAAACAGAATCCCAGTAATAGAAATTCACGGTGATAACAACCGTGAGGTATTAGAATTGGTGTTTGACAGCAGAAAGGTTACAGAGAACTCTCTTTACATTGCAATAAGAGGAACAGTTGTGGATGGACACTCATTCATTGCATCTTCTATTGAAAAGGGGGCAACAACAATTGTTTGTGAAGAATATCCTGAAACACTGGCAGAAAACGTAACCTATATAAAAGTTAAAGATTCTGCTAAAACTTTAGGTCATCTTGCTTCGAACTTCTACGGAAATCCATCCAGGAAACTGAAGCTGATTGGAGTTACCGGAACAAACGGAAAGACATCTGTTTCTACCCTTCTTTTTGATGTATTCAGAAATTTAGGATATGATTCTGCTTTATTATCAACCGTTGAAATCAGAATTGGGGAAGAAATTATCCCAGCAACTCATACCACTCCGGATGTTATTACCATCAACAAAATATTAGCAGAGGCTGTTGAAAAAGGTTGCGAATTTGCTTTCATGGAAGTAAGTTCTCACGGAATTGCTCAAAACAGAATTGAAGGATTACACTTCAAAGTAGCAGGATTTACCAACCTTACCCACGATCATTTAGATTATCACAAAACGTTTGAAGAATATTTAAAAACGAAAAAAAGATTCTTTGATGAACTAGAAGATACAGCCGTTGCCATCACCAATGTAGATGACAAAAACGGGAATGTCATGCTTCAGAATACAAAGGCCAAAAAGAAGTCTTATGCTTTGAAGACAATGGCAGACTTCCACGGAAAACTATTGGAGGTTGATTTCAACGGAATGCTGCTGAATTTCAACGGAAAAGAATTCTGGACAACATTGACTGGAAAATTCAATGTCTACAACCTATTGCTTGTTTTCGGAATAGCAGAAGAACTTGGATTCGCACAGGACGAAATTCTTCAGGCCATCAGCCAGTTAAAAAGAGTTTCCGGAAGATTTGAAACGATGAAATCGGACGGTGGAATTTTCTTTATCGTAGATTATGCACACACTCCGGATGCCTTAGAAAACATCCTGGACAGTATCAATGATATCAGAACCAAAAACGAGAGATTAATCACCGTTTTCGGATGCGGAGGAGACAGAGATCACTCAAAAAGACCTGAAATGGGAAATATTGCCACTAAAAAATCAACATTGGCAATCATCACTTCAGATAACCCGAGAACAGAAGATCCTGGACAAATTATAAAAGAAATTGAAGCCGGTGTTGAACCTCAGAACTTCAGCAAATACACTTCAATTCCTGACAGAAAAGAAGCCATAAAAATGGCTATCAAGTTTGCAGAACCTAAAGATATCATTCTCGTAGCTGGAAAAGGGCACGAAAACTATCAGGAGATAAATGGTGTAAAACATCATTTTGATGACAAAGAAGTAATTAATGAGCTTTGGAAATTAATGTCCAAGTAAATTGAAAGATTGAATTCATTGAAAGATTTAAAAATTTGATTATGACGAAGAATTTTGAAAATTTTCCAGTATATATCAAAAGTTTAGATCTTATTGAAAAAGTTTATTCATTTCTTCAAAGTCAAAGTTTTGAAAAAGAATTTGAATTTAATAACCAGATAAAAAGAGCGAGTTTTTCAATTAGCAACAATATTGCGGAAGGCTCAGAATATAACAATAACAGACAATTTATTAGATATTTAAAAATTGCAAAAGGCAGCTGTGCTGAAGTAAGAAGCATGCTGATTGTAAGCAGAAGATTAAAATTAGGTGACCAAAATAAAGCAGAAGAAATCATTACCCTTTCGAGAGAAATTTCTTCAAACATATCAAACTTTATTAAGTATTTAAGTGAAAATATTGAGAAACCCAATCTTTAAATCTTTAAATAAATTAAATTTTTAAATAATAAAAAAACAGAAACATGCTATACTATCTATACGAATATCTAACCGACCATGGAATTCACGTTCCGGGATTAGGATTGTTGAAATACATTTCCTTCCGTGCCGGAATGGCGGTATTGTTCTCTTTAATTATTGCTCTTGTTTATGGAAAAAGAGTCATTAACTACCTGAGAACAAAACAAATGGGCGAATTAGTCCGTGATCTTGGATTAGACGGCCAAAAACAGAAAGAAGGAACTCCTACTATGGGAGGGCTTATTATTATTTTGGCGACTATTATTCCTGTATTGTTGTTTACAAGAATTACCAACGTATATATTGTATTACTATTGGTTTCAATGTTCTGGATGGGAGCCATTGGATTCCTGGATGATTATTTAAAGAAAATAAAGAAAAATAAAGACGGACTAAGCGGTAAATTCAAAATTGTAGGACAAGTTGGTTTAGGCCTAATTGTAGGAGTTACGATGTATTTCCACCCGGATATTACCGTGAAAAGAAAGTATGCAGATGCAAAAGTAGTGAACAGAAACAATGTAGAGCAGAACTTTATGCCTACAGAAAAAATCACTGTTTCTACAGTTCCATTCGCAAAGAACAATGAGTTCGACTATAGCGGAATCCTGTTTTGGATGAATGAAAAAGATGCCCACGAATGGGCATGGATTGTCTTTATACCCATCGTAATCTTCATTGTAACAGCGGTTTCCAATGGAGCTAATATTACCGACGGAATAGATGGTCTCGCCGCAGGAACCAGTGCCATAATACTGCTTACCCTTGCCCTTTTCGCCTACCTTTCAGGGAACATCATCTTTGCAGATTATCTCAATATCATGTTCCTACCGAATATGGGAGAGACCACCATTTTTGCTGTCGCTATGGTAGGAGCTGTAATAGGATTCTTCTGGTACAACACCTATCCTGCCCAGGTTTTCATGGGAGATACGGGAAGTTTAATGTTGGGAGGAGTTATTGCCGTATTAGCGATTATTCTAAGAAAAGAATTATTGATTCCTGTTTTATGCGGAATATTTTTGATCGAAAACCTATCTGTAATGCTTCAGGTAATCGTTTTCAAATACAGAAAGAAAAAATATGGGTTGGAATACGCCCAAAACAATAGATTATTCAAAATGTCACCATTACACCATCATTATCAGAAAGATGGATTTCACGAAAGTAAAATCGTAAACAGAATGATTATCATTGGAGTAATACTGGCAATTGTTTGTCTGATCACCTTAAAAATGAGATAAGATCAATTTAAAAATTGAAAGATTTAAACATTGAAAAATTTTTTAATCATTAAATCTTTTAATCATTAAATCAAAATAATATGAAAATAGTTGTTTTAGGAGGAGGAGAAAGCGGATGTGGAGCTGCTTATTTGGCTAAAAAGAAAGGTCTGGAAGTATTTCTTTCAGATAAAGGAGCCATTAAAGATACCTATAAGCAGTTTCTTACCGAAAATGGAATTGAATTTGAAGAAGGAAACCACGATGAAGAAAGGATTTTAAATGCCGATTGGATCGTAAAAAGTCCGGGAATCCCAAAAAAGGCAGAGATCATCCACAAAATTCATGAAAAAGGAATCAGACTTTCCTCAGAAATTGAATTCGCTTCTGAATTTACAGATGCTAAGATCATTGCCATTACAGGGAGCAACGGAAAAACAACCACCACTTCCCTGATCTACTATATCCTGAAAAATGACGGATTAAATGTAGGTTTAGGGGGAAACATTGGATACAGCTTTGCAAAACAGGTGGCTGATGAAAACCATGAATATTATGTATTGGAAGTAAGCTCTTTCCAACTAGATGATATTCAGAACTTCAGACCTTATATTTCTTTATTGTTGAACCTGTCTCAGGATCACCTGGATCAATACAACTACAACTATGAAGAATATGCTTTGGCAAAATTCAGAATCACTGAAAATCAGGAAAATGATAACTTCTTCATCTACAACAAAGATGATGAAATGAGCAAAAACCTGCTTGAAAAATTAGAAATAAAAGCGAAGATGATTCCTTTCTCCACAAAGGAACAGCTTCCTGAAGGAGGTTTTGTAAATGATGATCAGATTGTCGTAAAAATGAAGGATGAATTCTCAATGAAAGTTGAAGAATTATCCTTACTTGGGAATCATAATGTTGCCAATAGCTTAGCCGCATCTATTGCCGGTAAGATATTGAAAATAAACAACGAAAGCATCAGGCATTCATTAATGACATTCCAAGCTGTAGAACACAGATTGGAATTCGTTACAGAAACAGAGGGTGTAAAATACATCAATGATAGTAAAGCAACCAATGTGAATGCTACTTACTACGCTTTAGAAAGCATGAAAACTCCAACCGTATGGATCGTTGGAGGATTAGATAAAGGAAATGACTATACTGAAATTGAAGATTTAGTCAAAAGAAAAGTAAAGGCAATTGTTTGTCTTGGAGTTGATAATAAGAAGATTATAGATTTCTTCAAAGATAAAAAGGAGTTTATTTATGATACTTCAAGCATGGAAGAAGCCGTGAAAATATCAAAATCACTGGCCAAAAAAGGAGACACTGTTCTACTTTCTCCATGTTGTGCAAGCTTTGATTTATTCAAAAGCTATGAAGACAGAGGACGTCAGTTTAAAGAGCAGGTATTAAAAACAGTGTAAAAAGTAGGTATAATATTCATGATCATTCCATCATGAATACATCTTACATCAATACATGAATACAATAATTATGGACGAGCAGAATACAGAAAGCAGATTTGAATTTCTAAAGGGTGATAAAGTACTTTGGATGGTCATTCTTGTGATCTCCATTTTCTCTATTTTCCCTGTTTACTCTGCAAGTTCAAACCTGGAATACATTGTGAATAACGGAACCACTACAGGTCACGTTATCAAACATATGTTCTTTGTAGTTCTGGGATTAGCCATTATGCGGCTTGTAGGAACAATAAAATATGAATACATCGGAAAGCTCAGCAGTATTTTGCTGGGGCTGATGATTGTGTTGTTGATTGTTACTATGTTTACCGGACAAACCATTGATGGAGCCAGTGCTTCCAGATGGCTTAAAATTCCGGGAACACCCATCTCATTCCAGCCCTCATCATTCGCCTTCTTGATGTTGATTATCTATTTATGCAGATATCTCACCAAGAAGATTACAAGAGAAAGGCTTCCTATAGAGAATATCATGTACATTTTCGGACCCATTCTTCTTGTTGTGTTAGTAGCCAAAGATAATGGTTCCACAGCATTAATGATTCTGATGGTTTCAGTCATTGTCTTGATTGTTGGTCAGCTTCACTGGAAATACATTGCAGGATTTATTTCGGCATCATTTGTAGCCATTGTCTTCTTTCTATTGATTGCATTGAATACCAATATGATCGGCGGAAACCGTGTTCACACATGGATGAGCCGTATTGAAACATTTACATCAAGCAAGGCAAAATCAGCTGATACCGATGACGAAAGTGTAAAAGCCAAAAATTATCAGGTAATGCAGGCCAAAGCAGCTATTGTACACGGTGGAATTACCGGAATGGGGCCAGGAAAAAGTGCCTTAAAACAAATGCTTCCACAATCTGCCTCTGACTTTATCTTCGCAGTTATTGTAGAAGAATATGGAGTAATTGGAGCAGCCTTCCTGATCAGTCTCTATCTCATTATGATGATAAGGATCGTGATGATCGCCAGTAAAATGCCGGCCTTCTTCGGATCATTGATGGTGCTCAGTCTCGGAGTAATGATTTTTATACAGTTATCAGTAAATATTGCTGTTGCTGTCAATCTGATCCCGGTAACCGGGCAGCCATTGCCATTAATCAGTTACGGAGGAACATCAATGTTGGTAACCTATTTACAGTTAGGAATTATTTTAAATATAAGCTCAAGAATTCAGATTTATGATGAAGAAGGAATGGGCAAAAAGCAAAGCGTAGCGGAAATAAACGATATTGCATAAACCAAGTCCCAAAAGGACGATTTAACAAAAAATCGGACGCAGTCCTATTAATTAAAATGAGCAAAAAATTAAAAGTATTACTATCAGGCGGAGGAACAGGAGGACATATCTTCCCTGCCATCGCCATCGCTGATGAAATCAAAAAAAGATTTCCTGATGCAGAATTTTTGTTCATTGGAGCCAACGGAAAAATGGAAATGGAAAAAGTTCCACAAGCAGGCTACAAAATTGAAGGAATTGATATCGCCGGATTCAACAGAGGAAACCTATTATCCAACTTAGGACTTCCTTTTAAGATTCTGAAAAGCTTGTCCAGATCTAAAGACATCATCAAAGACTTCAAGCCGGATGTTGCTATAGGAACAGGAGGATTTGCAAGTGGCCCTGCTTTATATGAAGCTACCAAATTGGGAGTTCCTGTTTTTATTCAAGAACAGAATGCCTATGCCGGAGTAACCAACAAAATTTTAAGTAAAGCAGCTAAAGCGATATTTACAGCGTATCCGAAAGTAGCAGGATTTCCTGCAGAAAAAATAAAATTCCTGGGAAATCCAATTCGTTCCACGATTATTACGGGAATGCAGGAAACCTCTCAGGCAAAACAAAAAATGGGATTACATAAAGATAAACTTACCATTCTTTCGGTAGGCGGATCTTTAGGCTCCAGAACATTAAACAATGCTTGGGAATCTCATTTAAAAGAAATTGTAGACAAAGACTATCAGCTCATCTGGCAGACAGGAAAGCTTGATTATAAAGATATTATTGAAAAAACAAAAGATACTGTAACCAGAAATATTCTGATCCGTGAATTTATCAAAGACATGGAACTAGCTTATTCTGCAGCAGATATCATCGTTTCAAGAGCCGGTGCCATTGCCATTTCAGAGTTGGCAGTAGCACAAAAACCGGTCTTATTGGTACCATTCCCTTTTGCAGCGGAAGACCACCAGACCAAAAATGCCATGAATCTGGTTGAAAAAAATGCGGCCAGAATGGTAAAAGACTCTGAAATGCAGGAAAAATTCTGGAATACATTATCAGAAATCTGCGAAAATGAAAATGTTAGAAAGGAAATGTCCGACAATCTGAAATATTTTGCTAAGCCAGATGCTACCAAAGAGATTGTAGATGAGATATTTAAAGTGATAAACATATAAAGAAAAATGAAGAATTTAGAAACCTATCAAAACTTTTACTTCGTTGGAATCGGGGGTATCGGAATGAGTGCATTAGCGCGTTATTTCAATGCGTCCGGGAAAAAAGTATTGGGGTATGATAAAACCAACACCAAGCTTACCCAAAATCTGACGAAAGAAGGAATTGATATTGTTTTTGAAGATCATATTGACGAAAGAATAACTTCCCTTCAAAAAGAAGATACATTGGTCATCTATACTCCAGCTATCAAAACGCTTGGAATTTTAGATTACTTCAATCAAAATCAGTTTGAAGTGTTGAAACGTGCCAAAGTTTTAGGATTAATCACCGAAAATACAGATTGTATCGCAGTAGCAGGAACCCATGGGAAGACGACAACTTCTACCCTGGTTTCTCACTTATGTAAGGAAGTAAACCTTCCTTTTTCATGCTTTTTAGGAGGCATTTCTGAGAACTTTAAGTCAAACTTCCTCTATAATGGTTCTACCTATTCAGTGGTGGAAGCAGATGAATATGACAGAAGCTTTCTGAACCTATCTCCGGATTGGGCCGTGGTAACTTCTACTGATGCAGACCACCTGGATATTTATGGAGATAAAAGCCATATTGAAGAAGGTTTCAGACAATTTGCAGCTTTGGTTCCTGAAGACAGACAGCTGTTCGTAAGAAAAGGAGTGGAAATCGGAAGAGGACATCAAACCTATGCCGTAAATGAAAAGGCAGATTATTACTCGGATAACCTGAGAATGGATCATGATAAGATCTATTTTGACTTCCATACCCCAACAGAGACTATAAAAGATTTCGTTTGGGAGATCCCGGGAATTCATAATGTAGAAAATGCTACAGTAGCATTAGCTATTTTACACAATTTGGGCGCAGATTTTGATACGCTGAAAAAGGCAATTGCCAATTTTAAGGGAATTAAAAGAAGATATACCAAACATTTTTACGAAAATGGTAAAATTTATATAGACGATTATGCTCACCATCCAACAGAAATAAATGCGGTAATGAGCTCTATCAAAACATTTTATCCTAATAAAAAACTGTTAGTAGTCTTCCAGCCACACCTGTTTAGCAGAACAAGGGATTTTGCGGATGGATTTGCAGAAAGCCTGAGCAGTGCAGACGAGTTGATCTTATTGGATATTTATCCGGCAAGAGAGCTTCAGGAGAATTTTGAAGGAATCACTTCAAAATGGCTGTTGGAAAAAGTAACATTAGATAAAAAAGAGGTATCTACTTTATCTGATGCTTTTGAAAAAATAAAAGAAAAAGACTTTGACATCCTTCTCACAGTAGGAGCCGGAAATATAGATACCCTATATGATCCGATCTGCGAATGGATAAATAAATTGTAAAAAGTAATAATGTATTTACGTATTCATGAATACATTGTACATAAATACATGAATACAAAAAATGTATGAAAAATAAGTACAGAATATTAAAAATTGTTATCACGGTAATCATCCTTGGGTTGTTACTGAGTTTCTCGTTGAAGAGATTCGGTGGCCAACAGATTACTGACAATAAGATTTCTGTAAAAATGAATGAAAAAACTCCTGTTTACTTTGTTGATGAAAAAGATATCAGAGACATTGTAAGAAAGGAGAATCCATCAGGAAAAGTAGGAGATCTTAATATTCCGGCATTAGAAAAAAAAATTAACTCACTTTCAGCTGTTGACAGTGCCAATGTATATTTAAATCTAAACGGAAAACTGAATCTGGATATCAAGCAAAGAGTTCCCGTTTTCAGACTCAATAAAGATGGAAAAGACTTTTATGTGGATGAAAAAGGTGTTGAATTTCCTATTTCAAGAACCTATTCCCATCCTTGTATGCTGGTCACAGGAAATGTACAATCGGATGAATACGAAAAACTGGCAGAATTAGTTGGAAAAATTGATCATGATGATTTTAGCAAGAAATTCTTCATTGGAATTTCAAAAAGTAAAGAAAGTTATAATCTACTGACCAGTGAAGGAAACTATAAAGTGGAAATTGGAGATCTTGATAATATTGATTTTAAAGTAAAAGGATTTAAAACTTTTGTGGAAAAATATCTGGTCTATCAGGATCCTCAGAAGTATAACATGGTTTCTGTAAAATATCAGAATCAGATTGTAACCACTCTAAATCCACACTTCAAAGAAAACGATAGTATTCTGAAGGCTGGTAAATTAGAAATGGCAAAAGCTCCAGCACTAACAGCTGCTGCCAAAAAAACAGAAGCAAAGCCAAAAATAGCCGAAGCAAAAAAGGCAAATCCTACCCCGGTAAAACCGAAAGAGAGAACAAAGCCAAAAACACAGGCCAAGGAAGCAAAGAAAACAGAGAAAAAGACAACGGCCCCGGCACAGTCCAAGCCAAAGCCGAAACCAAAGGTGAAAATAGAATAAAAAAGAGTCCCCAAAAGGGCAATTTAACACAAAGCAGGGTGGAGTCCTGTATGGAAAAAGTAGAAAAAATCAAATCGATATAAAAATGGAAAATCAAGAGTATTCAGTAGGTCTGGACATCGGGACAACAAAGATAGTCGCGATTGTCGGAAGAAGGAATGCACACGGGAAGATAGAAGTTCTCGGTGTAGGAAAAGCTAAAAGTCTTGGTGTTCATAAAGGTATTGTGAATAATATTTCACAGACAATTAATTCAATCAAGGCTGCAGTATCCGAGGCACAATCCAGTGCCGGGGTTCCTATCCGCAAAGTTACGGTAGGTATTGCAGGAAAACACATCCGTTCTCTGCAGCACTCCGATTATATTATGCGTGAACATCCGGATAAATTCATCACAGATGATGATATTGAAGCATTAAAAGATCAGGTCAAGAAACTGGTTATGCTTCCTGGAGAAGAAATTATCCATGTCCTTCCACAAGAATATAAAGTGGATTCCGAAGGTGAAATTCAAGAGCCGGTCGGAATGCACGGAAAACGTTTAGAAGCTAACTTCCACGTTGTAGTTGGGCAAATGGGAAGCATCCGAAATATTGCAAGATGCGTTCGTGAAGCCGGACTAGAAATGGAAGCCCTTACTTTAGAACCATTAGCCTCTTCAGAAGCTGTTCTTACCAAAGAAGAAAAAGAAGCAGGAGTAGCTATTGTAGATATCGGAGGGGGTACCACAGATATTGCCATCTTCAAAGACAATATCATCCGTCATACCTGCGTAATCCCTTACGGAGGCGGAATTATCACGGAAGATATTAAAGAAGGATGCTCCATTATTGAAAAACATGCTGAACAATTGAAAGTAAAATTCGGTTCGGCTGTTCCCGAATTAGAAAAAGACAGTACTTTTGTAACAATTCCGGGACTTCATGGGCGACCAGACAAGGAAATTTCCTTAAAAACCCTTGCACAAATCATCAATGCAAGAGTAGAAGAAATTTTAGAAATGGTAAACACCGAATTGAAAGCCTACGGAGCCTTTGAACAAAAGAAAAAGCTGATTGCCGGAATTGTTCTGACGGGTGGTGGATCAAACTTAAAACATCTTAGACAGCTGGCCAATTATACCACAGGTTTTGACAGTAGAATTGGTTTTGCAAATGAATATATTGCCAACGATAAAAATCAGTATCTGAAAGGCCCCGAATTTGCTACGTCTATTGGTTTACTGATGGAAAGTTTGAAGATCAGGGATAAAAAACAGACTGTTGATGATATAGAAGAAATCATTAAAGAGCAGACTAAGCCTGAAGTAGCTCCTGCACAAGCAGAAACTGTTCAACCTATTCAACCAACTGCTGCTCCTGTTCAGGAACAACCGGTTGCCAATGAAAAGCAGGAAAACAGAAAAGCAAGATTGACCTTTGGCCAATCGCTTATGGAAAAAGTAAAAAAATTCTTTGAAGAAGTAGAGTAAATTATAAATGATGAGTGATAAGCGATAAACGATCTTTTCCTTATCAATTATCATCAATCAATTATTAAAAATATAGTTATGGAAAATATAGGTACACAAGGATTTTCATTTGACCTACCAAAAGGAAATTCATCCATCATAAAAGTAATCGGTGTAGGAGGCGGAGGAAACAACGCTCTAAAGCACATGTACGAAAAAGGAATCCACGGAGTTGATTTCGTGATTTGTAATACAGATGCTCAAACTCTGGACAATAACCCTGTTGCTAATAAAGTTCAATTAGGAACTACTATTACCGAGGGATTAGGAGCTGGAGCCGACCCTGAAGTAGGAGAAAAATCAGCCATCGAAAGTATTGAAGACATCAAGGCTGCCATGGGACAAAACACTAAAATGGTGTTCATCACTGCCGGAATGGGAGGTGGTACCGGAACCGGAGCTGCTCCTGTCATTGCTAAAGTAGCAAAAGACATGGGAATCTTAACCGTTGGTATTGTTACCGTTCCTTTCAGCTTCGAAGGAAAAAGAAGACTAGAACAGGCAGAAAACGGACTTGATAAATTAAAAAATAATGTTGACTCACTGATTGTGATCAACAATGATAAATTAAGACAGCAATTTGGAAACCTTGGATTCAAACAGGGATTCTCTAAAGCTGATGAAGTGCTAGCCAATGCTGCAAAAGGTATGGCAGAAGTTATTACCGGGTATTTTGATGTAAACATTGACTTTAGAGATGCTAAATCTGTACTTCAAAACTCTGGTACAGCATTGATGTCCACAGGTTCTGCTTCAGGTGAAAATAAAGCCGAAGAAGCAGTAAGAAAAGCATTAGATTCTCCGTTATTGAATGACAACAAGATCACAGGTGCTAAAAATGTACTATTGTTGATCAGAAGTGGTGCAGAAGAAGTAACCATGGATGAAATCGGTATCATTATGGATCATATCCAGAAAGAAGCCGGAAATACAGCGGATATTATTTTCGGAGTTGGTGCTGATGAAGAATTAGGAGATGCAGTAAGTGTTCTTGTTATTGCAACAGGATTCTCTAATGATAATAAGAAATTTGCAGGCCCTACGGAAAAAATCAGAATCAGTCTTAATGATAATTTAGACTCCCAAAAGTCTTCTCCTTTTAAAACAAGAGAAGAAAGAGAGTCTGCCCCAGAGGCAACACACGATTTCGGAAGAAAAAGTCTTTTCAGATTGGATGATGAAGACCATGACACTTCGTTCAATGTGACTTCTACCGAAAAAAAAATGATTATTCAGGAAGAGGAAATCAGAACAGAGATCAATTTCTTTGATAAAGAAGAAATATAATCAACACTCCTGAGCAAGAGTGGAGAAACGAAGAGGAGCAAGAAGAATACAGCCTACTGTCCATTGAAGAAGAGGAAGATCCAAACGATTTGGAAATTCAGTCTTTCTCTTTTGATTTTGATAACAAAAAAGAAGATCCTCAGTCTGGTAATGTATTCAACAGTGGCTCTTCACAAGAGAAACCAGTAGAATTCAATTTCTTCGTTAATGAGCCTATCAAAAACGAACCAAAGACAGATTATGGACAGCCTAAAGCAGAATTTAATACGCCCACAAATGCTGCTGTAGCAGAACCTGCTCAAAAAATTGAAACCTTCTACCAAAAAGAAGAACCAAAAGTGGAAACAAAACCTGCTTTTGAAAACAAAACAGAAATTGAACCCCCTAAAACTGAAGAATCAGAATTCACTTTTGTGAACAAAACGATCGATCAGGACAGAGTAATCGAAAGAAGAAATAAATTGAAAGAATTCAATTCTCGCTATCAAAGCTTTGACAGCACAAGCGAATTCGAATCTATTCCTGCTTTTAAGAGAAAAAACATCTCTATTGACGGAACTAATGCATCAGACCAAAATATCAATACCTATATGTCTGACAACAATGGTTCTATGCAAATCAGAGAAAACAGATTTTTAAATAAAGACGTAGACTAAATAATATAACAATGTAGAAATGTACCAATGTAACAATTACTACTTTTTCATTGGTAAACTGTTACATTGATACATTGTTAAATTTAAAACCATGAGTTTAGAACATACAATAAGCGAAGCCATAAAAACAGCGATGAGAGAGAAAGATAGGGTTGCCCTTGATTCTCTTCGTGCTGTAAAATCTCAAATTCTTCTTTTGCAAACTGAAGCCAGAGGTGCTGAAGTTTCTGCAGAACAGGAAATTGCTATTCTTCAGAGAATGATCAAACAGCGTAAAGATTCTTTTGAGCAGTTTGCTGCCCAGGGAAGGCAGGATCTTGCGGAAGTGGAAGAAGCTCAAATGAAAGTAATTGAAAAGTATTTACCTAAACAGCTTTCTGCAGAAGAATTAGAAACAGAAATTAAGAATATAATTTCAGAAACCGGAGCCGAATCTATGAAAGATTTAGGAAAGGTAATGGGAGTTGCTTCAAAAGCATTAGCCGGAAAATCAGACGGAAAAAGCATTTCCGAGATGGTTAAAAAGCTCCTTTCATAATGTGATACAGGTTTAGATCAGGGTTAATTCCGGATCTTATAAACACGTATTACGTTCCATAACTAAGGATATACAACCTTTGCATATCGATTTGATTAAGAAGCCCGGGACTTTTTGAGTCTCGGGCTTCATTTTTTGGATATTAAAGTCAATTGATTCAAAAAACTTTAAAAAAAGAGTTTAGATACGATCATATTTCAGACAGTATTAAGTGATTGATTGCTTGAGGGAAAGCCTTAAATGTTTTTTTCATGGTCGTCTGTTTTTCAGAATCATTTCAAATTTAATAATTATATTTCATTATTCCTAATTTTAATTCACATTTTTATGAATATTATTGCAATATTAATATTTGGTTAATTTTATATACCTAATCTACTCATAGTTATTATATATTGACCAAAACTAAAGAATTGTTTAACTTTGTACTGATAAAAACAAAATTTATGTATCCAACAGATTTAGTAATGCCTATGAAGGCTGAACTTACAGATAAAGGTTTCCAGGATTTAACAACTCCTACTCAGGTAGAAGATGCTTTAAAGCAATCCGGAACGACTCTTTTAGTAATCAACTCCGTATGTGGATGTGCAGCTGGTGCTGCAAGACCGGGAGTCGTTTACTCTTTAACAGGAGACAAAAAACCTGATCACTTAACGACTGTATTTGCAGGGTTTGATACTGAGGCCGTAGTAGAAGCAAGAAAACATCTTGCTCCATTCCCGCCAAGTTCTCCTTGTGTAGCACTTTTCAAGGATGGAGAATTGGTTCACATGCTGGAAAGACATCATATTGAAGGAAATCCTGCGGGAGCAATTGCTGCAAACCTTCAGGCTGCTTATGATGAGTACTGCTAAAAAACAATAAACTAGATACTAAACCGTTACAAATTTTGTAACGGTTTTTTTATTTAAGCCTATAAAAAATTCTCTAAACATTCAAATATTATTATATTTGTTGGAATGGCAACCAAAGCACTTTTTAATACCGTAGTCAACTGGTTTATCCGTCAAAGGATAGATCAGATTCAGAATTTCATGGATCATCCCATTGAGACTCAGAAGGGTATACTATTTTCCCAACTATTTCATGCGGAGGATACTGAATATGGTAAATTGCATGGATTCAACTCCATTTCAAGCTATCAGGACTTTAAAAATAAAGTTCCGATTGTTACTTACGAAGAAATGGAACCCTATATTGAAAAAGCAAGGCAGGGGCAAAAAGATGTAAGCTGGCCGGGATTGATTAAACATTTTGCTAAATCTTCCGGCACTACTAATGCTAAAAGTAAATTTATCCCGATCTCTGCAGAAAGCCTTGAATACTGCCATATGAAGGCAGGAAAAGACATGGTATCCATTTACGCCAATAATCATCCTGAAAATCAACTATTTAATTATAAAAATTTACGCTTAGGCGGAAGTTCTGAATTATACGCGGATTTTAATACCAAATTTGGAGATCTATCTGCTATTTTAATTGACAACCTCCCGTTCTGGGTAGAGATCACCACTACCCCAAGCAAAAAAGTTTCTTTAATGGGCGAATGGGAAAGCAAGCTTAGAGCAATCACTTCTGAGGTAAAAAATGAAGATGTAGGAAGCATCCTTGGAGTACCGAGCTGGATGATGGTGCTTTTGCAAAGAGTATTGACCGAAACTAATGTAGGTAGCATTTCGGAACTATGGCCGAATTTAGAGGTGTTTTTTCACGGTGGAATAAGTTTTAAGCCCTACAGGGAACAATTCCGTCAGATCATCGGAAAAAACATCAATTACTACGAAATTTACAATGCTTCTGAGGGCTTCTTCGGAATACAGGACAGATCCAACAGTGATGAAATGCTTTTGATGCTTGATTACGGAATATTCTACGAATTTATCCCAATGGATCAATTTCATTTTTCCAATCCAAAAGTGGTAAGCCTGGAAGATGTGGAAATTGGAAAAAACTACGCCATGGTGATCACTACCAATGGTGGATTATGGAGATACCTGATTGGTGATACGGTTGTATTTACTTCTACCAATCCTTTCAGAATAAAAATAACAGGAAGAACGAAACATTATATCAATGCTTTTGGGGAAGAATTAATGATTACCAATGTAGAATCTGCATTGTCTAAAGCATGTGAGCTTACGGGTGCTCAAATTACAGATTTTACGGGTGCCCCTGTCTTTATGAAAGAAAATGAAGGTGGTGCTCATGAATGGATCTTTGAATTCAGTCAATACCCGGATAATCTGGACAGCTTTATTGATGCCTTTGATCAGCATTTGAAGAAAATCAATTCGGATTATGAAGCAAAAAGATATAATAACATGACGCTAAGGAGACCCATTGTTCATATTGCCAAAGATAATCTGTTTTATCACTGGCTGGAATCCAGAGGAAAGCTTGGCGGACAAATAAAGTCCCTAGATTAAGTAATGACAGAGAATATATTGAACCTTTACTGGAATTGAATAGATAATAAGGGACAGGGAGCTAGAGGCTGGAAGATGGAGGTTCTTGCAGTCTTTATACTACTTATATTTTCTTTTGAAGTAAGTGTAGAAGGATTTAATTTACAATGACTATAGTTAGAGAGAGAAGGCGCTTCCGGCTTCCCTCTTCTGACTCCCAACCATAAAAAAACCCGCAGTTGAATTCAACTGCGGGTTTTTTATTATTTGCTTAAATCTTCTTTTAATTTTTTAGCAGCATCTTCTACTTTCGAAGCTCCTTTTCTTGCAGCTTCTTTAGCGTCTTTTCCTGCTTCCTGAGCACCTGTTTTAATATCCTTTCCTACTTTATTAGCCTCTGTTTTGATATCTTGCCCTGTTTTGTTAAGATCTTGTTTCGTCTTGTCTGCTGTAGCATCAATTTTAGCTTTAGCTTTTTGAGCGGCATCGTCTATTTTATTACCTGCCTGATCTAGCTTTGCATCGACTTTTTCCTTGGCTTCGTTTACCTTCGCCGAATCAACCATATGAGGAGAGGTTTCGGTAACCGTAGTTGTTGTGGTAGTAACAGATCCATCTGCATTTTCTACCTGCTCAGTCTTTGATGTTGATTTTGTACAAGCAACCGTGAATACTGAAATCACTATTGCTGCAAGAATTTGCTTTTTCATATTGTATATTTTTTAAAATGTTTTGGGTTTATTCTGTCTTGGTTTCAGTGGAAGGAGGAGCCTCAGCTGCTTTTTTCTTCTTTTCAGCATCTGCCTTTTTCTTTTCTTCCTCTGCCTTCGTTTTATTTTCTTTCTCCAGCTCAGCTTTAATTTTCTTTTCCTCTTCCAAGGCTTTTTTAGCCTGTTTTACGGAATCCAGATACTGAGGCGAAGACATTTTAATCTTACGGGCAATATCTACGGTAACAGCACCATTAGAAAAAGAATCCACAGCAACTGTATCATAATGCATTCTCATTTCCTGTTCAGCTGCAAATCCCGGAGAATCTTTCTTGGAACAGGCGGTAAAAAGAAGAATTAAAACAAAAATCGCAGACAGTAAATTTTTCATGGAACTAATTTAGCAGAAATTCTGCAATTACTGGATAATGATCCGATAATTCTACAGTATTATCTACTTTATAGCTTAATGGAATGATTGATTTTGAACTGAAAATATAATCAATTCTTAGAGGAACTTTATAATCATGAAAACTTGAAGCACTTCCCTTTCCTGCCGTTAAAAATGCATCCTGAAGGTCTTTTCCTAGACTATAATATTCATATGAATTAGGAACAGAATTAAAATCTCCAGCTAAGATTACCGGGTAAGGAGAAAAATCAATGGCTTTTCTGATCTTTTTAATTTGATCCTCATGCGCCTGAAAAGTAGGAATCATATGGGAAAGAAGACTAGAAACATTTCCTATTCCCATCGCATCCAACTTTGTAAACATTGTCTTCTGAAGTCTGAAAGGTTCCAGGTAAACATTTACGATTCTTATGATTTTTCCATTAATATCGACATCCGCATAGAAAGAATTTCCTCTTGAGTTATCTTCTATAATTTCTGCCTGTCTTACAATCTTATGTTTTGTCTTTAGAATTACCGACGGATATTTTACAAGATCCTGTCTTAAAGCACGGTTGGTATCTTTTTCCTGAACTAAAATAATATCCGGATCCTGCTCCTTGATATAATTTTTTACTTTGTCCCATCCGTAATCACCATATTTTACATTAAAAGTAAGAACTTTAATATCCCGTATCGTCTTCACTTTATCTGTTTGAGGAGAAAAATTGACCCATCTTCTTATTGGATTATAAAAAAGTAATGTTCCTAATGCAAAAGCAATCGCTATCTTATTTTTTTTGATAATCCATACCAATGTAAGAATAATATGTACCGATATCAGATAGGGAAAACCAAGAGACAACAAATTCAGGTTCCCCAAAAGATTAGGTGGAACCCAAGCATTTCCTAGGGTACATAACAGTAAAACAGCAACAGCGATATGTATGAATAGTAATATCTGATTCGACTTCATGAAAAAACGGTCTTGGTACCCTTTTTTTAAGCAAAAACCCTACCAAGCCATCAAACTTTAACTATTTTTATGATTATTTCTCGTTCAGAGAAAGTTCAGAAATTACCGGATAATGATCTGAAATACTGACAGAACGGTCAACTACATAAGAAACAGCCTTCAATGATTTTGAAGAAAAAACGTAATCTATCCTAATCGGAAATTTATAATCGTGAAAACTGGTTGCGCTTCCTCTGCCCGCAGTCATAAATGCATCTTCAAGCCCTTTAGACAGGTGATAATACTCATAAGAATTCGGAACAGAATTAAAATCTCCGGCTACAATAACAGGATATGGTGAGTTTTCTATAGCTTGATAGATATTCTTTACCTGATCCTGATGTTTTTTGAAAGTAGGAATTAATTTTTTTACAACATCCTTTACTTTTTTCTCATTAGCATCAGAATCCCCATTAAGCTTAACCATTTCTTTTTCAAACTGAAATGGATAGAGATATACATCTACAAATCGATAGGTCTTCCCTTTTATTTCAATATCTACCTGAAGACCACCTGGTAAGCTTGCATTTTCATCTTCAGAGTAGATTACTTTTTCGTTGGAAATCTTATATTTTGTAAGAATTGTTAAAAAGCCATTCGATCGGGTTCTATTATAGCCTTTTAGAGTTGGATAGTCTATTCCACCATCTTCCTGCAAGAGAATAACATCCGCATTTTGAGCTTTCAGATAATTTAAAACCTCTTCTTTTCCCATAAGCCCTGCCTTTATATTAAAAGACACGATTTTTATAGTACTTAAACTCCCTTTACTTTCAGAGGAAAAATTAACCCATCGTTTCACAGGATTAATAAATGCTAATCCCACAAACATGAATACAAAAGCTCTTTTTTTCCAGCTAAAGATCCAAAATATGGTAAAAATAACATACAGACTGATAAGAATCGGGAACCCCAAAGACAACAGATTAAACCACGGAAATATTTTAGGTGGGATATAAGCATTCAACAGCGACCCCAGCAATAGAAATAGGATTCCTACATGCAGGATCAATATAATAAGTCGGAAAATCTTCACAGAAAATGATTAATTGAATCTATATAAATGTTTTTTCCAGATCCTTGCCAATAGCCAACCAACTAAAGCTCCACCAACGTGAGCCAAGTGTGCAATTCCACCTCCATTTCCAGAGACTCCAAGATATACAGAAACCACAATAACGATTGGTAAAAGGTATTTTACTTTTATAGGAACCGGAATAAACATAATTCCAATTTTTGAATCCGGATATAAGGTTGCAAAAGCGGCCACGACTCCAAAAATGGCACCTGAAGCTCCTACCATAGGTGTTGCTACAATGCCTTTTAAACTATCTAATAATTCTTTCTGCTTCATAATCGCAGATGCATCTCCGGAAAATTGCACACTTGCTCCGGACATATAAGCATTTACGTTAAAACCTAATTGCTGTAATTCATTGGAAAGTTGCTGCGCTTCAACAAAATTCCACAAATTAAACAGGAAGAAAGCACCCAAACCACTTAAAAAGTAGAGAATAAGATATTTTTTTTCACCCAATGTTTGTTCCAAAATAGGACCAAAGCTGAAGAGTGTCATCATATTAAACAAAATATGCATAATACTTCCATGCATAAACATATGGGTAATCACCTGCCAAGAATGAAAGAAAGGAGAAAAGGGATAAAATCCGGCAAGGTAGCTGATTACCTGATCCCCCATTAAAGAGGTAACAATAAATACGATCACATTGATGATGATAATATTCCTTGTAATTGGTGGTATATTGTTAAACATATTTTTTAAAATTTGTTTTTAAAATCATTAAACGGAACTTCATAGAAGCATCTTTTTCCATCTGGTAAAAACTCCGGGAATCCTAGTGCTGTAAAATCTTTGATGACTTGTTCCGCATCTTTTTTATAAATAAAGTCAAATCTTGACTTGGATTGCATTTTACTCCATTGGTTGTGGTAATACTGCATGAATTCATCTTCTGTCTTATAATCCAAGATCTCGAAAAGGTTTTCCAGGAACTTCATCGCCTGTGTTTCTTTCAACCCTTCAGGAAGTGAATCTATTCTCAATACACTTTCGTGAGCAATTTTCATGTCAAACCCAAGTTCAGGAAGATACTTCTTGATGGATTCATATTTACTTTTCTCAATCTCATTCATATGATATTCCAGAGAGAAAAGCAAAGCATGGCTGTTTGTACCTGTATTTGTTTTTCTTGTAGACCTGTTATTTTCTGAAACCAACAGTCTGTGCATTCTTCCCAAATCAAGCATCAGAGTAACATCTCCTTTATTGAACAACCAGTATCCATTCGGAAGTCTCATTAAATCCTCATCAAAATCTTCATCTTCAAACAGGTTGATCTTTGATGGTTCTGCTGTAATATTCTGGTGGTACATTTCCGTAAGATTCTGAATTTCTTCCGGATGCACTACATTTTTCTCTTCCAAAAACGGGTTATAATCCCTGTCTACAATAATTTCAGGCATTTTTATAACACCACTTCCTCCTCCATTGCCTTTGCTTGGGATAGGTTTATTCATCATCTCATCCAAATGCGGATCTCTGTCAAAATCAAGACTTGGAGAAACATTATAAATTCCCAATGATCTCTTGATCGTGGAACGAAGTAAGGCAAAAATAAGATGCTCATCTTCAAATTTCACTTCTGTTTTCTGCGGATGAATATTGACATCTATTTTCTCCGGATCCATCTCCAGATAAAGAAAAAACGATGGCACATATCCCGGTTGAAGAAGACCTTCAAAGGCTTCCTGTACTGCTTTATTGAAATAAGGACTTCTAAAATATCTTCCGTTTACGAAGAGGAATTGCTCACCTCTTGCTTTTTTGGCCCCTTCCGGTTTAGCAACAAATCCGTGAAGCTTACACCAGATAATATCTTCTTTGATAGGAATCAAAAGCGGTTGTAATTTTCTTCCGAAAACATCTACAATACGCTGCATCTGACTTCCTTTTCTCAATCTGAAAACAGCTTCATCATCATGAAACAGAGAAAATTCCAATCCTTCATGAGCTAATGCAACACGTTGAAATTCATCAATAACGTGTCTGAATTCAATATTGTTGTTTTTCAGAAATTTTCTTCTGGCAGGAACATTATAAAAAAGATTCTTTACCAGAAAGTTAGATCCTTCTGCAGTCTGTACAGGATCCTGAAACTGAAAAACGCCCCCTTCAATATATATGTTGGTTCCAATAGAAGCATCCTTTTGCTTGGTTCTCAATTCAACTTGTGAAACAGCTGCGATAGAAGCCAGTGCCTCCCCTCGGAAACCTTTCGTTGCGATCTTAAAGATATCTTCGGTTCCTCTGATTTTGGAAGTAGCATGCCTTTCAAATGCTAATCGGGCATCTGTTTCGGACATTCCTTTTCCGTCGTCTACCACTTGGATAAGGTTTTTCCCGGCATCTCTGATGATCAGTTCAATCTTCGTTGCATCTGCATCTATAGCGTTTTCCAAAAGTTCCTTCACGATGGATGCAGGTCTCTGCACCACCTCTCCTGCCGCAATTTGGTTGGCTACATGATCCGGTAAAAGCTGAATAATATCTGACATAAAAACGTAAATCAACTTACAAAAATAGTCAATGAAAATGGGAATTAAAACATTAAAAACGGGAATTAATATTTAATTATCAACATTTCAACAATACAGCTTTCAGCAAATTCTGCTCCAAACTATCTGTGATCTCAGCTTTCAAAGAGAACAATCCCCTATTGTTTTACATCAATAGAGGATTGAACCAGCTAGTTTATACAAAAAATAATAGTAATATTTCCCCTGCACCGGGGATTTAGTCTTCAAAGACTAATTTTCTTTTCTTATTCATTTTAGGAACTCCATGGATCTTTTCGTACAGATAAGCAAAAAGATTGGGTTTCTTATAAATCCTGTTGTATCTGTACTTCGTATTAAAGTGTCTTACATGAATTTTATAAGCATCATATCCGATTACGATCATAAGACATAAACTGATGACATAGAATACTCTAAATTCCAGGTAGTAATATGTTAATCCTGAGAATATAGCTCCTAATACATAGGCTATCATAATACTCATCAGCAATTTTGCTCTTCCGATTAATTCCCCGTTTTTCCTGTATTTCTTCTGGGTAAACATAGAAACCAAAATTCCCAAATCGGTTGTTGTTCCCGTAAGGTGGGTTGTTTTAACAGAGAAGTTGGAAATACTGGCCGTCAACCCATTCTGCAGTCCTGTTGCAAAAAGCATTATTGCTACCAAAACTTCTGTTTCTTCTAATGTTTTCTGATAATACAATTGACCGTATACTCCTACTCCAAACAAACATAGTATTTCCAGGACAAGAGGCATTGCGTGGGCAAAATATTTACTTTTCTTATTAAAATTAATTACGATAAAGTTGGATAGAAAGCTTCCGAAGAAAAATAAAAAGATCCAACTTCCCATTACCGCTACCTGCGTCCAGTTTCCTTTACTGATTTCCGCAGCTAAAATTGCATAGTGGCCAGTTACGTTTGATGTAAAAGAGAGAAATATAAGTAGGGATGCTATATTTATAGTACCTGCCGTAAAGGCAGTCAGCGTCCCCAACCTGATATTGTCTCCCAATGTTCTGCTGTTACTATAATTTCTTAACATTTTAAATCTTTTTTAATGATGTTGATAATAATTTAGACCTCTACAAAGATCTCTGCCAACCTTCCTCTTTCCGGAAGTCTTTCTTTGATTTCAAGGGTAATTTCCCCGGCCTGCAGTTCTTTGCATTTTTTTATATAAGGAACAAGATCAAATTTTCCTTTGCCTTTACTTTTAATGGAGTTAGAATAATAAGCTTCTTCAATCGTATTCGCCACCACATATTGGTTAAAGGTTCTCTGAAAACTTCCTGTAAAGATGTCACAGACAATCTTACTGACTAAATGAGGGTACTTATTCTTGATGATCTCATAAGCATCACAGAATTCTCCAGGTCTTATCTTGTTGAAAATCGTGGTCTTCGTATTGAATAAAAGATCTCTGATAGAATCCCCGGAATCGTATCCTGAAACTAAAAGAATATTATACTGATTCTGATCTTCAGCAGCATCTTTTTCTCTTAATACTTTTTTCAATATGTTCAATGACTCAAGAGAGTAATCTGTTGCAATTAAAATTGTTTTAGCCATGTTCTTTATTATTTTGTATTGTGTTTATCTTTTTTGATGATACAAAACTAGAACGATGAGATTAGAAGCTCTTTGGAATGGAATTAAAATGTCATTAAAGAGATTAAAATGAGATTAGAAAATTGTTAACGGGTATTAATATGGAGAAAAACAGAAATAAGCCGTTTTACATAAACACATTATTATCAACAACATATCCCAACGGGAGAATTTTATCGAAGATAAAATCTTTGCGCCTTAAAAGCGTACATCCTATTAAAGATCTTGCGGCTTTGCGTTTTTCCAAAAGCAGTCAGCAAAATCAGAAGTGGAAAATTTTTAATTATGTTGGAAAACGCCAAGGCGCAAAGGGTTTTAAATAATAATCTGTTTTTAAGGCGCAAGAAAATCAAAGATTTTCGGCAAGTATATATTATAAAAGATAGGCTTATAGGTAACGTAAAAAGTTATTAAAAAGGGAATATTCAGAAAGACCATTAAGATAACACACCTATCTAAAGTATTTGAGGAAGCATTTACTTTCTACCTTCAGATTTACACCGTTTCTTTTTGTGTACTGTAAAAGTTAGGGAAACGCATCTGTACTGTAGTTCCCTGATTTTCATTTGAAGTGACGATCAGCTCACCATGGTGCATTCTTACGATATTTCTTGCCAATGGAAGTCCAATTCCATACCCTTCATAATTATTGGTATTAGAAGCTCTGAAAAACGGATCATAGATTTTATTCATTTCCTGTTGCGGAATTCCAATCCCGTCATCTTTTACAATAATGTAAACATCTGCGTCGGTAGCTCCCAAGGAAACTTTAACCTGTTGGAAATTAGAATATTTGCAGCCATTACTGATAATATTAGCAACAGCGAGATGTAAAAGTTGTTCGTTCCCCTGTACCTTCAATTTTTTAGGATTATCAGGAAGCATACTGATATCCAGATAGATATTATTTCTGGAATCAATTTTTCTCAGGGTTTCAATAACATCCCAGAGCAACTGATCCATTCTTACCTTATCCATTTTCTGAATCTTACCATCAAACCCGGTTTGGGCGATCATTAATAAGGCTTTAATCTTTCTGTCCAGTTTTTCAGCTTCATCCAGAATGATTTCAAGGGTTTCTTTATATTCTTCCGGTGTTCTGCTTATAGAAAGAGCAACATCAGCTTCACCCATAATCGAGGTAAGGGGAGTTCTCAATTCATGGGAAACATTTCCAATCAGATGATTCTGAGTTTCAAAAGACGTTTCAATACGATTAAGCATTCCGTTGAAGGTGTCTACTAATTCATTCAGTTCTTTATTATCCGGTTGTGGCTCAAGTCTCAGGTGAAGATTCTCCGAACTGATCTCTTTTACTTTCCCTGTAATTTTAAGGATAGGTTTAAAGAGTGTTTTAGAAAGATAAAATGAAAAGATCATGCTAAAGAAAAGTGATAGCACTATACAGGTAAGCAGCGTTCTCTTTAAAAATCCAAGGTAATAAATTACATAATGGTTTTTAGCTGAAGCAATAGCGATATAATCTTTATCCTCATATCTAAAACTCTGGCCAATGTAATAGAATTCTTTATCATTATAGTTGTCCTCTCCTTTTTTGAGAACATTTTTAAAGAAATAATCGGGAATGTGAACCTCCTGAGAGATTTTCTTGAAATTAGAATCCGTAGGAACTGCAAAAACGTAGTCTTTTTCCATCGGAAGCTCTTCATCATTCAGATTGCTGAGAATATAATTTTCAGGAAGATCCAGATGATCCTTGCTTTTTTCTATCTGAACAATGGTGGCGGTACGAATTTTTAAAAGCTCATAAAACCTTTGATGAGAAAAATTAACAATTGAAAAATAAACCAATCCACTGAACAGTAAAATAATGACGGTAAAAACCAACATTAAAAGTACCATCGTTTTGGTCTGATTTGTAATCACTTTGTTAAACATTCATTATGCTTTTTCAGAACATACCCCATTCCTATTACGGTATGAATCAATTTATTATCATCTTTATCGTCCAGTTTCTTCCTTAAATAATTCACGTATACATCTACTACATTGGTTCCCAGTTCATAATTTACACCCCAGACAGCATCTAAGATCTCGGCTCTCGAAATTACTTTTTCAGGGTTATGAAGAAAATAAACCAGCAACTTGTATTCTGTAGAAGTCAATGTAATTTCTTCTCCGGCACGGGTTACCTTTTTGGTGTAATCATTTACTGATAAATCAGAAAATTGAAATACATGTTCATTATCCGGCTCTGGTTCAGCGATTTCCTGTGGGCCATTGTTATGGCTTCTTCTAAGAAGAGATTTTACACGGGCAACCAGTTCAATGAATTTGAAAGGTTTCACCAAATAATCATCACCACCACTTTCCAGTCCCAGAACAATATTTTCAGAAGTACCTAAAGCCGTTAAGAATAAAATCGGAACACTCTGATTCGTTTTTCTGATCTCCTTACAGACATCCAACCCATTCATTTCTGGCAGCATAATGTCTAAAATCACCAAATCGAAATCATTGGCCTGTACCAGCTGTACGCCGGTACGTCCGTCAAAAGCCACGGAAATTTCATATCCGTTTTCCTGAAGCCCCTTTTTGATAAAAGATACTACACTGGTTTCGTCTTCGATGAGAATTATTTTTTTCATAAATGAAATAAGGAGTTTTACAAAAATAGGGAAATTTTATCGGGATAGAAATATTGAATGGAAAAGCTTTCTAGGTTGGAAGAAGGAAGCTGGAAGTTGGAGGTTTCTTGAAGACCATGTGGAACTGAAGATTATTTATTTTGGTTTTTAACGCTATGCACGCAAAGAATTGTAAAATGATACTTATAAAATGTTCGTAAAGGCGTTTCACTCAGCTACGATAACCTTCTTTATGGAATGAAGTGTCTTTAGGCTCTAAAAATAAACCAGTGAGCTAATAAACCTGCGAGCTTTGCGTTTTCATTTTTTTCACCTTTTTACAATTTTACCTTTTCGTGAATTCCTCATTTTGCCATACAACCTATATAGAATAATATTACCTTTGCTTTTCATTGACTACAACATGAATGACTTTTTAATAGGGATCGGAAAGAGATTAAAGGATATCAGAAAGAAAAACAATCTAACCATTAACGAACTGGCTTTCAGAGCTAATGTAAGTAACGGTCTGGTTTCCCGTATCGAAAATGGAAGAACAATTCCTTCGCTTCCTGTATTATTAGATCTGATTCAATCACTGGATATTGATGCAAGCTTCTTTTTTGAGGGCGTGGAGAAAAAGTCAAATGCAAAGTTCATTTATGTTCCTAAAGAAAGTCAGCAGGTTATAGAGAAAGAAGTGGAAGCTGAAGGCTTTAAATACATGCACATCTTTAGCAAAAGTCTTCATTCTTTGGGATTTGAAGCAGTATTGCTTACCCTGGAACCTAATTCTAAAAGGGAAAAAGTAATTACAGATGCCTGGGAATTCAAATATATTCTGAAAGGAGAAGTAAAATACATCATTGATAATGAAGAAATCATCATGAAAGAAGGAGATTCTTTATATTTCAATGGAAAGTTTCCCCACGTTCCGGTAAGTATCAGCAACGAAAGCTGCGTGATGCTAGTTCTTTATTTTTATACCGCATAAATTTTATCTTATACAGACTTTTAGCTACGAATGCACAATTAATTTTATTCTATGTGCCTATGTGGTTTAAAAATATAACCACATAGATTTCTATGTTAATAAGCAAGTATTATAAGTGTTTTTTATTGATAAAAATTCTTCTTTTGGAAAAAATGGCTGTTTTCGTTTGATTACGGCCATTATTCGATGTACTAATTTGTTTCTTATAGCATTAAGAACACTCATTTTATTTTTACCCTCTTCTACTTTTCTCAGAAAATAGGTCTTTAATTCCTTGTCTGCTCGTATACTTGCCATGGCAGATAAATGAAGCAGCTTTTTCAGTTTTTGATTCGCCATTTTCGATACACGTTCTTTTTTTACGATGGTTCCTGATTGATTTTTGAACGGAACAACTCCTGCATAACAAGCAAGGTGTTTAGCATTATCAAACGATTTGAAGTTATTGGTAATGATGATCAAATTAAGAGCACATTGAGTTCCGATTCCAGGAATGGAAATCAAAAAGTTCTTTGTTTTTTTTCTTAATCTCATCTTGGATTTCCATAAGTTCTGAAAGCTGATTTTTCTATTGTTTTTTTATAGATGTGGTAAGAGTTTTTCAGCGTTTTTTTTGAAAAAGGCTTGGGTCAATAGCTTAAACACATACACATCGTGACTTTTGGCTTCCCTTAATTGATTTTCCAAAGCCGTTTTTTGCAATAGTAAAGTATCACGGGATTTAGCCAGCACGTTCATTCGTTGTATAACTTCCTCTGATTCCTCATAAGGCATTATTTTATCGTGATAGCGAACAGCGTATTCTGCAATTCTTCTGGCATCTTTTTCGATCATCTTTTTCCTCTTAAATCACTGGCTGCTTTTTTTGATTTTTAACAGGATGTTCCACCCAAAAGCAGATACTCTGATTTTGAACAAAACTTCTCTAATGGTCGGTTATAAATTCCAGTATTTTCGCAGCAAATCAAAAGGTCTTCTTTGGTTATTTTCAGAAGCTTTAAAATACCTTTCAAAAATGAAGATATTCCTTTCTCTGTGTTGGGAATGATCTGCTCACATTGGATCTTATACTCAGAATCCATTATAGCACAATCTAATTTTGATTTGGAAATATCAATGCCGATAACGTACTTTTGTCTCATAACTTTTTTGAGGTTATCATTCACATTGAGAATCGTGTCTAAGCCCTTGATAATAGGTCTCGAACCTAAATTTCTATAATGACCTTATTCTCAAAGAAACAGGGTTCATAATCTATGTATAGGCCTCGAATCCTTGGACACATAATGGTTCACCCTGTTTCTTGTGAATGCTTTTATTTTGTAAACTTAATTTCTTTTTACAAACTAAAGGGCACATAGCTTTTACAGCTGTGCATTATTGATTGTATTCAAGAATTCGTAGTCACAAAATATATTTTCTCAGCAACTACATAATTATCTTTCACTAAAAAGTTTACTATTTGTAAACTTTTAGTTTTCTCATTTTGGTTTAAAATGAACGATATGTTAATCAAAAACTCCTTTTCAACAGAAAATATCTATTCAAAAAGCCAGGTTTCAATTAATCCACAATACCCTACAAATAAGACACTTATAAAAAGCACAACTTATTCACTTTTCACATGGAAAAATATTTGAAAAGTAAAATTTGGGTAATAAATAGCCTTAATTTGTTAAACAATACTTAATATCAAATATTTATATATATTAAAATTATTAGCGTGATTTGCATAAAAAATTTAATATATGTAAAAATGAAAACAAATTTAGAGAAATTACTTACCCTTGCTTCTGTCTGTTTCATCACTTTTGTTTCAGCGCAAAAGCAATTAATTATAGGAACTGTTCTTGATGACAGCCAGCCGCTTCCCGGTGCCACGGTCAAAATAAAAGGTTCATCAAAAAACATAACCACCGATGTAGACGGAAAGTTTACCATCAATGATATCAAAGAAGGAGAATATAGCCTCCAAATCAGCTATATTGGTTATACCACTTCTGATATTACGGTTCATCTAAAATCTGATGAAACAACAGACCTTGGAATCATAAAGCTTTCTCAGCCCAGAAAGAATCTTGACGAAGTGGTCGTTACCGGAACTTTAAAAAATACGGAGGCAAGAGCCTTAAACTTACAGAAAAATGCAATCAACATCACCAATGTCATCGCCTCTGACGGGATCGGAAAACTACCGGACAGAAATGCTGCCGAAACGGTACAGCGAGTACAGGGAGTTTCTATTGAAAGAGACCAAGGAGAGGGAAGATTTGTTTCTCTAAGGGGCTTCCGCCATTCTGGGCATCTACAACCATCAACGGAAACAGGCTTCCAACCGCAGAAGAGGAAACGACATCCAGAGCTACCGCTTTCGATTTCTTTCCAACAGAACTGATCTCTTATGTGCATGTCAACAAATCTTTTACGCCTGATATTGAAGCAGATGGAATTGGTGGCGGAGTGAATTTCATTACCAAAACACCGCCTATGAAAACAGAGTTTAAAGCCACATTAGGAAGCGGTTACAACGCCAAAGCGGACAAAGGAGTGTATAATCTTGGTTTATTATATGGAGGAAGAACAAAAGATAAAAAATTCGGATACTTATTCAACTTTGCGCATTTCATCAGAAATTGGTCAACGGATAATTTTGAAGCCAGAAGAAGTGGTGATGAAGGAGTTTTCAGAATGGAACTACGTGATTATAACGGAGTAAGAAAAACTACCGGAATTAATGCAGCTTTCGAATATGTTCTTTCTCCAAAAAACACTTTGTATCTGAAGGGAATGTACGGAACACTTTCTGATGATGAACCCATTACAAGCACAGAATACGATTTGATAAGTTCAGTTCTGCCAATAATACGGCAAGAGTAGAACTTCAGAATATCCACAATTTACTGATTACAGAACTTACCTCTATTTCATTAGGCGGAGTTCATCATTTAAATAAGGGAAAAATTGACTGGGATCTATCCTATTATGACAACCAGTTTAAATATGGAAATATTCCTGACAAGCAGAACAACTCTTATTATGTCATTAAATACACCCAATCCGGAGTAGGCATCAATCCTGATTATATTTCTGATCGTGGAAACGGGCCAAGAGCTTACTGGAAAGCCGATGGTGGAAAATTAGATTATAAAAATCCGGATGCCTTATTTGGTTTCTACAGCAATCCTGACTTTAAAATGGATGCTACCCAGATGAGATTTACCGATCTCGAATTTTACAAGGTATTTGTAGAAGAGAAAGATAAGATTGTAGCAGCTTTTAATCATGAAATTAATGCTTCTGATAACCTGACGATAAAGTATGGTTTCAAATACAGGGATAAGGAACGTAATGCCAAATTCTCTGATATTTTCTACAACTGGAGCAATGGAACCGCACCTCTGTTATCTGATTATGCTCAATATATTACAACTCAGCCCAACGGGAGAAAGTATTTAAGTGAAATGAATGCTCATATCGGAAATACATTCGGGCCAGTGCTTTCTACGGGAGGAATGAACCAGTTCTGGTATGATAATCAGGGGAATTTAAAAATCAATACGACTGATTCCGAAGCCTTGGAATACAATAAAGCGTTAGGAAGAAACTTCGATGTTTTTGAAAAGCATGCCGATGCTTACGGAATGGCCACTTACAAACTGAATGATAAAATTACCCTTTTAGGGGGAATCAGATTATCAAATACCAATACAAAGGTAAAAGGGTATAATGTGATTGATGATGTGCTAACGCCAGTTGAACATACTAAAAATTACCTTGCTGTTCTCCCCATGATTCATCTGAAATATGCCTTAAACGATAAAACCAATCTTCGTTTTGCAGCCACAAGAACATTTTCAAGGCCTAATTTCGGAGATCTGACGCCTGGTGGAACTTATATTGAAGCGGATAATGAATTTAAAGGAGGAAATCCTAATCTTAATCCAACCTATTCTTTGAATTTTGACCTGATGGGAGAATATTACTTCTCAAATGTCGGAATTCTGAGTGGTGGTGTTTTCTATAAATCGATTACAGATCCAATTTTTCAGGATTCTTTCATCGGAACTTACAATGGGATGAACGGCGTGCAGTTCTCTGCTCCTAATAATGGAAGTGCAGCATGGTTGGGCGGCCTTGAATTGGGAATTACCAAAAGATTTGATTTCCTTCCGGGATTCCTTAAGTATTTCGGGGCACAGGTAAACGCAACCTTTATGACTTCTGAAATGGAGAAGCCAAGTGGCAGAAAGGTGGCTCTTCCTTACCAGGCCAAAGAATTATACAACTTCCAGCTATTCTATGAACAAAAAGGATTTAATGCACGACTTGCCTACAATTATAAAGGGAAATACGCTGTAGAATATGCCGAGGATGACATCAATGATTCTTACTATGGAAAATACAGCAGCTTAGACTTCGGAGGATCTTATCAGTTTACCAAAAATATAGGACTGTATATGGATATCAATAATATTCTGAACAAACCTCTGATCTACCACTTCGGAAAAAATGAAGACCGTCCTGAGCAGGTAGAATACTACGGAGTAAGATGTAACCTTGGAATAAAACTGAACTTCTAAACCATTACCATGGCCAGAACGATCAACAAAAAAACACTAGTAACACTGAAGGCCGCCTTTGCTGCCTTTGGTGTCTACTTTTGCATGTACGGTTTCAGAAAACCTTTTACCGTAGCTTCTTTTGAGGGACTCTCCTATTTCGGAGTTGATTATAAAATACTGATTATCATTGCACAGGCTGTAGGATATTTTATTTCCAAGTTTATCGGAATTAAATTTATTTCTGAATTAAAACCAGGGAAAAGGCTCACTTATCTATTCTCTTTTATCGCCATCGCAGAGCTTTCTTTATTGGGATTTGCGGTAGTTCCTGCTCCTTACAATATTCTTTTTATGTTTTTAAATGGAATTCCGTTGGGAATGATCTGGGGAATTGTTTTTTCATATATCGAAGGACGCAAAACAACAGAAATTATAGGACTTTTCCTTTGTTCAAGTTTTGTGGTTTCTTCAGGATTTACCAAGTCGGTAGGAAAATTTTTAATGGATACTTTTTCTGTTTCAGAATTCTGGATGCCTTTTTCAGCAGGATTGATTTTTATTATTCCTTTACTTCTTTTCGGGGTTCTTTTAGAAAGAATTCCCAAACCTAGTGAAGAAGATATTATGCTTAAAAATAAAAGACAACCATTGAACGGAACTCAGAGAAAAGCACTTATCCAACAGTTCTTTATTCCCATTGTCTGCATTATTTTTCTGTACATCTGTCTGACCGTTTTAAGAGATTTCAGGGATAATTTCAACCGTGAGATCTGGGATGGGCTTCATTTTACTTTTGACAGTTCTATTTTCACCCTTACAGAAATTCCGATCGCCATTATGGTTCTTTTGATCCTGAGTTTCATGGTGAAAGTAAAAAATAATAAAAAGGCTTTTGCTTACTATCACTATATTTTGTTTGCAGGAATTCTGACGGTAGGACTTTCTACTTATTTATTCCAGCAGAAAGTATTATCTCCTTTTTTATGGATGACTATTTCAGGTTTTGGGATGTATATCTGCTACATTCCTTTCAATGGAATTTACTTTGACAGAATGATTGCCGCCTTTGATATTAAAGGAAATGTAGGCTTTCTGATCTATATTGTAGATTCTTTCGGATATCTGGGAAGTGTTTTGATTCTTCTTTATAAAAACTTCGGATCGGCTCAGACTTCCTGGCTTACTTTTTATATCAGCTTGAATTATATTATCACTATCAGTGTTTTAATTCTTTCAATCATTGCTTTTTTGGCTTTCAAAAAAAAGGAAAAGCCTAATTCAAACTCAAATCAATACATCAATTTCGATACTTCGAAAATCTTATAAATTATAGTACAATGACAACAAAATTTGATTTACTCGTTGTGGGCGGTGGGATTTTAGGAACATTCCATGCTTATCATGCTCTGAAGAAAAATCTTAAAGTAGCTTTACTGGAAAGAAATTCTCTGCCTCAGGGTGCCACAGTAAGAAATTTCGGACAGGTAGTCCCTTCTGGAATGGATCTTAAATGGCAAAACTTTGGAAGAGAAAGTCTCGCAATATATAATGAACTTCATACCCAAGCCGATCTTACCATCAGACAAAACGGATCTGTATACATCGCTTCCAACGATGAGGAGCTTCAGCTTATTGAAGAGCTGTACGAAATCAACAGAAATAATGATTATGAATCGGTTTTATTCTCCAAAAGTGACTGCATCAAGAAATTTGACGGCCTTCGTTCCGATTATTGTAAAGGAGGATTATTCTTCCCACAGGAGCTTTCTGTAGATTCTGCAGATATGATCGTAAAACTACACAAGCTTCTACAGGAAAAAATGGACTTACAGATCATTTACAATACGACGGTTGTGGAAACGCATGAAGATGATCAAAAATGTACTGCTATCACTGCAAATGGAGAAGAATATACAGCCTCAAAGATTATTATTTGTGGCGGCCATGAATTCAAAACATTATATCCTAACGTATTCAATGAAAGCGATTTGGAAGTAAGTAAGCTTCAAATGCTTCAAACTAAGCCTCAGGGAATCTATTCTCTTCAGGGAAATATTCTGACAGGGCTTTCCATCAGAAGGTATGAGTCTTTTAGTGAATGTGCCTCCTTCCAGAAAATCAAATCGTTGGAAGATCAAAATTCATTTGAGAAAAAATACGGTATTCATATCCTGTTCAAGCAGGCATTAGACGGATCTATTATTTTAGGAGACTCTCATGAATATGCTGATGCTAAAAATGCTGATGATCTTGGTTTTGATTTGAATATGGAAATTGATGAATTCATGATTCATGAGGCTAAGAAAATCATTGATCTTCCTACTTATGAAATCCAGAGAAGATGGTTTGGAGTATACTCCCAATGCAAAACAAAGGATATTTTTGAACACAGTCCAACTCCTAATATTCATATTGTAACAGGAATCGGTGGAAAAGGAATGACAGGAAGCGGTGGCTTCTCTAAGTTTAATATAGATAAAATTTACACATAAATTTCAAATGAAAAATATAGAATTATTGGTTCTGGATATGGCCGGAACTACAGTGGATGAAGATAATGTAGTGTACAAAACGGTAACAGAAGCCGTTAATGAATATGGTTATGAAGTTACTTTAGAACAGGTACTTATCACTTGTGCCGGAATGGAAAAACTGGAAGCCATCACCAGTTTATTAAAGGAAATCAATGGGAATGAAACAGATGCTGTCCCTATTTTTGAAAATTTCTCCGGAAAATTAAAGGAAGCCTATCGGAATCTTGAGGTAAAACCCATCAACGGAACGGAAGCTTTTCTCCTTAAAATGAAAGCTCAGCATAAAAAAGTGGTTCTGAACACAGGATATACTTCTGAGATTGCCCAACAGCTTTTGGATAAATTACAATGGAAAGAAAATGTACATTTTGATGCTTTAATTACGGCTGATGATGTTTCAGAAAGCAGACCAAGCCCGGAAATGATTAATCTGGCTATGAAAAAGTTCGGTATTCAGGAACCCGAAAAGGTTTTAAAAGCCGGAGATTCTGTGATTGATATTGAAGAAGGGAAAAATGCAGGATGTGGATTGACGATTGCTGTACTTTCGGGAGCTCAGAACAGATCAGAATTGGAAAAAGCTGAACCTGATTATATTTTCAATACGATTTCTGAAGCTGAGACTATTCTTTAGATACTTCTTTTTTTAAATACTTATGGCACAAATGTTTTTTGTTAAAGACATTTGTGTTTTTTTAAAACCACCCCGTCAAATCATAGATTTGACACCCCTCCGAAGGAAAGAAATTATTACTCTATCGACTGTTGGTCTTGCCCAACATTACAGTTGACCTACTGTCATTCTGAGCTGAATGAAATGAAGCGAAGAATCTCACCTCTAAAATTCATCTATAAGTTTAGAATAAAATTGAGTATTTGTCAACATTCAAAATTTTCACTCTCCTTAAGTATGTTTCTATACACAATGTATTTCACTTAAAAACAACTTAAGCGTTAAAGTATTAATAAACTTATAGTTACAACACAATCCAAGTTATACACAATTCAATTTTCAAAGGTCTTTTTAATTATCAAATAATTAATTTTCAGTTCATATATATTTACAAATAGTAAACTAATTTTACAATTATTAAAAAATAAATTACTATTTGTAAACTTTTACGATTCAAAACCCTTTATCCCATGAAAACAAAACTATTTTCAATGGCTGTTGTAATGAGCTGTTTCCTTGGAGCTCAAACTAAAAAAGTCCTTTTTATCGGTATCGACGGATGCCGTGCAGATGTGATGATGTCTACCAATACCCCCAACATCCAGAACCTCATCAGCCAATCCATTTATTCTCTTGATGGTTTATGTGCTGCCACAACCTGGAGTGGAAACGGTTGGAGCACGATGCTTACCGGTGTATGGCATACGAAACATAATGTACAGGACAATAATTTTACCAGTCCTAATTACATCAATTATCCTGATTTTATTTCAAGAGCAGAAACTTATAATCCTACTCTGAGAACAATCTCTCTTGCCAATTGGGCACCCATCAACGACAAAATTGTTCAGAATGCAGATGTAAAATCTAATTTAGGAACTGATCTTGCCGTGAAAAATGCAGCCGTAAGTGCTTTACAGAATGACAATCCTGATATTCTTTTCGTAGACTTTGATGATGTAGACCACGCAGGGCATTCTTATGGATTTTCTTCTGCCGTTCCACAATATGTTTCTTCTATTCAGACTACAGATGCCTATATTGGAGAAATTGTAAATGCCATGAAAAGCAGATCCACCTACAATAATGAGGATTGGATGGTTGTTTTAACAACAGATCATGGTGCAACAGATTCTTCTCACGGCGGTGGAAGCCTTTCTGAACGAAATATTTTTACTATTTATTCAAATCCAGGATTTACCCCTCAACAAATCAGTAAAACTGTTCTGGAGTCCAATAAAACGTTTAATCAGCTTAATCTTCCTTCAGGAGCTTACGCAAAACCCACCAACCAAACGCCTTTTAATTTTGGAGCGAATCAGGATTTTACCATTGAATTTTGGGTAAAACCAAATGCAGCCTATACCAGTGATCCTGTATTTCTTGGGAATAAAAACTGGGCGAATGGAAAGAACAAAGGGATCATCTTCTCTGGCTACTCCGGACAGACCTTTAAAATGAATATTGCAGATGGTACTAACCGAATTGATCTTGTAGGCGGAAAAGTAGAAACCAATAAATGGAAACACATCGCAGCAAGTTTTGACAGAGATGGCCTGGTAACCTTATATGAAGACGGTGTTCCGGTAACTTTTGCTAAAATGAATACGATCGGAAATATAGATTCTATACTTCCTTTGACATTAAATCAGGATGGCACCAATACGTACGGAGTTAATCTTGCCGCGTCTTACAAAGATGTAAGAATCTGGAAATCTGCTCTTCCGAATGACGTTATTGCCAATTGGGCCAATCAGGATATTACAGCTTCACATCCTTATTATTCTCAGTTATTGACGAACTGGAAATGTAATGAGTCTTCAGGAAGTACTTTAACCGATTCCAGTCCTAACGCGAATCATATGAGCATCACAGGATCTCCAACTTATACTGTTAATGCTTCCAATACTTTTAAAATCTATGATTATTCCTCAACAACAAGGGAAACAGACCATTTCCCAACCGTTTTGAACTGGCTTTGTATTCCGGTACAGTCTTCATGGGGAATTGATGGCATCAACAGAATTCCTGTCTGTTCAAAAGAAACTTTGGCTACCCAAGAAGTAAAAGGAGCAACAGTTCATTTTGCTATATATCCTAATCCTGCATCTACTCAAATTACGATCAGTTATCAGTCAGGTGATAAGGAAGTCAGAGCTGAAATCATTGATACTAAAGGATCACTTATTTCCACAAAAAGCTTTAAGTCCTCTAATGGAAATTATGATGAAAAAATCAATATTGAAGGGCTTCCATCCGGAATGTATTTCATTAAGATTAATGGAAGTAAAAAGTCTATGACGAAGGCTTTTATCAAGAAATAAAACAGTAAAACAATTAGATTTAAATTTTGATATTGGAACAAGGATATAAGCATCCGAGTTCCAATATTTTTTTTACCTAAGATTTAAAATCCAATTCCATTTGTACATCTACACGATCGTACCCCGGATTGGTAATTTCAGTATGCTTAAATCCTAGCTTTTCATATAACTTGATGGCAGGAACCAGCATAGAGTTGGTTTCCAGAAAGATTTTTTCTGCTTTTAACGCTCTGGCTTTTTCAACAAGGGCATTTCCCAGCAGATAACCTATCTTTTTACCTTGTGCTTTAGGGCTAACTGCCATTTTTGACAGTTCAAATGCAAGAGGATCTTCCTGAGCTTTTACCAGGGCACACGTTCCTACTGCTTCACCATTCAACAAAGCAAAAGCAATATATCCACCTTTATCTAAGATATATTCTTCAGGATTATCCAACAGTTTATAGTCACTGGCTTCCATAACAAAGAAGGTTTTGATCCATTCTTCATTTAAGGCTTTAAAAGCTTCTTTATATTGCGGTTCGTAAGCTATAATTTTTACTTCATTATTATTATCATTCATCGCTTAAGTTTATTATATTCTGTTTTTTATCATTTTCCCCAGTTTTTCGAGATCGCTTTCTACACGGTCTGTCCATTCTAAGGCATAGTTTAATCGCATACAGTTTTGATACTGATTGTATTGTGAAAACATTCTTCCCGGAGCAAAGTTTACTTTCTGGCTTACTGCTTCATCATATAAATCTTCTGTACATATTCTTTTATCCAGTTCCAGCCACAACATAAATCCTCCCTTTGGTTCTGAAATCTTGGTATTATCCGGAAAATACTGTGTCACCGACTTTTGAATCTGCAAATAATTGGCATACAATTTCTTCCTGAACATTCTTAGGTGATGATCATAACGGCCATGTTCAAGGAAATCCGCAATGACATCCGAAAATAAAGACGGCCCCGAAACGGTCTGTACCAATTTTTGTCTGATAATCTTTTCTTTAAATTTTCCCGGAGCTACCCAACCTACCCGATATCCCGGAGCTAAGGTTTTAGATACTGAACCCACCCACATTACAATGCCTGCTTCATCATAAAACTTACATGGTTTTGGCCTCCCTGCTCCGAAATAAATATTTCCATAGACGTCATCTTCCACCAAAGGAACATTATGCTCAGTAAGCATTCTTACCAGTTCTTTCTTATTGTCATCCGGCATCTGAAAGCCTAAAGGATTATTGTAATTCACTACAAAACAACAAGCTGAAAGTTTCGGCATTACCTTTTTTAAAGCATCCAGATCTACTCCGGTAATAGGATGGGTAGGAATTTCCACAGCCTTCAATCCCAGTAGCTGGATAGCCTGAAGAATCCCAAAATAAACAGGACTTTCTACCGCTACATAATCTCCCGGCTGGGTAACAGCCATCAGGCAATTGTAAACCCCATTCATAGCACCGGAAGTGATAACCAGATCATCTTCAGTAATCCTTCCTTCCATCACAATAGACCATTTGGCAATTTCCCTTCTGAGTCCTACATTTCCCTGCACCGGCTCATAATTGGTTCCACTATCATTCTTCCGCTTCATTACATCAATCATGCACTTCTTCATTTTGGCAACGGGAAGAAGGCTTTTTCCAGGAATTCCCAGCGCAAACTGCGTCATATCTGTTCCTCCAATGGCACCAAACACTTTTCCGATAAGATCTTCCGGGCTGTTTTTTTCTTCCGAAACTTTCATTTTAGCCACAGAAGGTAGCGCCAGCTTTCTTTGAGAGGTCTGGCTCACATAATATCCATATTTCGGGCGTGATTCTACAAGCGAGCGGCTTTCAAGCTCCATATAAGCTTGTTTTACAGTATTTAAGCTAACATTATATAGCTTTGAGCACTTCTCAGAGAGGGCAATCTGTCTCCAAACTGCAGGGTATCACTTTTGATCTGCTCAGTGACAGCATTAGCTATTTTAAGATAAAGAACATCTTTAGGCATTGATCACAGTTTTAAGTAAATGTACAACTTTATCACTTTCTGATTATTGATTTAACCAGCTTACCATCCTATAAATACTGTTTTTCAGCTGCTCAGGATTACGGAAATTAGGAGTATTATTCTTTTTAAAATAGCTCTCCGCTCGTAAGATAAAGTTCTTTTCTTCTGAACCCTGGATTCCTGATTTATCATAAACCTTAAAAGCAATTCCGCCTTTTTCGTTGATGACCAGACTAGCAAATGCAATCACCTCATCTTTCTTTTTAGCCAGAAGGAAGGGAATTCCAAATTCTGAATTTATTTTTCCGGTATTCTTTGCCTGCAGAAATATATTTTTTAGCACCAACATGTCTGAAATATAAACTTCTGCATATTGAAGCTGTTCCTGATATTGAACGTTGGTTTCCATAGTATTTCTTTTTTAATACAACAAAATTATGGAGTCTTTGAGTTTGGATACAGATACAGAAGTATGGAATATTGTGGGTACAGATTTTCTACTATTTTTGGAATGAAGTTTTTTGTTGGGAAACGCTAAGGCGCAAAAGATTTACCTGCATATTGTTTTAGGGCGCAAAGACTTTATCTTCGATAAAATTGAATACCGCTAAACTTATGTTTATATAGCCACGAATTCACGAATAAAATGGTTATACGTTAACCTATAAGCCTATGAATCTATGTGGTGAAAAAATTAAACCACATAGTCACATAGATATTATTCCTAAAAATACACATTTGCTAAAATCTTTGATTTTCTTGCGCCTTAAAACAGCATATTATTTTAAAAAATTGCGCCCTTGCGATTTCCAACAAAATTATTTTTTCCTCTCGCTGATTAAGCAGATGTTCATGTAAAATCTGCGTAATCTCCATGATCTGCGAGAGTATAAAAAAATGGCTGCTTCAAAGAAACAGCCGACTATTTTTAGATTTAGGAGATCTGGAGGACTACTCTACTTTTTTCAAAGCTTCTTTAATTCCTTCCAACCCGTCTCCGAATTGAGCAAGTAAAGCAACAATCTGAGACATTCTATCGTTTTCCCCTAAGCCTTTTAGGGTTTTATTTTTAACAAAAGTCTTTTTGATCTCTTCCCAACGCTCTTTTTCTTCTTTCGAGATAACACCTATCAGTTCTTTCAGCTTCAACATATTTGCTTCTGCGCCTGTTGTTAACGTTTGAGATTCATTCTGATAATGATTCAATACGATCTGAATGACTTCATTTTCTTTTAAAATAGGCTGAATCTGAGTAATCAGCTTATTCATATTACGATAGGATCCCTGAAGCTTAAACGGAGGCTCATTTCTGTAGTCATCGGACATTGCTGCCGAAGCAATATATTCTTTATTGACTTTCAGAATCATATTTCTGACCATAATGGTATTTTTCAATACAGATCTGAAATCTGAGATTTCATTGGAACTGAAATTTCCTTTCAGATTGTCTGCAGGATTATCTGTTATAACACAATCATAGAGCTCATAAAGATTCTCCATACCTGGATAGGTCAGTCTGGTCAGATATTCATTGGACATCAGGGAGTTTTCAATTAAACTCAGATCAAAAAGGTTTGTTTTTGAGCCTGATATTTCTCCTAAATTGTAAGTATCTGAACGGTTGGCCAGCATATCCGGAATTTTAAATTTCTCTCCACTTTCGGTATATGGATTTCCTGCCATGACCAGACAGAATCTTTTCGAGCGTAGGTCATACGTTTTACTTTCTCCATTGTAAATTCCTTCAATTTTTCTCTGCCCATCGGCAAGGGAAATGAATTTGCAGAAACTCTGGATTACAGTGCTGGATATCATCCAGATATAACATCACATTATCTCCCATTTCCAGAGCAATGTTCAGTTTCTCCAGTTCCTGTCTTGCGCCTGCATTTCTGGCTTCTGCCGGATCTGTGGAAACTATATCATAACCTAATGAAGGGCCATTGATCTTCATAAACACTAATCCCATACGTTCTGCCATGTATTCCATCAAAGTGGTCTTACCATATCCAGGAGGTGATACCAGAAGAAGCATTCCCATTCGGTCTGTTCTCTTATCTGAACCTGCTGTTCCTAGCTGTTTTGCCAGGTTGGCTCCAATCAAAGGAAAATAGACATCATTGATCAGTTTATTTCTGACAAATGAGCTTAATATCTGTGGCTGGAAAGTATCTAGCTTCAAGGCTTTTTTCTTCTCATTCACCCAACTGTATTTCAATTCCTGAAGTCTTTTGTATTTTGGAACGGTAACTGTATTGAAATGGCTTAATCTGGATGTAAAGTCAAAATAATTCAGATGGTATTCTGTATCTTTTTCAAGGGATTTTAAATCTTTAATGACTGCTTCATAGGAAATACTTCTGATATTTTTCGGATCAAATTTCTGGGTAATAATACATCCAAGAACCTCATCTAAGATATTTTTCTCCGCATTCGGATCAAAAGCTTTTAATGCTCCTTCTGCAATATAATAACATGCTGAAGGATACTGATACATAGCCTGTATCTGAACAAAAAACTCCAGATCTTTGCCTTTTTCTTTAAGTTCTTTTAAAAATAAACCATACAAAGCCCCTGCTTTTTCCGAGATCAGGAAGTTCTCTTTATCTTCCTGCTTCAGATACACTGCAGCATTGATATAATCTGTCTCTGTAAAAATACCATGTCCTGATGCAAATGATTTCATTTCTTCTGCCAGCTCTTTGCTTAGGTATTCAAATCCTTGTTTTCCCGCAAAAGACTGAGCGATAATAGAAGTTGCTTCAAACTGTTTACTATAATATTCTTTTCTCTCAGGATCCAGGAAGAACCAGAAAATCTGTGCAAGGGTTCTTTCCTGGCCAATAAACCGCATCAATCCCAGCTCATTATGCATTTGCTGAAGCCTGGTGACAATAATCTGTGCGTCTTTATCATGAATTCCCTTTACCAATCCTTCGCCGAAATGTTCTGCTGTAAATTGCTGAACATCTTGTTCGTTCTGCTGTTCTGTGGCAATTTCTTTATGATTTGAAAACACATTCCAGGCAAGGTATTCAAATCGTTTTACATGGGTATTTTCTGAAATAAATTCCTGGTTCCAGACTTCTTTGAACTCATCAACTGTAGGAAAGTTCAGAGGTTCATAGAAGCTAGTTCCGGTAAGGTGATAGTAATATTGTGCATTTCTCAGCACAAGCGTAAGATCCAGTTTCTGTTGATTGACTGCAAATTTATAATCTCCTAATGCTATAATGCTTTCTCCGTCTACATAGATCTCTTTTTTATCTTTAAGCTTTCTTACGGATTCCTGTTGGCTTGTTTTTAAAAGGGTTTGAATTTCTTCACTCTTTGCTGAATCTTCCAGCTCTACCAATTGTCTGGCGAGATCTTTCACTTTCTCAACCATCAGGTCTGAAGCGAAATAGCCATTGATTTCATTTTCAGAGTCAAAGGATTCTGCCTTAGTCTGAACGGATTTCAGGATTCTTTGGGCTGCATCAAAGAGACTTTGGGTTCTTTTGTTTCTTGATTCTGTAAGCTGTACCCTTTTATTCTGGAAATGTCCGTAGACTTCTTCTCTTTTGGTTCCTATCTGCTGGATAAACTCATCAAAATCAATAAATTTGGTTTCCATCTCCTCCAACTGAATGGAAAGTTTGGTCAGATATTCATCACATTTCTCAGGAGTCTGGGAAAGCTCCAGAAAATTAATCACAGACTGATCAAACAAGGTAATCTGAGCCTGAAAATCTGAAGCCAGTTCTTTGCCAGAGATCTCCCGTTTCCTTTTACTAAGCTCCAGTCTTTCCTGATTGAGTCGGGCAAAGATCAAAGAGATGTTTTCAATGATCTGGGTAGATTGGGAAGTATCTTCAATTTTAAGATTATTGACAATATCTACCAACAGTTCCAACTGTCCGGATAATGTGCTTATGTTTTCATCAATGGTTTTAGCATCAATAGCCTTTTGTAACGCAATAATATCCTCTGAAATGGTCTGCGCTTTCTCCTCATAAGGCAATAGCGCCCCTTCCTGCAGCAGAAAATCCACACAAGCATTGGAAAGTTCGGTATAGCGGTCTGAAAGAGCTTTTTCAAGAGAATCCAACAGATTTATATCTGCATATTTCAGTTCTCTTGCTCCTGTAACTTCTCCTCTTAATGCTCTTATCTGGGAAAGAGCATCAATATATTCTGTGAGCTGGGAATAATGGAGTCTTTTGGTATCGTCAAGGATCTTATTACAGGCTAGTTTTATTTTTTCTAAAGCTTCTTCTGTAGTTTTCCTTTGCTCAACTACTTTTTCATATTCATTGATCGCTGAATGGGCAATTTTCCGGATCTCTTTAAGTGGCTGATCCAGTTTCTGAACTTCATTTTCACCTAAGAAGTAATAGGTATCGAGAATAAAGGTGGAAAGCTTTACAATATCATCATATAATCCGCTATAAGAATCTTTTTTATTCAGAAGGGTTATAAGCTCCTGACTTTCGGCCATTACTCTTACAATATCTTTGTTTCCGATCTTGTAAATCAGACTGTCTGCTTTTTCAGCATTCGGCTGCAGTTCTTTCGAAAAAGGGGTCTGCCAGATTTGAGCAAGATGATGCTTGGTGGTTTCAATACTCTCCCGAAGGTAAATCAGTTTTCCATCATTGAGAAGCGAGAAACCGCTGCAACGAATAGGTGTTTCTATCGTTTGGGTGATAATATTATAGGAGATCAGCTGATAGTTATTCGTTTTATCATCATAGAAAACATACAAGAAGTTCTCTCCGTTGGGTTCTATAACGGTTTTCAGGTAATACAGTCTGTTCTGATCCTGTGAAATCACCTTTAATCCACCAGTTTGAAGAGCATATCCGTTTGAAAACAGCACTCCCTGATTTTCCGGGAGCAATAGTCCGGAATATTTGAGCGCATCAGCTCTTGAAACGGTCTTTTCTTTATGGTTATAAATAAAATAGCGTTCTGTTTCCTGGTAGGGTTTTATTTTAAACAAAACAAGATTATCCAGGTCACAGAAATGGATCTCAGCATCATCGAGATTCTGATCTTTATGGATTACATCTTCGGAATAGATTCCCTTTCCGGTTTCTGTATTATCTTCAACTTTAATGGTAATATCACCACCGATACTTTCCACGAAAACCTTATCAGCAAGGGAAACATGCGGATGTTTTCCGGATCGCTGCATGTCTCTTGTCGCTTTTGTCCATGCAAAGCCGTGCTGTGGAGGATAAGTCGTTTCTGAGGCACTTCTTGAATCTACATAAATCAGCTGATTTTCTTTAATCAACCATTTGAATGCTTTAATGTCTGTAGTGCTTTCCGAAAGCTGGAAGACCATATAAAGGTAGTTCTCTGTAAAACTAAATCTTGCAAAGAATGTATTTCTGTAGTATTTGTAAAGGTTTTTAAACTCATCAATAAAAACCTCATCATTGATAAGGGCATGATCCTGAGGCTCAAACCTGTTTTTATTAATTTTATAGATGGAAAAAACGTCCGAAATATTAATTTCAGTCTGTAAGCCTAAATGAGCATTGGAACCAAATATTAAATAATCTCCTAATGAATAGATATCCTTGGCGATACAGTTATGATCTGTGGAAATTCTTTCATTGGCAATCAACGAAAAGTCTATTCCACCGAAGATATTTTTACGGTCTTCGTTAAGCTGCTGAAGCCTTTGTATAAGGTCATTCTTCTGCTCATTCAGACGGTTCTGAATAATTTCGTAGGTTCCGGAATTAAGTTGTTCTGACATAGTGTTGAATTAGATGGTCATGGCTGCCGTTCAGCAGCATATCTTTGTGTAGAACTTATTATACTTTCGCTTTTATCTTCATAGAAACCTTATAGGTTTTGAAAACCTATAAGGTTTGCCAGGCAAGCAGTTAACTTATTTTCAAATTGATTATCAATAAATTAACTACTTTATATATTAAACATGGTTATTGTTTACCGGTTTATTGTCTACGCCCATATGTCTGGCCATATCAAGAGCTCTTTCCAGAATTCCTTTTTCCTGTTGATTGGCAACACTGTTCAGTTTAAAGATCAGGGACGCGATGCTCATATTCTTGATGTCGTCTGATGAGATATTGTATTTATCCACCATTCCCATTACCTTGGCAATGATATTTTCACCATCTCCCAGCAGGTTTTCTCTTATCATCTGTGCATTTTCACTATGGCTTACGAATTTATCCAATCCTTTTCCTGCCGAAACCTGACGGATCACATTATCAAAGAATGTATTATCACCTCCTACGATATCAATCTTCGCTGTTTTGAATGCTTCTGCCAATACCAGAGACTGAGCTTCTGCAATATCTTTCTGGATAGCAATTTCAGCGAGCTCCACTTCTTTTTCTTTATTTAGTTTCAGACGGAATTCTTCGTGATCTTTTCCGGCATCGTTCAGTTTCTTCATCGCTTCTGCTTTTTCATTAATTCCTGCCGCTTCTGCTAATGCTTTTTCTTTAATGACTTCTGCTTGGGCAATTCCTTCTTTTCTCACAGCTTCTGCCTTTTTCTCGATCACTACGGCTTCTACAATACCTTGTCTTTCCGCAGCGTCTGCTTTTGCGTGCAGCACCTGAGCTTCAGATAGTCCTACAGTAGCTTCTTCTTTAGCTTTAGCATCTGCAATGATCTTACGCGCCTCTGCTTCTTTTTCTGCTGCATCTCTCTTCGCCTGTGCTTCGATCACATATTTCTGAGCATCTTTTTCTGCTGCCAGCTTACGCGCTTCTGCGGCTCTGGTTTCTTCGATTAATCTTTTCTCTGCTTCCTGAGTAGCAACAGTAATTTCAACCTGCTTGTTTCTTTCTGCAGTTTTGAATGCTTCCAGATCTTTAATTCCCTGCTGCTCTTCCACTACCGTTTTCTCCATGGTCAAACGTTCACGGATCGCATCCTGAATGCTTTTCTTTTCTATTTCTATCGCTTTCTCTTTTTCAATCTGTGCAAGGGAAACAATTCTTTCTCTTTCTGTTGCCTCTAAAGCTTTGTCTTTTAATACTCTTTCTGTTTCTACGAGATCTGCACGTTCTTTATTTTTTGCTGCAATAACGACCTGACGAAGTTTGTTTTCTTCTGCAATCTGTAATTTTTCTTCTGTTGCAATACGTACCGTTTCATATCTCAGTCGTTCTTCTTCCTCTACTTTTAGGATTTCAGCATTTTCACGGGCTTTGATATTGGCTACTTCTCGTTTTTGAGACTCCTGCTTTTCTGCCAGCTGTTTTTCAAGCTCAAGAATTGCTTCTCTGGCTTCTACATTTTGTTTTGTAATGGTTTTTTCTTCATCACGACGAACCTGATTGGCTTTAATATTCTGGGTTGCCGTAAGCTCTGTAATTTTCTTAATCCCTTCAGAATCAAGAATATTGTCTTTATCTAATTTATCAATAGAAGTCTGTTCAAGGTAATCGATCGCGCAATCATCTAAAACATAGCCATTTAAGTCTGTCCCGATGATGTCAAGAATTTCCTGACGGAATTCGCTTCTTGCTTCGTATAATTCAGTGAAATCAAATTTCTTTCCTACTGTTTTTAAAGCTTCTGAAAATTTAGCTTCAAAAAGCTCTCTTAAAGTTTGAGCATCAGATGCCCTTTGGCACCCAATGGTTTGCCCTACATTCACAATATCATCTACAGATTTATTCACACGGATAAAGAATGCCACCTGAATATCTGCCCTCATATTGTCTTTACAGATCAATCCGGCTCTTCCTTCTCTTGATATCTCCAATTTTTCACAGAAATATCCATAGATTCCATACGGTGAATGACAGGAATCACAATTCCTGCGTTAAAGAAAACCTTTGTTCCCCCATAACCGGTTCTTAAAATAACAATTCCCTGAACGGTCTTTTTATACATGGATAAGATCCAGAAAATCAGTCCGATTGATGCAACTGCAACAACGATAATTCCAGCAATTAATGGTAAGTTCATAGTTTTATAAGTTTAATAGTTTATATAAATGTGTTTTTTTTAAAATGTGTTGAGAAAGATCTTCAACATAGTGTTTAACATGATTAAAAATAAAGCGAACATGGTTATTATTTTTTTAGTATCTCATGGATTTTTGTACGTAGTAAAGGCGTTTATCAAGATCTTCATCTACGATCATAACACGGGTTCCATGTTCCAGTTTTGTTCCATCCTGGCTTCTTACCATCAGTGTCATAGGATCACTTCCGATAAAAAGCTCCATCATTCCTATTTTATCTCCTTGAATACTTGATTTCAGCCTCCCTTCTCTTCCCAGAAATGCATAGGACGCTTCTCCTTTGTGATTAATTTCTTTGAAAAAGGGATTTAGAGGCTTCAGAACGATTTTAGTGATTAACATTCCTGCAATAAACAGGGGAAACAAAATCAGTATTCCTGCCCATGTTGGCAGTGGAATGAAGTAACTAAGATAAAATGACCCCAGCCAAGTAATCAATAATGACAACGTAAGAAAATAAGTAACCGGAACAATATCCAGATTCAGAAACTTCAGGAAGTGCATCCACGCAGAAGGATCGTGATCCGGAGCATGAAAATGACCATCAGGAACATGAGTATCAGCCCCAACATCAAGATCAGAATGCAATCCCACATCGATATCCAGCCCAGTAATAATGGTAAATAACCAATACACAACCGAAAGCCCCAGCAATACACTCAAAACAGTGTTTACTGGCGAAAATGCTATGTTTAAAAATTCCTGAAAGGTCATATTAGCCTTTTTTAAGTGTTTCCTTTAATCTGTTCAAAGCTTCTTCAGCTTCATTATCTTTGTTGTTTACCATCGCGTCAATCTCTTCATCAATCGTCTTTCCTGATTTTGATAGATCAGAATAGGCTTCTGCCAGCGTTTCCTGCTGTACAACTCTTTCTTTCAGTTTTTCCAGCATGCTTACGGTACTCCCGGTATCCATTTGGGTCATTTTCTGATTAATGTCTTTCGTCGCTTCACTTACCTGCACTCTTGCTTTAAGGGTCTTCAATTCGTTTTCCCATTTGGCAATACTGGACTTCAAGTGATTGATAGTCGTCTGCATTTTCTCACATTCGGTGTGTAGCTTTTCATGTTCTTTATGCAGCTGATCTGCATTTTCTTGGGAAGAGGCTTGTCTTTTTAAAGCTTCTTTGGCCAGACGATCCGCTTCTGAAGCTCCCACTTCTCCTTTTTCCGCTTTTTGAACAATCACTATTGCCTTGTTGTAATAGTCCTTTGAAGTCTGTTCTTCTGTTTCTGCTTCATTTTTTTTACGAATGGTAAGTGCCTTTAACTGGGCAAGAGATTCTATACTTTTTCCCAGTTCTTCTTTCATTTCACGGATTCCCTCTTCCGTTAAGTTGATAGGATCTTCAAAGTTGTCAATCACAGAATGGATCTCCGCTTTTCCTATTGTTAATAATCTTTTGAAAATGTTCATTTTAAATATCTTTTGTGAATTACTTACTCATTTCAAGCATCTCGTTGGTAAACTCTCCTACCAGAATTCCTAATGAATTGATAGAGGCCATTACTTCATTCTGTGCCATATGGTCTGTAGGAAGAGTATCTCTGAAAATCACCCGTTTTCCTGTACTGTCTAAAACAAAAGCTCCATGCACAATATCTCTGTTTTTCTGAAGCAGTCTTCTAAAGGTTTGTTCTGTCGGATTTTTTATTTCGAAAAGGAACTGTTCCATAATAAGGATAGAATCTGATATAATAAGGATCATATTTTTGATTCCGTTGGACTCTTTTTCAATGATTAAGATTCTTTGAGCCTCATCTTCCAGGATGATGTTAAACTCATAATCTAACAACCACTCTTTGACCGTTCTAAATATTTGATTTTTCATGCAGGCTAGTTTAGTGTTTTGCTTTTTCTTTCTACACAAATATAACATAAAATTTTCAAATTGCAAATATTTTTAGCAATCATTTGTTTAAGAATCTCTATCTTTGCAAAAAAGATTAGACAAAAATGAGCTTCTTTGGAACTAATATTAAGAAAATAAGACAGGTTAAAGGATTGAGCCAAAAGGCTTTTGCTGATTTATTTGACTTAAATAGAGGGGTAATAAGCTCTTATGAAGAAGGCCGTGCAGAACCGAAGATTGAAACCATCCTAAAGGTGGCCAATCATTTCAATCTTGATCTTGATAAATTATTAACAGAAATACTACAGGTAAACCAGTTAGCCAGTGTTTCAGACATTGATCAACTGATGCTTTTCCCTGAATTAGCTATTAGTGAAAGAAAAGAAACAGCCAATCAAAAGGGAAATAATTCTGACAACAGCTCTATTCTGCAAAAAATATTAGCATCTGTAGATTTGGTCTATGAATTTACCCCAGAAAAGCAGCTTCTTTCCCCTTATCAGCATGGTGATATTTTATTTTTGAATAAAGCAGATCTGAAAAAAGATCCCAATCATCACTTATTGGCGCTGGTTGATGGAGTTTTAAAATACAACGCCAATACTGAAAATCAGGATCTTTATAAAATTGTAGGCCATGTTTCTACTAGTGAAAAGAACATTTTCACAGATATTTTTGAAAGATTGGAAAGGTTGGAAAAAAATAATTAATCTCTTTCTATGTGGAGACTTTCTTCTTTCTCTTAAACCACCATACCAAAAAACCTGTAATAGGAAGTGAAGCTCCTATGATCGTAATAAAGAAATACAAAATTCTTCCCCATATTCCTCCTAAAGCAGATCCTACATGCAGATCATAATTCAGTTTCTGCACTTTCGTGGCAAAATCTGCTTTGTCAAAAGGTGCTGCATATGCTGAAGTATTAGCAAGTCGAATACCTGTGTTTCTATCATAGCTAAAGCTTTGAAGATCATAAAACTGACGATGCGAGGAATATAAAAATACTCCAATAGTTTCCGTTGAATCTTTAGGGACAGATAAATAATAGCCTTTTGCCTCCACTTTATCTATAGCATCTTCCCAAGCCATCAGCATAGATTCCGGTAATTTTTCCGGTTGGTAAGAGGAAATATTTTTAATTTCTTGTCGTTCTGTGGGGGTTTTACCAAGAGAAGTCGTGAAATACAGAAATTTATTAAACCAGGGAAGCCCATAATACATCCCCGTCATCGAAATAACCAAAAGGATAATCAAGGCATAAAAACCAAAGACATTGTGCAGATCATAATTAAGTCTTTTAATTTTTGCATCCCATTTCACGGAGAAGCTCTGTTTCCGCATGGCTTTTGTCCATTTCTTAGGCCACCATAAAACCAAACCTGATAGTAAAGTAATAAAGAAAATAAAAGTAGAGTAATTGATAACAGGTCTTCCGATATCTGATGGCAGCCATAGAAAGCGGTGTCCTTTTAAAGTCCATTCAAAAAAATCAAATTCCTGTTTAAATGAAGGGTTACGAATCACTTCCCCTGTGTAAGGATTCAGGTGCAAAACAAACCCCGGATTTCTCTTTCCAAATCCTATCATGGCTGCTTTACCGGTAGGTCGCCATACAAAGGATATTTCCTGTTCCGGATATAAAATCTTTGCTTTTACATAAAGATCGGCAGGATTGGCCATTTCTTTTCCCGGAACAGAATCAATTCTTAATTCAGGATTCAGCCAGTCTTTAATTTCATCACGAAAAGACCAGGTAACTCCGGTGATACAAATGATCACAATGATAATCCCGGAAACAAGGCCCAGCCACAAATGCAGCCAGGCTGATATCCTGTAAAACAGACTTCTGTTGTTTTTCTTTTTGGGTTTTCTGGAGTTCATCTAGAAATTATATGAAAGATTAAGTCTGAAATTGATCGGATTTGATGCTCTCCATCCATAGTGAGTATACCCCCAGGCTCCTGGATAGAATCCTACATAATTATAACGATCTGTTAAGTTGTTCACCAGGAATGAAATCTGGTAATGATCCCGTTTATAGGAAACACCAACGTCTACTGTGAAATAATCATCTGGAAGATAAGGATGATCTAAAACGACAGGCCATGCCGCTCTTTTAGCCTGATATTCATAACCAAATGAAAACCCAAGCCCCTCCAGATCTCCTGCAGCAATGGTATATTTCAACCAGGCATTGGTAATGTGTTTCGCTGTTCCATACAGCATTCCTCCAATTTTCTTAGGATCATTATCTTCTGTTACTTTTGCATCTGTATAGGCGTAATTGAAGAGAATACTCCAGTTTTTACTGATGTTTCCATTCAAATCAAATTCAATTCCTTTAGAAACACTTTTCCCTGACTGTTCAAAGAGCCCTGGGTACTCAATTCCGGCAGCCGTCAGCATATTTGTTTTGGTAAGATGGTAAAAAGTAAGATTAGTCATCAATTGCCCATTAAACCAAGTTTTCTTGAGTCCAAATTCAGTATTTTTCCCGTACGAAGGGTCTGCTGTACTGCCATTAAGAAGCTTTCCGGTCTGTTCCTGAAAAGTTTCATCATACAATCCATATACCGTGAATGTTGGAGTCAATAGTCCGGTAATACTGAACCTTGGAGTTACTGCTGTATTTTTAACCTCATTTCCTTTATCAGCTGCACTGGTCTTTATCGTTGAAGTATAGCGAAATCCTGCAGCGATTCTCAATTTATCTTCCAGAAAACGGGCTTCATCCTGTAAATGAAATGAAGTATAAGAATAGTCTGTAAGATAATTCGCACCTCTTTCTCTAAGAGATCTTGAACGGTCATATTCCGGGACATCAGATTTTTTCAAATTGCCATAGACAGGATTATAGATATTAAATGCCGGACCTACTTTTTGTGGAAGCACAGACCAATCGGCTACATAAGACTTCTTTCCCATATCGATTCCCGCAAGAATAGTATGATTGATATTGCCTGTTCCAAATTTTCCTCTTGTAAATACTTGCCCAATTGTGGAAGTATTCAAAGCATCATTGATACTGATTCCACGATCTACATCTCCTTTTTTTCTTCCCTTCACAGGATCGTCTGCCAATGCAATAGTATTATAACTGGCATATAATGATTCCCCTTGCATCTGGGATCGTATATACCCAAACTGACCAGTAATCATCCAATTATCATTAAAATTATGATTAATAGTCCCGTACACATTATGTTCCCATGAACGAGTTGGGTCTATAATGGGATCAGAAAAACTGAATGATCTTTTTACATCTTTAAATCCATCAATCCCATAGGCATATTTAGCAAACCCACCCTGAAAGTTATTCTGCGAGAGAATATACTCCAATGTAATATTAGTATTCTCTGATGCAATATATTTGAAAGACGGGTTGATGATGTATTGCTCATGCTCTACATACTGCTGAAAAGAACCCGATTTTGCTCCCATCAAATTAAGCCTTCCCCAGAACTTGCCATCTTTGCTCAATTTTTTTTCAATATCTGTAGAGGCTCTATACAGGTTAAAACTTCCTAAAGTAAGCTGAACATTTCCTTTCTCTCTTCCTACAGGCTTTTTGGTTACAATATTATAGAAACCTCCGGGTTGTGTATTGCCCATCATAAATCCAGCAGGGCCTTTTACAAATTCTACACGGTCTACAAAGGACATGTCTTCACGAAGAGGACCAAAGCTTCCGCTTACATCCATTCCGTTCCTAAGATTAGAAGCAGAAATCCACGCACAGCAATGCCCACACTTCCTTCTTCCTGATGGGTAATCGTTCGCACTCCACTTACATTTCGGCTCAATCCTTCAGCAGTCGTAAGAATTTGCTGATCATTCAGTAAACGCTGATCAATCACCTGAATATTCTGAGGCGTTACCAAAAGATTTTCCCCTAATCTTAAGGTTGAAGAAGGGATTGTTTTACGGTTTGCGGTAACGTTTACAGCAACAATCTGGTAAGTATCTGTTGTTTGTATAAAATCATGAGTAATACTATCACTTTCCTTTAGTGTAAAAGAATAGGTTTTGATTACCTCCGGATCATCTACTTTAAGTAAATAGTTTCCCGCGGGTACATTATTAAAACGATAAAAGCCATTATCATCGGTATATGTTTCTGATTCTCCGTTATTAAGAATAACTTTTGCAGCTGGAACTGGTTTCTTTTGAGAGTTCATTACCTTTCCTGTAATCTGCGCCGTGCTTTGTGCCCAGATCACTGCAGGAAAAAGCACTGCAGGAAAAAGGAATCTGTTCTTATTCATAAATTGTTATTTAGAATTAGTTTAATTAAATTTACACGGGCAAAATTAGCGGTTGCCGATAGGAAAAACTTTTGAGCCTGGGATAAAGACTTTAGATTTTGGGAGAGATTGTACCAAACCGTACCATAGTAAAGCAGATTTTAGATTTTTATAGCGAAAATCATGGTGGCAGCGTGCCCGAAACTTTCATCAATGAACTTGGAAAGTTTGAAACTTTGACAGTATACGAAGGGGATGAATTTCTGGTAAAAGAATATCAGTTTTCCTATCTTAAAGATTATACAATGAAATTCCGTACTGAAAAAGTACAATATATTGAGTTGTCTTTTTTTCTAGATGGCGCAGACGTTATAAGAGATCTGATTGATGAAAAAAATGGAGAATATAAATTGTTTCATCATTATATTTATTTCACTCCGGAAAATGCAGATGTAGAAATTTACTTCCAAAAAGAAACTCTGTATAAAAACCTGGATATTTATGTCTCCAAAGATTACTTTCATCAATTGGCAGAAAGCAGCCATGCACTACAAAATTTTATATTTAAAATAGACCAGAACCAGCCCGCCAGTTTATTTCCAGAAGGGCTGCCTATAACCCCACAAATGATGACTATCTTATTGGAAATCAAAAAATGTAATTTGGAAGGGTTCTACAAAGATTATTTTATTAAAAGCAAAATCCTAAGCCTACTCCTCCTCATTTTTGAATTTGCAAAAAATCAGGAGAATGAAACTGAAACGAAAAGCAAGACCTCTATCAGCACCTCTGAAATTCACATTCTGATGGCGGTAAAAGAATTTATAGAAGGAAACCTGAAGTCGTTTTATACTATTGAGCAGCTTTCTATAAAATTTGGAATCAATGAGTTTAAATTAAAAAACGGCTTTAAAGAGCTGTTTGGCGATGGGGTTTTCCATTATGCTTCAAAGCTTAGAATGAAAGAAGCACTTTATTTACTTAAAAATTCCGATTTTTCCATTAAAGAGATTGCCTATCATTTGGGATATGCCTCGCCTTCGTCATTTAGCGTAGCATTTAAGAACGAAATAGGGGTTGGGCCTAGTTATTACCGAAAGAATTAAAAAGAATAAAACAAAGAGCTTTCTCATTCAATTTAGATTCAATCACACCGATGTTATTGGCATTTTCTAAACGAATGTATAACAGTATGATGTTATCAATCGTTTGTATACAAAAACAAAAAACCCTCCGTATTCAAAATACAGAGGGTTTTGTACCCCAGACGGGACTTGAACCCGTACGTCCTTGCGGACACAGGATTTTAAGTCCTGCGTGTCTACCAGTTCCACCACCAGGGCTGGTGTATGGTACAAAAAAAGGATTTGAAAGCAAATCCTACTTTTTATATGGTGCGGATGAAGGGACTCGAACCCCCACGCCTCACGGCACCAGATCCTAAGTCTGGCGTGGCTACCAATTACACCACATCCGCTGGTTATATTGATCTGTTTTCACAGATTCAAAATCAATTCTCTTACAAATATAAGAAATTCTATTAAAGAACACTCTCTATATAAACAAAAAACCCTCCGTAGCAAATACAGAGGGCTTTGTACCCCAGACGGGACTTGAACCCGTACGTCCTTGCGGACACAGGATTTTAAGTCCTGCGTGTCTACCAGTTCCACCACCAGGGCATGGTGTGGAGCGAAAAACGGGATTCGAACCCGCGACCCCAACCTTGGCAAGGTTGTGCTCTACCAGCTGAGCTATTTTCGCATAGTGCGGATGAAGGGACTCGAACCCCCACGCCTCACGGCACCAGATCCTAAGTCTGGCGTGGCTACCAATTACACCACATCCGCTGGTTTTTTTGTATTGTAAGTTTTAAAGAGCTTGCTTCGTTTTTGTGAGTGCAAATATAGGACAATTTCCTTTACCTCCAAACTTTTTCAGGAAAAAAATTAAAATTTCCAGATTTTTTTTCAGCAGCACCTATTATTACATTTCATTTTCTTACTTTTACATCGTTAATAATTACGATATGGAATTACAAGGAACGGTAAAGAAACTTTTTGAAACTCAAACATTTGCAAGTGGATTTCAAAAAAGAGAGTTGGTTATTTTAACTCAGGAACAGTATCCACAGCCGATAAACATAGAATTTTTGTCTGATAAAATTAGTTTATTAGATAACATTAAAGAAGGTGAGAACGTAAAAATAGGAATCAACATCAGAGGTAGAGAATGGGTTTCTCCACAAGGTGAAACTAAATACTTCAACTCGATCACAGGATGGAAAGTAGAGAAAGTTTTTGATAATGGATCAGAACCTACTCAGGCTATGCCTCAGCAATCAGCTTCTCCTGTTTCCAACGAGAATCCGTTTGCCGGAGACGATGATGATGATTTGCCTTTCTAATTAAAGAATTAAGATCAAATATAAATCCTGCTTTTTTATGAAGTAGGATTTTTTTTCTAAAAAATGGTTCGATTAGACGAAAACGAGATTTCATTTCCTGATCCGGAGGTGTATGATGGCCACGATGGGCTTATTGCTTATGGCGGAGATCTGTCTGTAGAGCGCATTTGGTTCGCTTATCAATTAGGTATTTTCCCCTGGTATAATCCTGGCGAGGAAATTTTGTGGTGGTCTCCCGATCCGAGATTTGTTTTAATCCCTGATGAAATAAGGGTTTCCAAATCGATGAGAAAGATCTTAAACAGAAATATTTTCACTTTTTCTGAAAATAAAAACTTCAGAGAGGTTATTAAAAACTGTCAGCAAACCGAGCGCAAAGGCCAATCCGGAACATGGCTTTCCGATGAGCTGATGGATTCTTTCATCAAGCTTCATGAATATGGCCTGGCAAGAAGCATAGAAGTGTGGCAAGGTGAAGAACTTGTAGGGGGATTTTATGGCTTACAGATCGGAAATGTCTTTTGTGGTGAAAGCATGTTCGCTAAAGTTAGTAATGCCTCAAAAGCTGGGTTTATTCACTTTGTGGAAAGGAACAAAGAACATATCGAATTAATTGATTGTCAATCTCATACTGAACACTTGGAAAGCTTAGGTGCTAAAATGATTCCTAAGAAAGAATTTTTAAAAATCCTACACGAAAACAATGAACGCAGATAAAGAAAAATGGCTTCTTCTGGCCATCCTTAGTATTATTTGGGGATCTTCTTTTATTTTGATCAAAAAATCGCTGGATCATTTCAACCCATATCAGGTAGGATCATTGAGAGTCCTTATTGCAGGTATTATTTTGTTACCGATTGCCATTTCCAATTATAAACTTTTTCCGAAGAAACATTTAAAATGGCTTATTCTGGCTGCGTTTACCGGAAATTTCATTCCCATGTTCCTGTTTCCAATTGCAGAAAAGGAGGTCACCAGTAGTATTGCAGGAATCATCAACTCTATGATGCCTATTTTCGTTATTATTGTAGGTGCATTGGTGTGGAAATTTGAAACCACAAAGAAACAGATCATTGGTGTATTAATAAGCTTTACAGGAGTCTGTATTCTTGCTTTTGGTGGTGGTGACAGCGGTGAACTTAAGATAATACCGATTTTATTACTGTTGCTGGCCACTTTATGCTATGCTGTGAGTACAACAACGGTGAAATCAAAGCTTATGGAGGTTTCTTCCGTCGTTTTATCTTCATTTATATTTTCTTTTGTTTTAATTTTCCCTTCTCTTATTGCACTTACCAGTACAGGATTTTTTTCAGAATTTAGTTTTTCAAAAGACAATATGCTGGGACTTATGTTTGTCAGTTTGCTTTCCATTTTCGGAACTGGACTTGCCATGACTATGAATTATCGATTATTAAAAGTATCCACTCCGCTTTTTGCTTCAACGGTTACTCTTATCATGCCTATTGTAGCCATTATTTGGGGGATCATTGATGGCGAAAGACTAAGTATTATGCAATTTATAGGAGCAGGAATAATTATTGCCGGATTGATCTTTTTAAGAAGCAATCCGAAAAAATAAAGAAGGGCTGGAAGCTGGGAGAAGTAGGCTGGAAGTTTATTTTGGTTGTATAATTCACTGATTATTTTCTAATCAATTTTATTTTAACACAGAGTTCGCAGAGAATTTAAAAAATGTTGTTTATAAAATGTTGGCGTTTTACTTAGCGATGTTCGCATTCTTTGCTGAACGGAGTGCCCTTACGCACAAAAGATATCCATCTAATCTTATACTCCTTTGCGTATTCTTAGCGTTTAAAAATAAAGTAATCACAATCTGAATTCCGGGTCATTAATAATTCTTACTTCGAAACCATCTTAAAAAGAGATTAAATAGAGTGAACAACAATTATTCATATCTTTCTTTTTCAGATACCTATTTCAAGCTTACAAATACATTTATCAATAAAAAAAGCCTGCATTTCTGCAAGCCTTTTCGTTATTTGGAGTACGTTTAATTCTTTTTCTTCACTCTACTCACTTTCACCTTTTTTACCTCTTCTTTGATGAAAGGATATTTTTTCTGCATATCCTTTACCAGAGACGGATCCAGTTCTAAAGCTTTCTGAAGTGATTCTATTCCTTTATCCTGATCTTTCAGGTTGAAAAAACAGTTGCTTAACTGATAAAATAGCTCAGCTCTGTTATGATGTCTTATTGCTGCATTTAAAACAGTAACAGCTTCTTCATATTCCCCTACAAGCATCAATACTTCTGAATAGGCATACCAGTTATAAAATCTTGATGGCTCAGCATCTACCAGTTTTTTAAGACAGGCAAGACTTTCTTCAAATTTCCCCGAATCAATGAACAGGAATGCTAATCTCTTTTGATAATCAAGATTATTTTCATTCAACTGCGTTGCTTCTTTAGCAAAATGAAGTGCTTCTGACATACCGCCCATTTCTTCATATAAATAAGACTGCTCCATCATCGCCAGATAAAATTGAGGGTCTTCTCTGAGCGATTTTTGAAATGAATTTAAAGCTAAAATAGGTTGTTTTAATGCTTTATTACACAATCCGATTTTATAAAAAGTAAATGCTTTGGTATATTCAAGTTCTAGCATTTCTTCATAGGTCTCAATTGCTTTCTGATATTGACCCATCGCTTCATAACAAGCAGCTTTATTAGCATATACTCCTACAGAATTTGAATTGATGGCTAATAGATAGTCATATCCTTTTATCGCCTCATCATAGTTCTTTCTGTTGAAGTAGAATTGTCCGTATTCAAACCATGCTGTTTCGGAATAAGAGAATTCATCTAAATATTCATTAAGAAAGGCAATCGCCTCCTCACTCTTATTCAAGTCACTGAAACACACCATTGCATTTTCCATCGAATATTCATCGGTAGGATCTTCTTTAAGTGCTTTTCTGTAATGTTTAAGAGCGTTAAAGGGATCTCCCAGGTTTACATATTCATCCGCAATAAAGTTGTGAAGGAAATTTTCTTCTTCCTCCAACGTAAGGGCTTTTTTACAGATTTCAATGGATTTTCTAGGATTACCCAGGTTCGAATAATACTTGGCGTAACAAACTAAAAAATCTGTATTCTCCATAGAGGAACCTTTCAGCTCGTCGATAAGATCTTTCGCCATATTGTATTCTTCCCACTCCAGAAGAATTTCAAGTCTTTGATCTTGATATCTAATGAATTGGGGTGAAGCTTAAGCCCATAATTAACAGCCATATCAGCGTAATTAAAATCACCCAGCTCCAAATAATAAACAATGATATCTTCCAGCTCCTCGGTATCGAAGTAGAATTCGTCATTGTTTTCCATCATTTCTTCGAACTTTTTTACAAGTTCATTTCCAAAATACTCTTCCAATAGTGTCCTCTTCGTCGGCCCAATGCCTGAATTTACTTGCAGACCTCGGCAAACTTTATTAATTAATAATATATCTGAAACTGATATTCAAATATTTATGCAAAGTTGCAACTTTTTTTCGAAATATCCATTTCATAAATTTCTATTATAAAAATAGTAAAAAAAGAAAACCAATAAAAGAATTGTGGATAAAAAAATGGAAATTGGGGTTAAATTTTTATTACGAGCCTTTTTCCGGTTTGTATCTCATTATTCCAAGCAGTTTCGATATCTTTTATATCCACCTCTTCTGTCTCTATTTTTATTTTTCCTTCTATGGCAGCCTGAAACATTTCCGGAATAATTTCTGAAAATAATAATGCTGACTCTTCTTTCGTCCAGCTTCCCAAACCTGATCCTGAAATCTGAATATCTGTTGCTCTGAGAATCTGTGATGATAACTGAATGGTATCACCACTCATCCCGCCTATTGTAATCAACTTGGTTTTATGGGAAAAGGTTCCATCTCCTTTAAAGGCTGATAAAATCATTTCCACAGAGTGTCCCCAGATATAATCAATGACAATATCAATAGGACTTTCATTATGAATTTCTTTGATTTTCTTTTTAAAACCTTCATCACTTAGCTGCAAAGAAACAGCCACATCTGCTCCCAGTTCACGAAGTGCCTGCAAAGAATCTTCATTTCTTCCGGTAACAATAATTTTTGAAGCACCATACACCTTGGCGATCTGAACCGCTATTCTACCTGTAGTTCCGGTTGCTCCATTGACCAGAACAACGCTTCCCGGTTGTATACCTGCTTTGAATTTTAATGCCATCGCCGATCCCATCACTGCATTGGGAAGTGCTGCTGCAATAGAAAAATCAAGTCCGTCAGGAACTTTCACCATCATTTTCTTATCTGCAAGGGCTTTTTCAGCCACCGTTCCTTTTTTACTGAAAAAATATACTTTTGTCCCGTCTTCGAGCATCCCTACTCCATCTGAACCTACAACGGTTGGCTGATGAACTTCATTTTCTGTAGAATAGTGCTTTCCACTGGCTCTTGCCTTATCCAGATTTTTAATGGATGCTGCCTTTACAGCTACTAGGACTTCTTTTTCATTTGCTACTTCCGGTTCCGGAAAATCTGCATATTGAGGAGCGCTTCCTTTTTCAAATACGACTGCTGCTTTCATTACTTTAAATTTTTATACAAAATTATGGCGGAGAAAATGGAGGGACGATAACATTTGTTATCAGTTAGTGAAGAATGGAAGCTGGAAAAGGGAAGCTGGAAGTTATATGAGTCGTAAGTACTAGTGAAAAGGATTAAAACGCAAGGTTCGCTAGGTTCTTTATCATGCTGTTTTATTTTTCGTTCGCAAGGGCGCTTTGCTCAGCTAAGAAGACGAACATCGCTAAGTGAAACGCCTTTTCGTACGTTTTATGAGCATCATTTTTTAATTCTTTGCGGCTGCGTTAAAATCTAATTCATTTGTTCCTTCATCTGCATATCGTCTGTGAGAACTTCCATCTTCCAGCATCCTTCTTCCAGCCTAAGAACTCTCCCCTTTCAATATCTTAGCCTTTATTCTACTGAGGTGTACTGTTGTAATTCCTAAATAGGAAGCAATATAATGCTGGGGGACTCTCTTAATGATTTCCGGTTTTTGTTGGGTAAGCTGAATATAGCGCTGTTGAGGAGTATCTTTTATGAAGGAAAAGAAATGTTTCATATAGTCGAAGGTTCTCTCGAAAAGGGCATCCATAAAAAACGTTCTCATTTCAGGATTTTCATAAATCTCTTCCAGAAATGCTTCTACATCAGGTTTTTTAATTTTATACAAAACACAGGGTTCCACCGTTTCAAAGGAAACCATGCTTGGTAATCCTTTTTTAAAACTTTCCAGGGAAGAAAACATTGTATTTTCCAGGAAGAATTGGAAGGTAACGTCTTTACCATCATTATTATACCAGGCTCTTACAATTCCTTTTTCCAGATAGAAAGCATTAGTGGAAATTTCACCTTCATTTAAAAGCAGGGTTTTAGCAGGAACTTCTATTCTTTCAAAGCTGCCTAAGAATTTTCTCCATTTCTCTTTGGGAAAGGGAAATCTATTTTTGATATGTTCAAACATCCGGGTATAAAAAAAGAACGGAACAAGTCCGTTCTTATATATTATTTAGATTAAAGTTTTAATCTTAGCGATGATATCATCTCCTAATTTATCAGCTTCTTCCTGAGATTTTGCTTCCGTATAAATTCTGATGATTGGTTCTGTATTGGATTTTCTTAAGTGAACCCAATTGTTTTCAAAATCTATTTTCACACCGTCTACTGTAGAAACGTCTTCATTTTCATATTCTTTCTCCATTTTGCTTAGAATAGCATCTACATCAATTTCCGGAGTCAGTTCTATTTTCTTTTTACCCATAAAATAGCTTGGATATCCTGCTCTTAATTCAGAAACCGTCTTATTTTCTTTTGCTAAATGGGTAAGGAATAAGGCTACTCCTACTAAAGAGTCTCTTCCGTAGTGAAGTTCCGGATAGATAATACCTCCGTTTCCTTCGCCACCGATTACAGCGTTCTTCTCTTTCATTAAAGTCACCACATTCACTTCTCCTACTGCACTTGCAAAGTATTCTGAATTGTGTGATTGTGCAACATCTCTCAAAGCACGGCTTGAAGAAAGGTTAGAAATTGCGGCTCCGTTTTTATGCTTTAACAGGTAATCTGCAACAGCTACCAATGTATATTCTTCACCGAACATTTCTCCTTTTTCATCAATCAGGGCTAATCTGTCTACGTCCGGATCTACAACAACTCCAAGGTCTGCATTTTCTTTTTTCACCAATTCACAGATGTCTCCCAAATGCTCTTTTAAAGGTTCGGGATTGTGTGGAAAATGTCCTGTTGGTTCACAATATAATTTAACGGTTTCACAACCTAACTTATCTAATAACATTGGGATAGCAATTCCTCCTGTAGAGTTTACAGCATCCAATACCACTTTAAAATTTTTAGCTTTGATGGCCTCAACATCTACCATTGGTAAATCAAGAATTTGTTGAATATGAATATCAAAAGCATCTTCTCTGGTTTCATATTTTCCAAGGTCATCTACTTCTGCATAGTTGAAGTCTTCGCTTTCTGCCAAAGCAAGTACATCTGCTCCATTTTCACCGGTGATGAATTCTCCTTTTTCATTCAAAAGCTTAAGCGCATTCCATTGTTTGGATTGTGAGAGGCAGTAAGAATAATACCTCCGTCTGCTTTAAGCTCAGGAACCATTATTTCAACAGTAGGGGTTGTAGAAAGCCCTAAATCTACTACATTGATTCCTAATCCCTGTAATGTTGCTGTTACCAGTGAAGAAACCATTTGTCCTGAGATTCTGGCATCTCTTCCGATAACAAGAGTTAAGTCTTTTTTATTTTTATTATTCTGAAGCCATGTTCCGAATGCGGAAGCGAATTTTACCACATCTAATGGTGTCAAGTTATCATTTACTTTTCCCCCTATGGTTCCTCGGATTCCCGAAATAGATTTTATTAACGACATTCTGTTTTATTTCTTATTGATTAGTGTAATAATTTATGCGAAACAAAGATACTTAAAAAGACATTGACCTTATAAAACAGGAATCTTTTTTTGAACTTTATCATACGTATCTTTCACAACTCTCGGAGGGGCAAAACGATAGCCAATATACAGCAAACCATACAGACTATTGTTCTGTATGGTTTGATCTCTTTTTTGATTATAAGCATAGGCACTGAAATTCATTTTTCCACCGAATAGAAAACGGTCTGTATTATATCCTATATGAAGCCCACCTTCCATTCTTAGGGTCAGGTATTGAACATTCTTTACCAAATCATCCCCAAAAACATTGCGATAGGTTGAAAATTTCCCTCCAAGTCCGAGGGCAAAATAAGGGGCTATATTTACATTTTTCCCAAGCACCCAGTTGTAGAAATAGCCCATATTAGCACCTAATTTATACTGTGTTTCTTTGGCATTCTTATCTTCTACTTTGTTTCTTAAAATGGTAAGGTCATAATCCAGAAAAGGAACCCAGCTTCCACTGCTTTTCTTTTGCCATTCACCTTGAGTGTAGATGCTTCTTGCGGAAAAATTTTTATTCAGAATATAGGCGGTAGAGCCTCCAAAGCTTTGTATTCTTAAGTCTGGGAATTGCATATAAGGATCTCCTTCCTTCCAATTGGGAAAGATATCTTTCATATTTTCAATATAAAAGCCTTTGACGTTTTTGTAATACAGGTTCTGGATCAGTCTGTTGGGAAAAAATCTGACACTGAAATCGGTATAAGAACTATTCCCTTTCAGGTCGTTATCTTTATTTCCTGCAAAGAAATGGGGTGCAAAGGATATCGTAGCACTTATGATCCTATAATCTATAGAAAAAGAAACTTTTGTTTTATTATTGATGGAGAAAACCTGTTTTTTTTCATTTCCTTTTTCTCCTTCTGTAAAAATATAGCTTTCAATATTGGTGTCCAGATTGGCACGAATCATTACCTGATCTGCGTAAGACTTTATGTCTGTGGTATCTCTTTGCGCATTGACTTGGATAGCCAACAGGACAAACAATACAACAAATACATCTCTTGTAAGACTCAATCTGGATATTTTAAATTAAAAAAATGAAAATACTACATTTTTTTCAATTATCCAGTGACATTCATGTTAAGAACACCCGCAATCTTTATCGCAGCCTGATCTTTTGGAACTGAACTTCTTAGGAGCAAAATTCTTTTTAAACACTTTGAATAAAGAGTAACAAGCAAATGCTACTAATAAAGCAATCAGTACGTATTGAAAAATTAATGAAGAATCCATTACTTTAAAATTTGATATACTATCATCGACACAAAATATGCCAAACCTGTCATCATAGCTACCTGAAAGCCTGTCCATTTCCAGCTTTTGGTTTCTCTATAGACTACTGCAAGTGTAGACACACACTGCATTGCAAATGCGTAGAACAGAAGAACGGAAATTCCTGTTGCAAAACTGAAGACTTTTTCTCCGTTTGGTTTTACATCTCTTCTCATCTTATCGATCACTTTTACCTCCGGAGCATCATCTTCAAGGCTGTAAAGCGTTGACATGGTCCCTACGAAGACTTCTCTTGCTACAAAGCTGGTCAGGATTCCTACTCCCATTTTCCAGTCGTATCCTAACGGAGCAATTACGGGTTCTATTCCTTTACCCATTTTAGCAAGGTAAGAGTGATCTAGTTCAACATTTGCAGCAACCATTTCATTAGGTTGTTGTTTAGGGCCGAAATAGCTTAAAAACCAGATAATAATACTTACAATAAAGATTATTTTTCCAGCTCCGGTAATGAAGTCCCAAACTTTCCCCAACACCATTTTGAAGTCATAGCCAAAAAGTGGTTTTTTATAAGCAGGAAGATCCATTACCAAATAGGTCTTTCCGTTTTCTTTAATAAATCTTTTCAGAATAGCTGCAGAAAATAATGCGACTAAGAATCCTAACAGATACATCCCCATTAGCACCAAAGCTTTATATTTTATTCCTAAAAATGATCCTTCTGAAATAATCAATCCGATGATGATACTATATACCGGAAGTCTTGCTGAACACGTCATAAATGGTGTTACCAAAATCGTCAGCAATCTTTCTTTAACATTCTCAATGTTTCGAGTAGAAATAACAGCCGGAATTGCACATGCTGTTCCCGACACCAGAGGAACTATACTTTTCCCATTCAGTCCAAAAGGACGAAGAAGCCTATCCATCAGGAAAACGACTCTTGCCATATATCCAGAATCTTCCAATAAGTAAAGGAAGTACAGTAAAATTCCGATTTGTGGTGCAAAAACGACAATCCCTCCAATTCCCGGCACAATTCCATTTGAAATTAAAGAGTTAACCGGTCCATCTGGAAGATGTTCTTTTGTAAAGGCCGAAAACCATGAGAAGAAACTCTCGATCCAGTTCATTGGATATTCTGCCAGGAAGAAAACACTTTGGAAAATGACCAATAGAATCAACATAAAAACAACATATCCCCAGAATTTGTGTACCAAAACTTTATCCAGTTTCTCTGTCAACAATTCTTTAAACTGAGGTTTTTTAGAAATTACATTCTCCAGTATTTTATCTACATTTTGATATCTTCGGACAGTTTCCTGAACTTGTAATCTTTTAGGCACTAGACTCTTAGACTCTGATTCACTGATCTGATTCATTACAGATTCCAGCTTTCCAAGATCCGTTCCCATTGAAATGCTCATCCAAGCTTTATACTCATTATCAAAACCTTTGTGAGACTTTATTTTCTGAAGAAAATCTTTGTGCTCATTAGGGGTTTCAAAGGAAGCTTTATCTGTTTTTACAAATTCGCTATTGAAAACGGCATCTTTTACTTCATTGATTCCAATCTGCTCTTTAGCATTGGTTTGAATAATCTTAATGCCTAATGCTTCTGAAAATTTTTGAATATCTATTGTAATACCTCTCCTTTCTGCTTGGTCAATCTGATTGACAATCAAAATCATAGGAATCCCTAGATCCTGAATCTGCTGAAACAAAAGAAGCCCTCTTTTTAAACTTAATGCTTCAAGAATATAAACAACTCCTGCATAGTTCTCCTGCTCATCAATAAGGTATTTTGAAAAAATAGCCTCGTCCTCTGAGCTCGGATACACGCTGTAAGAACCCGGAAGGTCAATGACTTCAACATCTTCATTTTTATAGGTATAGTTTCCCGAATGGCTTGCAACGGTAACACCAGCATAATTTCCGGTTTTCTGCTTTTTGTTACAAAGTGCATTAAAAACCGTTGATTTTCCTACATTCGGATTCCCAACTAAAAGTATCTGTTTTTTCTTGTTTGCCTGCATTAATTCAATTCTTCAACAATGATATAATCTCCTTCTTCCTCACGAAGAGCAATCCGGCTTTTCTCTGCTCCAAACTCCACATACATCGGTCCATTAAATGGAGCCTGGTACAAAATCCTGAAAACAGTCTCCGGAAGGAGCCCCATTTCAATGATTTTATTAGGCATTTTCAGATGGTCATTATCATATCCCAATATCTTTCCCATTTTATTTTTGGGAAATCCACTTAATTTATGTAATTCTTTCTCTTTCAAAGCCCTAATTTTTTAGTAGTGCAAATATACGCTATTTAAATTTAATCTAAATAACGTTTAGCCTATAAAAAAATCAACCCAAACACATTGCTGTACCTGGGTTGATTCGGAATATAATTTAGTTGATATGAATGCTTATTTTTTCTTTTGAGCTGAAGAAGGCTGTCCTTTTTCGATAGGGTTATCATTAGCATTATAAAAGTCTTTGTAATGCTTTTCCTGCTTTTTCATCATGTCGCCAATTGTTCCGTCCATACCTGGAATTGATTTCGACATCATTTCCTGTGTCATCATTGGACGTACGGAAGCAAATGGGTCTTTCTTGAAATCACTGAATGTTTTTTCAAATTTTTCTCTTGACAGTTCGTTCACTTTGGCTGAGACATTCATAAGATTGTCAGCATAAGAAAGTTCTGTATAGTCTTTTACTTTTTTATTTCCTTGTAATATCCAGGAATAGTTTTTGTCGGCATCTTCAATCTTTACAATAAGCCCTGGTAATCCATAGAATTTATAGGGACCATCCTGAAAAGGAATATCTGTGCTAAACCAGGCTGTCCAAGTTCTTCCGCCAAATTCAGTAGTTGCTTTTTGAGCATTATACTCCCCAATTTTTTGCTTATCGCTGAGAATGTTCCAATTGAACTTTAAGTCTTCACTATATCCAATAGTGGTAGGCGTAAAACCATTAGCCACTTTATCGACATATTGAATTTTCATCCCCGGATAAAACTTATATACTTTTGAGGTAATCTTTGGAGCTTTTAAAGACTTTGAAAGGTCTTTCATGATCCCTGCTTTTTTCATTGCTTCTATTTCCACTTTCATGATAGAATCTTGTGAAATAATGGTATAATCCTGATAAATGGATCTGTTTTTATCCGTAATATCCAGAATGGTAATTACCTTATCCAACTTCGCGGAATCTTTCTTCGGCTTAAAAGTCAATTCATAAAAGAATCGGTTAGCCGTTTCTTTACCATCCTGAGCGTTGGCAAAGGCAAAAAGTGCAATAAGAAATACTGAAAATAGCTTTTTCATTTCTCGATTTTATTAATTAGTAATCACGATTGATAATTTGTTACAGTTTTTTTCAATTTATTTTTCTACAAAAAACAGAATGAGGAGGATTAGAATGAAAGCGAATAGTAAATGAATAATAATTTGTACAAAAAAATAGAGGCGGTGGCAAAAAATTATGATTCTCTTACAACATTTTCAGCGGTAAAAGTTTTACCTTTAAGTTTCTCAAAAACAAAATATTATGGATACTTTATCACAATTTAAAAATGAGCTGGAAGCTGAATATCAGACGACCAGAAAATTCTTTGAAACTTATCCTGACGAAAAAAATGACTATGCTCCTCATGAAAAAAGCATGAAAATGTTGCCACTCGCCACACACATCGCAGAAATTTTTGAATGGCCAAATACCATGCTCACTACTTCGGAGCTTGATTTTGCCAATGGGGATTATCAGCCTAAACAAATTTTTACCCGTGAGGATCTTCTCCAAACCCTTGATCAGAATTTTAAATCCGGGAAAGAGGCTCTTGAAAAGGCTCAAGAAAATGATCTTAATGCCAGCTGGGCATTAAAAAACAACGGCCAGGAATTAGCAAAATGGTCTAAATATGAGTCTATTCGTCATGCGTTAAACCAAATCACTCATCACAGGGCACAATTGGGTGTTTATTACAGAATCAATGATATTCCTTTACCGGGAAGCTATGGCCCTTCTGCAGATCATCAAGCCTTTTAAATCTTTTATATATCTCAACAAAAAACCAATCCGTTCGGATTGGTTTTTTTATTTATTTAAAGTTGAATTTTACGGTAAGCATTACCTGACTAGGACGGAGCTGCATTGTTGTTTGCTCAATCGTTGCATCTTTTACGCTCACTTTTTCAAACACTTTTCTGTCTGCAATATTCATCCATTTTAGTTCGAAATCAACTTTTTTCTTAGTCCAGCTGAACTGATAGGATACGTCAAAAAATCCATTGTTGAATTTTGTGTCCCCCAATTTTGAATTGATCTGATCCCAATAGAAACCAAGCGTATGACCTTCCAAAGGATAGAAGAATACATTTAAATTGTGTGTATAGCCTTCAACTTTTCCTAAGTTTCCCGTCAGATAAGCATTTGATTGCTTACTCCAGGTTTTAGTAGCATTAAAGTCTACACTCATCCATGAGAAATAAGTATTATTAAATTTAAATCCTAGTGTATTTGCATCGGTTTTATTATCAATTAAATCCGCATTTCTTATCAACTGTGATTTTGATAAACTATTCGTGAAGTTAAAAGAAGCATTGGTTTTAAATTTTGGAAAATACTTGCCAATTTCTGCATAATAGCTATTGCTTGTTCTTTTGTTTTCACGTTCGATATATTCAATTACACTGAATCCTAACTCATTGACAACACTTGATGCCAATAAATTGTTTTTAGCATCACTTAATCTATACCCTACATTAAAGAAGAGATTATTAAGCGGGTTTCTGTACTCCAATCGAACTCCCCCATTTTTCGTGGTTGTCTCAGGTATTGGATTTTTAGGATTCATTACATTAAATCCTCCCGGACTTGTCAAAATATATCCTGCATATGCGGTTTGTATATCTCCAAAATTATTGGTGATTCCTCCGCTCATACTTGCTTTGAAGAAAGATGCAAAGGAATATTGTGCAAAAATATTAGGTGTAAAGGTTACTTTATTTAAAGACTTTGAAACATTTCTGAATTCATCTTCAGCTTTTATATTATTAAAATTAACCGGGAAACTAGAAAATAGACTCCATGATTCTGATTTATAATTAATTCCAACGGAAGCAGATGGGTTAACTCTAGTAAATTTCAAATTGTTTTCGTAAGCTGGGCTAGTGAAATCTGGTTGATTATTATTAGTAATTCCATAAAAATCGGTGGTTAATTTATCTGAAGAAAAGTCAATTCCAACTTGCGGCGTAAATGTCCATCCCTTCGTAGAAAAACTAATATTTGCAGAATGCGATGTATCTAAGCTTTTAATTCTAAAACTCTGTAAAACTGAACTTCCCGGAGTAAATTGAATGGTTGAAAATTTTGTACTATCCGGGGCTTTGTAAGGAAACTTTAAATAATCTGCTGGTGTAATTTCCAATACCTGTTTATCATCCTGATAACTGACATAAGATTTAAAGTTTACCATTTTTTCTTTCCAGGGGATGATCGTACTCAAGGAGTTCTGGAATGATGACGTTGGAGACTCTAGCGCCTCATTCCCAAATCTATATCCTGTTTTGTCATTTCTCTCTGCAAAGGCTCTGTCTGCGTTCCAAAACTGAGAAAATGTAGTTGTATTTTTGAAGAATCCCTTTTTTGCATTTTTAGTAAAGATTAATTCTCCTTTTAATTTATCCGTATAAAAATGATTCAAAAACCTCGTATTATACTTTGTTCCTTGTTGAATATCCGTAGTGGAAGTATTTGATTCTCTTTCCACCGCGTTATTTGTATAATTAGCGTTGGCTTTAAGTTCCCATTCTTTTTTCTTATCAATATTGGTAAGGTAATTGGCAGAAAGATAGTGCACACTGTTCAATAGATATCTTTTTACCGGAAGATTGGGTGTCTCAGCATTTTCAACACTTAACCAATTATTTTGAGAAACATTACCCCTTCTTCCTTCCCAGCTATTTCCAAAGGCCAGAATATTTCCTTCATTTTCCACCTGCTCGCCCATATTATTGGTTTTGTAATTGACTACCCACTGGCTTTTCTGTCCGAAAAACATAGGCGTAAGCTTTACATTCCAAAGCCATGGTTCTCCAAAGCCTGTTCCTACTTCACCACGACCCGTCATCGTTACAGAATTCTTCAGTTTGATATTGATCGCTGCTTGATCTGAAGGTACTTTATCTTGAAGGATCTTTACTGGCTGGTGATTTTCAAGAACTTCTACTTTTTGTACAGCGTCTTTGGGCAAAGAATTGTTGATCGTACCATAGCCGCCTTCCATAAGATCTTTTCCGTTAACGTAGAATTTATTGATTGCATTTCCCTGATAAAGAATCGTGCCGTCTGTATTCACTTCAATCCCCGGAATTTCTTCATTACATCAGCTAATGTTCTGTCATTCTTACTATTAAATGCTTTAAGATCGTAGGAAATGGTATCCCCTTTTGCAGTGATCATTTTGGTTTTTAGCTGAACTTCCTTAATTTCTGTAGCTTCAGATTGCATTTTAAAATTCAGGGTCTGATCGCTGTTGCTGATCTGCTTGGTAAGAGGTTTTTGATTAAACGCTTTTACTTTAAGATCTACATTGGATTCCGGAGAGGTAAAGTAACCTTATATTCTCCTTTGGAATTGGTAATTCCATAGGCAAGAATGGCATCTTTACCGGGTTCTTCGATGGTGACACTCGCACTTGGTATCCCTATCCCATCATCATCCGTAATTTTTCCGGAAATTGTTTTCTGAGCAAAGATGAACACTGTCATGAAGAGCATCAGAAATAAGGAAATATTTTTTTTCATATTCACTATTTGATTAATTAGTTAATCATTGTAGTTTTTCGTTACACTTTCTTTAAAGATATATTTTCGTTATAAAGGTTAAATCTCATGGATAAGAAAAAGCAACGTTGTAATGATCATAGCTAAAATCACTACAGATTGAATAATTAAAATTTAATACTCTCAATTTCAACATGTTGAATAAAACATAAAAAAAGTTCTTTTTTTTAAAAAAATAAAAATTATTCTTGGGGGCATTCGTTTTTAAAATTTAAATTTAAAAATATATCCCTATTTATTGAATTGTAATCATGTAACGATCTTTTATCCTTTAATTTATCCTCTTTTTGCAAAAAGTGTCAGTGAAATAAAAATAATATCTTCGTATCAGAATGGATTTTTATTCATCTATTTTGTGTTTTTGCCCTGTAATTCTATTGCAGGGTATTTTTTGTGTTTTTTTGTAAAAAAATAGACGTTTTAACATCAATTTTAAAATATTAATATTTTTATTTAGACTAAATAATAAAATTAAATATGAGACATAGTTAAAAAAAAATTTAAACACACGTTCGTAAATATTTATTTAATAATTTTGTAACATAAAATTTACAAAATGGGAATTATTTTAAAGCCTATAGATGTTGTAGATGATATTTCTAAAGAGGAATTCTACGAAAAATATCTAAAGCCAAGAAGGCCCGTTGTCATCAAAAATATGGCAAAAAAGTGGCCTGCTTACCAAAAATGGACGATGGAATATATGAAGGAGGTTGTAGGAGATGTGGAGGTCCCGTTATATGACAGTTCAAAGGCAGATCCTTCTGCTCCCATCAATTCTTCTGCAGCAAAAATGAAATTCGGAGATTATATAGACCTTATTCAGAGAGAGCCTACTGATCTTAGAATTTTCCTGTTTGATCCGATAAAATACGCCCCGAAACTTCTGGAAGATTATATTTCGCCTAAAGAACTTATGGGAGGATTCCTTGATAAATATCCGAATATGTTCTTTGGTGGAAAAGGTTCTGTGACCTTCTTACATTTCGATATAGATATGGCGCATATTTTCCATACCCATTTCAACGGAAGAAAGCATATTCTTCTTTTTGATTATAAATGGCGTGAAAGATTGTACCAGATTCCTTATGCTACTTATGCTTTGGAGGATTATGATATTGAAAATCCTGATTTCACAAAGTTCCCGGCACTGGATGGTGTAGAAGGTATTGAATGCTTCCTTGAGCATGGAGATACATTATTTATGCCTACAGGATGGTGGCATTGGATGAAGTATTTGGATGGATCTTTCTCTATCTCACTAAGAGCCTGGGATAAGTCATGGGCTGTGAAAGCACATTCTTTATGGAATCTTACCGTACAGCGTAAATTTGATGACATCATGAAGTCTAATTTCAAAAGGCAATATATGGACTGGAAGGAGAAGATGGCCATTAAAAGAGCTGAAATTGCTTTAAAAAGAGGCTTACCAAGATAAATAAAAAAGACGTTTCAAATGAAACGTCTTTTTTTAGCTTATTATTTTATTTTCAATTATTTACAAAATTCTATATACCGGATACTGTCTGAATGTTTTCTCTTCAAAGTAAGGAGAGTGCCTGTAGACCCAATCTAATTGAGCTTCTCCATCTTCAGATAGTTTTTTGTCTGATTTTTTAGCGGTTTCAAAGGCAGCTTTCAACTTTTCATCTTTTTTCAGCAGCTCGGCAGCGGTATCTTCAAAGATATAGGCTGAATAATATTCTTTCTGAGCCAGAATCCCATCGAAAAAATTCCAGTTAAAAAATGAATCCAATGCTTCGGGCTCAAGAGTTTCTATAATATATTTAACTCCTGGTTGATGAGTAGATACTATATAATCTCCTGCCATAAATGCTTGGTTCTTTTTGGAAGGATCTACTGTGGTTTCAAAATGCAGATAATGTCCTTCGTAAGGGTTCTTTACGGTTTTAAAGTCTTTGATCTTATAGGATTCTACGGCTATGGTACTATCTTTCTGAATTGGCTTCATTTGAATTCCGTTTCTTTTAAATTCTTCAAGTACCCTGTATTGCGATTGTGGAATGACATAATACTTAGGAATGGTAATATATCCCGTGGGAACCGCTGTGGTAAAAAGTTTTATATTTTTGGTAAAAGGTTTATTTCTGTCATAGTACAATCTTGGTTTCCCAGAAACTTCACTCGGCTTATATTTTCCCTCATAGCCTTTAAAATCCATCGTCGTGTATTGAGTAGAATCTATTTTCCAACGAATACCATACTGCTTTCCTGCCTGATATTGTTTAAGGTTTTCCAGACGAAGCTGCTTTATTTTCTGATACTCTTTATCGAGATTCTGTAGATTCACCAACATGTATTTGTAAGTAGCATCTACTCTTTTATCATAAGGCTTCAGCATATGGGTTTCCGGAACGGTTCCCAAGGAATTGAATAAGGTAGTGTATCCCGTGGAATATCTTGGGGAATCTTCAAAAGAAGCAAAACCAACTTCAGGAATATCACCATGAATGTTAACATACGGAGTACTTTCATATCCCAATTTCTTCATCTCCTCAAGGTTTTTAGCCTGATAATCATTATAAAAATAAGCTCCTAATGTATTTCCTAAACGCTCTTTAAAAGTTGAGATATAGGTAAAGGTATATTGATAATCTGCTCCATTGCTGACATGATTATCAATGAAAACGTCTGGTTTCAGCCATTGGTAGATTTCCTGAAAGCTTCTGGCATTTTTAGAATCTGCTTTGATGAAATCCCTGTTCAGATCATAATTCCTGGCATTTCCTCTGAATCCGTATTGTTCCGGGCCATTTTGATTGGCTCTGGAATGAGATCCTCTGTTCAGCATACCACTGATATTATAGGCAGAAATAGCAGCAATAATAAAGTTTTGTGGTGTTTTAATTTTCTTTGTTGCCAAATCTCTCATCAGCATCATGGTCGCATCAATACCGTCCGGTTCACCCGGATGAATTCCGTTGTTGACAAAGAGAATGGCTTTATCTTTTCTCAGTTTTTCAGGATCTTTTTCAGGAAAAGGATTGTAAACCACTACATAAATGGGTTTTCCGTTGTCATCTTCTCCCTTTTTAAGGTATTGAATGGTACTAAAGTTTTTAGCTAAATCCTGGTAATAGGCATTCATTTCATCATAAGTAACGGTTTGATTACCATTTCCTTTTTCAAAAGGAGTCTGAAATGTCTTTTGTCCAAATAACAAGGAAGAACTTAGGGTAAGCAGCAGGTATTTCAGTTTCATTGTTAACATAATTTTCAGGATTTAAAATTAGGTAATATCGTTGGAGCAGAAAAGAAAAATAGTAAAATGAGATGGTTTGATGTGGTTTAAAACAATAAAAACCTTATAGGTTTTGGAAGCCTATAAGGTTTATCTTATATTGAATATTATTCCTTACAAATAATGATAATATAACTGAAAACAGTGTTTATTACTTAGAGTTTTCTATGTTATGGAAGTATGAAGAATGTACACTTATCCACCTCCAATCGATTGACTGCCTCATTGATGTTGCCATAACGACCAACATTAGCCCCATTAGCTACACAAAGCATAGATGCTTTACCTTCAAAGGCTATACACAGATGCATGCTTGTATGGGTATTTACATATCTTTCATAGCATTTTTCAACTATCTTAAAGATTATTTCTCTTCCTTCGTCTGTATAAGGAGCTTTAATAGGATCAAGCATTGTTGCAACCTTCATCTTTAAGTCGCTTATAAATTCGTCCGTGCTCATAGTACTTTCATTACGAAGAATCGCAATATCCAGTCTGGCAATTTTTCCTTGGCTATCTTTCGTCAAAAAGGTTTCATATTCTATCCCTTGAATACTTTTGTTGATCTTACTTGTTACAAAAGTACCTGTTACTGTAAGATCTTCATAAATTTTGATTTTTTCAAAAGAGAGTTTTTCAATGGCAAATGAAAATGAGAACACACATAAGGTCAGCAAAATACTGACCTTAGTCATAAATTTTTCTTTCATAATTAATTATATTTAAATATTTGGCAATACCAATTTAAATAAAAAAACCATAGAAAAATAAACTTTAACTATTCAAATAATAATACTTTATAAGTAAAAGAGAAAGAATTATTAAGTTTGAAAAGTGGTTATACTTCATGAAAATAATAATTTCTTAATAGAAAGATAGCTAACAGATTGTAGAATCAACAAATTTAAAGTTTAGTATATGAATCTGCATATCATTTACTTAGCATATCAGCATTCCGCCCCTTTTCATTAGGATATAAAGTAGGAAGAGCATCACTTTGCCAGAATTCGTTGGTTTCAATATCCATAATGGATAATGCACCTGTAAATGCGGCTCCGGTATCCATATTCCAGATATTAGCTTTATTCGCTGGGGTTTTACTTCCAATATACAGCGTTGGAGTATGTCCGATAAATATTTCTTTGTAAAGAAGAAGCCTTTTAGGATATAATACGGAATGCTTTTCCAGCGTCTTATCCATTGCCACAGCCGTTTCCCACAAAGTTCTGTCCCAACGGTAATTGCTGGAATACACTTCTTTTTCGGGGCCATGCATGGAAGAATATCCTGCATGAATAAACAGTCGGTTCTGATCATCCACATGATAACTTTTCATGCGTTGGAAAAATTCAAGGTGAATTTCCTGGTCTTCATTAGAATAGTTTTCATAACTATCTACCGTACTTTTTCCACCATTGGAAAGCCAGACACCAGGCCCTTCTCCACGGGCTAACCAATCTTCGCACCAGACGTCATGATTTCCTTTGATAAAAATACATTCTTGGCTTTCAGAAAGTTCTATTAAATACTGAATAACCTGGTAAGACTCGCTCCAGCCATCTACATAATCTCCTAAAAAGATCAGCTTATCATTTTGGGTAACCTTTGCTCTTTCAAGTACCTGCCGTAGCGCTTTAAATCCTCCGTGAATATCTCCTATTACTAATGTTCTGCTCATGGTTTGCTTTCGTTGGTGAAAAGATAAGCCATTATCTTTAATAATGGCTCTTTCAGTTCAACACTGTTATTTATTACTTTGAAATGTATTTCGGGTCTATAAATTCCGTTAGCCATACTCCATTGGCAGATTGAAAAAAGGATAATCCATCCTCATCCATCTTTCCGGTTCTGATCGTCAGGATTACAGGTTTACCATGTCTCATTCCCACTTTCGTAGCAGTCTCTTTATCAGCACTTAAGTGCACATGCTGGCGGGTTCTTTTTTCAATTCCTTTTTCTAAAATAGAAGAAATATTGGCTTCAGCTGTTCCGTGGTATAAAAACTCAGGAGGTTGTACTGCTTTCAAGGCTAAATCTATATCGATAGAATGTCCCTGACTTGCTCTGATCTTGGTTTTATCATCATTAAAGGCAAATCTTTTTTTATTATTGGTTTCTACGACCTCATCTAATTCTTCAAAAGAAAAATATACTCTCTTTTTCGCTGATTTTGTCCTTAGCTCTTCTACATCAGCCCACCCGTTTTCATCCAGTTTTAATCCGATCGTCTCGGGTTGATGCCTCAAAATAAGGCTTAAAAATTTACTTATTCTTTTTGTTTCTATTTCGTTCATTGGTTTTTGTTTTAATTAAGCATTATAAAATTCCGGGGAAAATGTGACTGCAAATCCTGTTGTTTTGGTGATCTCATCTGCATATTGATCGAAATAATAGATCTCTGGTGATATTGCAAGCGTTACAAATGATTTTTCGTACAAATAAACCCATAACCCAGCTTCTGCTGGCCCTCTTCCTTTCAACATATTTTGAATTTCTATTCCATTGATCTTATTCAACGGAATTAATAAAGTTCTCTTTTGATCTGTAAAACCCAGCAAACTATTTTGATTATCTATCCAGAGTAATGACTGATCCTTTAAAATTTTCAATACCTCATCCGGTGTCTGAAATAAATAATCCGGCGAAAAATGAACACGGCAATTTCCTAATTCTAATACTTTATTAATTTCTATTCTTCCTTTATATTGTTGCAAAGGGGTACTGAGAAAGATATCCTCAGGGTCGTATTTGGAAAACATGTTAAAAAGGGCTTTTAAGAAAGATTTCATTAGATTACAGGGTATTTATGGCTTAGCTTTTCACATAACTTTTCAATATCATCTTTTCTCACCAGTTCGTTAATCCATTCCTGAGGGATATTTTCAAATCCATAATAGATTCCTGCCAATCCTCCTGTAATGGCTGCGGTTGTGTCTGTATCTTCGCCCAGATTTACCGCCTTCAATACTGCTTCTGAATAACTTTCCGAGTTTAAAAAACACCATAAAGAGGCTTCCAGACTATGAAGAACATAACCACTCCCTCTTATTTCGTCTTCGGAATACCCTGAAATATCATTGTTTAAAATCTTTTGAAAAAGTTCAATCTCATTTAAGCTAAACCATTGTTTTTCTGAATATTCCAGGGCTACCTCTTGTATATGCGTATATGCTTCCGTTTTATTTTTTCCTTTTATTAACTGAATGGCAAAAATCACATAGATAAAACAGGCAAAAACAGATCTGAAGTGTCCATGAGTGATTGAGGAGACTTCTTTTACGGTTAGATATAGCTTCTCAATATCCTTTTCATTTTCCAGATAAAAAGCTAGCGGAAGAATTCTCATCAAAGATCCGTTTCCGTTATCTTCTTCAAAAATATTTCCTGAAAACCGAGCACTTTCTCCTTTGATTAGTCTTGTAATAGCTTCCTTTGTAGTTCCTCCAATATCGAAAAGTCTTCCGTGGGCAGTCCAGTGACCATATTTAACCCATTTTACAAAGCTTTGCCCAATCTTTTCCAGATCATAGCCTTTTACGAGTTCTTCAGCAAGGCAGAGCGTTAGAGAGCTATCATCACTCCAGGTTCCTTTGGGTTGATTATGCGAGCCGAATTCCTGCATTTCTGTAACAGGAAACCTTTTCAGATATTCTCTATCTTTAAACTCCACCGGAACACCAAGCGCGTCCCCGATGCATACTCCCATAATTCCCGCCTTTACTTTATTTTTCATTACGCAAGGTTTATCAGTTTATCGAACAGCAGTTTCATGCCCTGTGTGGCCGTTTCTTTCATCACTACTGCTCTTTGTCCGTAACCAAATCCTGTTTCATTAGGGTTGATAACAATTAAAAGACAATCATCCTTGATATCGTGAATCAAACCAGCTGCAGGATATACTTGCAACGAAGTTCCGATCACCACTAAAATATCTGAATCTTTCACCATTTCTCTGGCATCCTTGTATAAAGGAACATCTTCCCCAAACCAAACGATAAATGGTCTCAATTGTGCTCCATCATCTGCTTTATCTCCTATCTTAATGTCCTCCTTTTGTTCGTAAATCAACTTTTTATTATTGCATGAGCATGATTTGAACAATTCTCCGTGGATGTGAAGGATCTTATTGGAACCGGCTCTTTCATGCAGATCATCAATATTTTGGGTAATGATCTGAACATCAAAATATTTTTCCAGCTCTGCCACTAGTTTGTGGGCTTCATTAGGTTCTACTTCATGAAGCTGTCTTCTTCTCTGGTTGTAAAATTCCAATACCAAGGCTCTGTCTTTCCTCCATCCTTCCGGACTGGCTACGTCTGCTACATTATGGTTTTCCCAGAGGCCATCTCCGTCTCTGAAAGTTTGTATTCCGCTTTCGGCACTGATTCCCGCACCGCTTAATATGGTTAGTTTTTTCATTGGTTTTAAATTTTTGTTTTGTACACTGTGTCTTTTAGCCACTAATGCACGAATATAATTGATTCTAAAGAGGAGACTTTAAAAGCTTTTTATAAATGTCTTCATTCTCTTCATCAAAACAGACAAAAATAACTTTCTCTATATTATCTGACTGAAATTTTCTTACTTCATTGATTGCAATCTGTCCAGCCAATTCTTTCGGGAACTTATAAATTCCTGTACTGATATTTGGGAAAGCAATGATTTTAACGTCCAGGTTTTCCGCCAACTTTAAAGAGTTCTTATAGCAGTCTGACAAAAGTTGAGAGCCCTTTTCTTCATCTCCGTTCCAGACTGGTCCTACGGTATGAATCACATATTTTGCAGGTAACTTTCCTGCTGTTGTTATTACGGCTTCTCCTGTATTACACTTTCCCTGTCTGTTTCTAATCGCTCTACATTCTTCCAGAATTTGTGATCCTCCTGCGCGATGAATAGCTCCGTCTACACCACCCCCTCCCAGTAAAGAAGAGTTAGCAGCATTGACAATTACATCTGCTTGAATCTTTGTGATATCTCCTTTTATGACTTCAATTTTCATATTTTTCAACAGGTATTAATCAACTATTTTAAAGAAAATAAACTACTTTAAATTCAATTTCTCATTCAGAATCTCATCATCAAATAACAGTGGCCTTTCTTCTGGAGTAATAAGCTGATCTAAATCATTATTCAGAACAAACTGATACTGTTCCTTTACAAAATCTGAAATATTTTCAATTAAAATAACATCTTCTTTAGCAAAAGAACGGGTAAACTCATTCCTCAAACCAATCTGTATGGCTCTTCTTTCCAATTTATTTCCAAAAGGATCATGATCCGGATCCCATTGAAGCCTTACAGAAGATTCTTTTATCTGATCCTGCCATTCTTCTCTGGAGATTCCAAGATTATCATTATAGGTAGAAATGATCGCATTTTCAAGATATCTTTTGAAGGCGTTTAATTTTAAATGTATTGCCAGTACGCATTCTTGCCCTTCTTTCGTTCCCCAGCCATTACGATACATCATCCAAAGGAAATTGGGTTTTATCCATGTCATCCTTTCCAGACTGAATCCACCTCCAAAATATTGATTTTTAACAGCAAATTCGCCTATAGATTTTTTATATGACTGATAAACAACAATCGTCTGGTCGTCATATTGTGCCATAATATGATACCCTTTTTGAGGCCAATCCTGAAGCTGTTCTTTATATTTTTTTACTTTAAGTTTCATTGTATTTCTTCAAATGGTTTCAGCATCTCTTCTTTCTTTGTGAGTACTGCAAAAACCACTCTTTTAAATTTGTTCTTGTATTTTCCCTTGAGATATTTTTTGAACAAACCGGCAATCTCTTTCGGATCATTTTTGAATACTCCACAGCCCCAGGCTCCTAAAATTAAGGTTTCATTTCCCTGATGTAAGGCTAGTGCAAGCATCTTATCCATTCTGATATCCATTGCTCCTAATATCTCGTTTTCTCTATGAGATTCCTGTCGTTTTACAACACCCGCATTCACCGCTGGAGAAGTAATGAAATTACACATTACAGGTTTTTCCAGCAATTCTCCTTTATCCTTCCTGAAAACAGGAACTTTTGGACTGTAAATCATGGTATCTGTGTAAAAGCAAGAGGTCATACTGCGATGCAATGTGTAATAATCTTCTGCCATTAACAGAGTTTCATACAATGCAGAAGTTCTTGCTAAGCTTTCTTCCTGTGCTTCTGCTCCATTGACAAATCCACCACCCGGATTTTTTGCTGAGGCAAAGTTCAGACACATGATCTTTTCCGGATCTTCTTCTTTAACTACTTCTAAAATAGCTTTTAGTGAACTGCAACGCCAGGTTTCAAATTGAGTTTCAAAATGAACTTCCGGCATTGAAGCAACTGTCATTTCAGAAAGTTGTTCCGGAGTAAAAAGCAAGGTTCCTTTTTTACTGATTTCCAGCTCTTTTGCTATATCTATTTTTTCGTTTTCTGTATTTATATAATATTTTCTGGCCAGGATATCCAAGGTATCTTTTGCCATTCCTTTATTGGTCATGATTCTTTTTTTTGAGCCACGAATACACTAATTTTTTTATAAGGTTTATGGATTATTTTAAACCTGATAATGATTGCATTATCCTTTTTATTCGTGCATTCGTGGCATGATTCATTTAATTCTTTTTTGGCCACGAATACACTAATTTTTATAAGGTTTATGGATTATTTTAAACCTGATAATGATTGCATTATGCTTTTTATTCGTGCATTCGTGGCATGATTTATTTAATTCTTTTTTGGCCACGAATACACGAATGATTTTACAATCCTATGGATTCATGGTGGTTATTTTTAAAGCACTTATCAGATTATCTATGTCTTTACTTGCTGATTCTTTAAAATCGTTTCCTACAAATACTTTGATGACCTCAATATTTCCAATGATAGCCTTATTGAAGGTGTCGAGCTCTTCTGAAGGAACCCACAATTCATTATGGTTTCTGGCTCCTACATTCTGCGCCGGATACTGATTGGCTACTTCTTCCAGCACTTCAAAACGGGTAACAAAACCAAGATAATTTCCAAACTCATCTCTTGTATTCCATTTCTCAGCAATTTCTGAGGCATAGTCTTCATCCAGAACCGGGTAAAAGATGGGCTGCCATTCTAGTCTTGGAGGAAATTTTTGATATCCGTTCTCGATAATAAGAACCATTTCCTTTTCTCCTACCGGTCTGTACAATCTTGTTGTTTTCATTTTGTTAATCTTATAGTTCTTATCCTATCCTTCGGGCTATTTCTTTGGATAACGGATATATTTTTTCTGTTGGTAATAGTTTTTTTGCCTTATCATATTCTCCCTGCTTGGTAAGATTCAATATCTTTTTTACCAAAGGGGAATAATCTTCTATTTTTACGATCCAGTCTTCATTAAATTCTTCTATCAGATAACGACTGATTCCCACCTGAATGGAGCGATATTCCAGCTTGTTTCCTTTGATATTTCTTTCCGGATCCCATTGTACATAGACTTTTGCATTTTCAAATGCTTCTTCCCAGGCTTTTGGATTGGGATATACTCTTTTTTCAGGAGAGGTTAAAATCGCCAGTTCCAGTGCTTTTTCCCATGCTTCTCTTTTAATATGGATGGCAAGAGTACATTCCTGATTGGATTTTTGTCCGTAATTGCTACGTTCCATCATCCAAAGAAAAGAAGGTTTAATCCATGTCATTCTGCTGAATGAAAAAGGAGCACTAAACTTCTGATTTTCTACCGCAGCTTTAGCAATAGCCTTATTATAAGACTGATATACAACAATTGTGTCACGGGTATAATCTGCTCTTATTTCAAATTCTTTCATCTCATTCTAATCATTTAACTCATCATTCTATTGCTCCCTTAAATATAAACCCTTTATCTGAAGGTATTAAAAAAGCTTTTTAAAATCTTTTGAATAAGGAGAATAAGATCCGAAAATGGTATCAAATTTCATTTCCAGCTGATCAAATTCAAACTCCTCATCCAACTGATCCAGGCATGTTATCACCAGATTCTTTTTTGTTGGGCTGACATAAGCTCCATCTAGTTTCAAAGCATAATTCAACAGTTTATAATCTAACCCTCCGAATCTCAGCTCTTTCTGATACTCATTAAAGGTACAGGTTTCTTCTTCATTATTTCTCAGATGCGGCTCTTTTTCATTACTCATCCATCCGTTTCCGTGGCGAGTTGCATAGCTTCTGGTCACATAATACATTTCAATATCCTCAAGATGAAGTTTCTTACAAATCTCATAAGCATTCTTTGAACTGGTATGAGCATAGGTTACATTTGGAAAAACCCCATGATCCATATCTAATAAAATTCCCTGGCTGCCTTCAAAAATGAGGTTTTCAAACGAGCTTAAATAGCTATAATCATCTATTTTCCATTCTATTTGCTCAATAGCTTCTAAAAAAGGAGTGATTTTTTCATTGATTTGATCTTCTTCCATAAAACCATAGTAATACGCAATTCCTTTCAGTTTTTCCATCAGCATTTCCTTTGGAGCAATAAGATCTATAGCAAATAGTTTGTAAGGGCTTTCATTTCTTTTCATGGTAGCTCCTACTCCTTTTCCACAGGTTCCATGTTCCAGGTTTTGGGAATTGGTTCTGTTTTGCCAGACATCAAAAGGCGTCGTTACCTTGGCTAAGGGATGAATATGAAGCTCCGTATTTCCATTTTTTGCTTTTAATTCTTCTCTTTCATTCAATAGAAACACGGGATGAATCGTGCAATGTTCGGTAAAATAAGAAGGTAATCCACGAAGGGCTCCACTCGCAAAACTTGAGTGAACATGTTTTCTGCCATCCATCATCACGGTATGAGCAGCCTGCTGACCTCCTGAGAATCTGATCACCACAGACCCAGGATTTTGCTGAGCCAAAAAATCTGTAGTGATTCCTTTTCCTTCATCTCCGAAACCTAATCCTATAACAATTTGCGCCTTTTTCATGTCTGGTATTTTTAAAGTTATTGCCGTTCTGGCTAATTTCTGATCTACAGCATCTGTATATCGTCTAATCCATTTATGTTTGGTGTTCCAAAGGTTTTCTCTTTAAATTTTTTGCAGATAATCTTTGTGATCACCTCAGGAATATCTCTGTGGTCTTGTATGGATATACAATTTTCTCCTAATAATTCTTTCCAATCTCTATTTGCTCTTATCGCCTGGTCAGAATGCAGAACATTGATATGATATACCTCGTATTTCTTTTTAGCTTCTTCCAACAGATCGAAATGAGTATACGTTTGCTGTCCTGAGCCCATGATTTCTCTGATGGCTGATGCCGGAAGTACTTTCAGACAAGGTTCGTCACCTACAGTAAATAATAATCCTTTCTGGTTTCTTTTTTCAAAAGCATCTGTTCTGGTGTGGAAAGCGGCAAAATACCATGCTAAAAGATAGCTCTCGCCTCCATTTCCACCGCCTCCGGATTCAATATAAGTTCGGGTAAGCCACATATCCAGTTCTTCATCTCCGGACTCAAACTGCCCTATCTGAAGTGGATAGCCGTCACATTCATGATCTCCTATCCCCAGGAAAAGTAACGCAGGATCCGGAACTCCACCCTGGATGATTCCTCCCATCAATTTTGGTAATCCTTCCTTGATGAGTTCATGAGGAATATGTCCCATGCTTCCGGTTACATCCAACCCAAGAATAATAGGAACTGAATTAGGATGTACTTCGGAATCTCTGGACTCTCTGAAAGAAATCCCATGAGGAATCATTGATGGATGTGCCTGTCTTTGGGCATTCTGTGTGAAAATTTCACCTGCGGATTTTGTTCCGTAACCTGCTCTGCTTGCTCTGTCATAACGAGCGTCTATATCGTATCTTGTACTTCCCATGATTAAAATGTTTTTCCAAATAAATATTCAAATCTCTTTTGAGAAACTTCTAACTGAATATTCAGATTTCTGATTGTTAATGATAATTCCATGTCTTTCTGAACGAATGCTTCGGGATTAAAATCCGCAAAAGTCAAACTGTTTCTATCCAAAGGACTAACATCAATAAGTCCTTCCTGCTCACGTTCGAGTCTTTTTATTTTCAACTCGATATCTTCTACCTTGCGCCTGTAAATCAACTCTGAATCTTCTCCGATCGTTCGCGCACGGTCTTCTCTGATCTGATCATTATTTCTTTGTAATGACTCGATAAATCTTGGTCTTAATTCATCTTCCATACTGATCATTTTTTTTGTGTTATTATTACGCTAATTAAAAAGGACATAGTTTTGCAAAACATTTTTTAGTATTCATCAGGACTTACCTTTTCAGAGTACTATTTTGTCACTGGTTATTGTGTTTTTACCCTCTTAATTCATCTCTTACTTCCATCAAAGCAAATCCTAAAAGGTTTTCTCCGTTCCATAATAAAGGATTTTCTGCTCTTGAATCTGTTTCCAGCATTCCGATTCCCCAGATGGTATCATAAGGACTGGCTTCTACCAGGATCTTATCACCTGTTGACAAAAGAAAGTCTTTATATTTTTTATTCTGTGAAAATTTTAAAAGATTTCCTTGTCTTACAATCTCATATTTGTGCTCATCCCAAAGTTTCGGATCAAAGTTTTTTACTTTTCTGCCCAGGCTTTTAACCTGATTAGGAGTGGGTGCCTGCAATATTTTTTCTAAGTTTTCATGGTCATTAAATAATCTTGCTTTCCCTGCCATCATATAATGTTCCGCCGTTTTATAAACGATTCCATTTTCTTCAAAAGCTCCTGTAAACCATTGGCTAAAGCATGACTTGGTGATTTCATTTTTAACCGTATGTCCCCAGAAAAATAAAAACTTTATCCTTTGTTTCTTCTGAAATTTCTCTTTAATATTTTGTATGGTGTATTTCATATTGTGTTATTTCTACGCAAATGTAATATAATATCATTTTATTTGCCAAATTTATTTGCGTCTATTTTACACTAATACAATTAACACACTGATTATCAATGGTTAAATTTCACACCCATGAAAGATCATTAGTAGGTTTTGGCTAAAGCCTTCGGATTTTTTGAATAAAAAAAACGAACTAAAGTCCGTTTCTATTGAATGTATCTTATGTATATTCTCTTGTATTTTGTATTTGACACTATTATGAACAGCGCCCTCACAATCATATTTTTGTAGGACATTTGTGTTTAAAAATTATTTGATTTCGAAGTAGAATCCCTGTTCTTCCAATTCCTTATATTTTTCCTGATTAAAAGTAAAGAGTTTTCCTGGTCTTCCGCTGCCTTCTTTTTTAACGTTATTAGTCTCATTAAGCAATCCGTAGCTCATGATTTTTTTACGGAAGTTTCTTCGGTCTATTTCCTGTCCTACAATGGTTTTGTAAAGATTTTCAAGGTCTGAAAAAGGGAATTCTTCATTGAGAAGATTAAAGCCGATCGGTTGGTATTGAATTTTGGTACGAAGCCTTTTTAAAGCAATATCAATAATACTTTTGTGGTCAAACGCCACTAAAGGAAGTTGATTGACGCTGAACCATTGTGCATCATCTGCATCAGAGTCAGCAAAGAGTTCATGATAAGATGGGTTCACAAGCCCCAGATAAGCCACAGAAACCACTCTATTTCTTGGGTCGCGGCCTACGTTACCAAATGTATAGAGTTGTTCTAAAAAATCGGGTTTTATGCCTGCTTCTTCATGCAGCTCTCTTTTTACAGCATCATCCAGATTTTCATCATCTAAAACGAGCCCGCCCGGAAGTGCCCATCCGCCTTTAAAAGGTTCTATATTTCTTTTGATTAAAAGTATCTGCAGATCTTTCTTATCGAAATATCCAAAAATAACTGCATCTACAGCCACTTTTATATCCTGTAATTTTTTTGGTGACCCCATAAATTAATTTGCGTTACGAATACGCAAAGCTATGAATAAATATTTACTATTTTTACTTAATTATGAAAAAGCTTTTATACCTTATTTTTATTCTTGGGGTAATCTCTTGCAAAAAAGAATCCTTTGCAGATTCAATTACCTTGCATTATGAAAAAAAGGAGAACCTTACTTTTCAACATTTTAATGAAGGTCTTGGAGAATCAGGAACCGGAATTATTTATATTGGAAAAGAAACCTCATCTATCAATGTGAAATATTATAAAACCATGTTGGCTCCGCCTCCACCGCCTCCAGGTTTTAAAATAGAACAGGATTCGGTAAGAGATTATATTCTTTCAAAATACTTCTATCCTTCTTTAGATAGGATTACCTTTTCTAAGAAAGACATCGTTTACGATTCATTAAGCCCAGAAAATGTAAAAATAATAGCCAAAGTGCAGGATACGATTCCAAAATATGCATATAATTTTGAAACCAAGACATTAAAGAAATATAAATCATTTCCCGTATTTATAAAAAATATTTCCGGTCGTACACTAATTTTACCGGAATTTAAAAACTTATTTCCAGCTATTTTTAATGACAAGAAAAAATGGCAATTATTAAAGAATGACAATGCATTAGTTTGCGGAGATCCATCATGGAATCGTATTTATTGGGAACTTGGTCCTGACGAAATTATAGTTGCTTCTGTAAATTTTCTCCCCGGAAAAGATAAGGGAGAGTTTAAGTTATCTTTCGGTAGTACTGAATCTGAGCCTTTTACAATGAATTATGATAAGAAAATAATCAAAGATCAAAACATGTATTTTGAAATTAAATAAAAAACCGCATTCTTTACAAGGAATGCGGTTTCAAAATTATTTGGTTTCGGATACCCCTGTTGTAGGTACACTCATATTATTATTAAAATATCCAACATTAAATTCCTGTGCCACCCAATTTCCTGTTTTTGAATTAAATACATAGACTTTATGGTCATATTTATCCGTAAACATAAAGTTTCCATTGTTTGCTGTAATTTCGGGATTTCCTAGTCCTCCATTATTATAAAAATATCCAATACTGAACTCCTGGGTCTTCCATTCCATCGTTTTTGAATTGAATACTTTGATGCTGTGCTCATATTTATCTACAAATCCAAAGTTACTTCCTGAATAGATCACTGTAGGAGTACTATTGTTATTAGGATAGCCAACATTGAATTCCTGCCCAGACCAAGTACCGCTTATATAATTGAATGTATATACTTTATGATCTTCTTTATCAATGAACATTACATTTCCGTTATCCATTGTTACCACTTCAGGGCTTGAATGACCATTGTTATAATACCAAACATTAAACAGCTGAGATGACCAATTCCCCGTTTTGGAATTAAAAACGTTTACTGTACGTTCATATTTGTCTGTAAATATGATATTTCCATTAGAGGCACTAATGGTTGGAGTAATGTTATTATTTGTGTATTCTACATTGTATAACTTTGAAGACCAGATACCTGTTTTAGAGTTGAAAGCATAAATTTTTCGATCGAACTTATCCAGAAAATAATAATTACTGCTTTTACTTTCAATGATATCATCTCCTATTGATGAATCTTTAGAGGAAACGTTCACCTTATTGGCTACCATTGCATAAGGAACAGCCATTAACTGATTGGTCCCGACATTGGTATAATTAGTTCCTCCTGCAGGATCCATTTCTACTTTAATAAACTTAGAACTTGCGGCCCAATTTATTCCGGAAAATGAACCGGAAACCGGTGTTCCCTGCCCTATATTAAGATTGACTAATCCCTTTGAATTGGTTGTTTTGGTATGGGTCTCTGTATACATGCTAGATCCATTAACAGAGTTATTCAAAATGCTAATTCTCACTGAAACATTTCCGTTAGCAACCGGAGATCCCGTTGAATTGAAAGCAATAGCCTGATAAGAAAATGCTTCAGGAACTTGTGCAAAGGTAAATAGGGTTGCAGACAGAGCTACAAGAAGGGTATATATTTTTTTCATGGTTTTAGTTTGATTTATTTTTTAATAACTTTTACTGGTTTTAGTTCCGAATCTTTAAATATCAGCATATAAATTCCTTGGGTAAGAAAAGACAAGTCGATACGGTTTTCTTTAATCTCTTTTTGAGAGATCAGTTTACCAGACATATCATATATCATAACTTCTCTTGGCTTTATTCTTGAAGACACATTGAGGGTAATATAATTTGCAGTCGGGTTAGGATAAACACTTACTTTTTCCTGTTCTGCAATAACTTCATTAACGCCTAATACGTTTAAAACAGTTTGATATAAAATTCCTGGTGTTCCGGTATTCTGATGATCAGGATTGGTGGGAATCACATAGATTTCTCCCACTGTATGAATAAGAGTCTCACTGGATGTACTCCCTGAATTGATCCCTCCCACAAGGCTTTGTGAATAGAATAAAACAGTAAAAAAAAGCCCACCGAGTAAATAGATTTTTTTCATGGAAATTAATTTTGCAGCAAATATAACACAAAGAATGAACCCTTATTAAAAATTTATTTTATGTTTAATTTCTTTTTATTTAAAAATCAACAGGTGATATTCCTTTGATCAATACATAAAAAAAACCGGTCAATAACCGGTTTTTTATTTTATATAATCGATGATTAATCATTCAGCTTCAATACAGCCATAAACGCAGACTGTGGTACTTCTACCCTTCCGATCTGCTTCATTTTCTTCTTACCTTCTTTCTGCTTTTCCAATAGTTTACGTTTTCTGGAGATATCTCCACCGTAACATTTTGCGGTAACGTCTTTTCTTAGAGCTTTAATAGTTTCTCTGGCAATAACTTTTGCTCCCAATGCTGCCTGAACAGCAATATCAAACTGTTGTCTTGGGATTAGTTCACGAAGCTTTTCACACATCCTTTTTCCGATGTAGTAAGCATTACTGTCGTGGATCAGAGATGAAAGAGCATCTACCATATCCCCATTGATCAGGATATCCATTTTTACAAGCTTGGAAGCTCTGAATCCGATTGGATGGTAATCGAATGACGCATATCCTTTAGAGATTGATTTCAATCTGTCATAGAAATCGAAAACGACTTCTGCCAAAGGCATATTGAAGATTAATTCTACTCTTTCTGAAGTTAAATAACTTTGATTAACGATCTCTCCTCTTTTCTCGATACATAAAGTCATTACTGCTCCAACAAAGTCAGATTTTGTAATGATAGATGCTTTAATGAAAGGTTCTTCTACTCTATCCATTGTAGAAGGATCCATCATTTCAGATGGGTTGTTGATCAGGATTGGAACTTCAGGTTCTTTTTTAGTATACCCAAAGTACGATACGTTAGGAACTGTTGTAATCACGTTCATATCGAACTCTCTATCCAAACGTTCCTGAACAATTTCCATGTGAAGCATTCCTAAGAATCCGCAACGGAAACCAAAACCAAGAGCAGCAGAACTTTCCGGTTCAAAAACCAAAGAAGCATCATTTAGTCTTAGTTTCTCCAAAGAGAATCTCAATTCTTCAAAATCCTCAGACTCAATTGGATAAATACCCGCAAATACCATTGGTTTTACTTCTTCAAAACCATCGATAGGACCATCTGCAGGGTTCTCAAATGAAGTAATAGTATCTCCTACTTTTACTTCACGGGCATCTTTAATACCAGAAATCAAATATCCTACATCTCCACACTGAATGGTTTTCTTTGGAACCTGCTTTAATTTTAATGTCCCTACCTCATCAGCTCCATATTCTTTTCCTGTTGCGAAGAATTTGATCTTTTCGTTTTTAGTAATACTTCCGTTTACCACTTTGAAGTATGCCTCAATTCCTCTGAATGGGTTATAAACAGAGTCAAAGATCAAAGCCTGAAGTGGCCCGTCAGGATTTCCTACAGGTGCAGGGATTCTTTCAACGATTTGTTCTAATAGATTATGAACTCCCTCTCCTGTCTTTCCTGACACTCTCAATACATCTTCATATTCACATCCGATAAGATTCATGATCTCATCTGTTACTTCTTCAGGGTTAGCAGATGGAAGGTCAATTTTATTCAAAATAGGAATGATCGTTAAATCATTTTCCAATGCTAAATATAAGTTACTGATGGTTTGTGCCTGAATACTTTGAGCAGCATCCACAATAAGAAGTGCTCCTTCACAAGCAGCAATAGAACGGGAAACTTCATAAGAGAAGTCAACGTGTCCCGGTGTATCAATCAGGTTTAGAATATATTTTTCTCCTTTATATTCATAATCCATCTGGATCGCATGAGATTTAATCGTAATCCCACGTTCCTTTTCCAAATCCATATCATCCAACGTCTGAGACTGTAGTTCTCTTTGAGTAACAGTATTAGTATACTCCAAAAGACGGTCTGCCAGGGTGCTTTTACCATGGTCGATATGAGCGATTATGCAAAAATTTCGTATGTTTTTCATTTAAGAATCTTGTAATTTGCAAAGATAAAAAAAAGCGAGAGATTATTGTGTTTCATGATCTTATTGTATCAATTTATTTAAAAAACCCGATAAAATCTAAAAAAACTCTCTCTATTTTCTCTCTATGATTAGTCAAACATATAACTTCCGGTTAATGAATCAAGATATATGTTCGGCATATTTGAAGTATCTACATTGCTGCCCCTTCTGCTAGACCCGGAATCAATAGCTGCCCCAATCAATGCTCCAACAATTCCTCCTGCCATAGCTCCGATCATGGCTCCACTGGCTCCATTGGCTCCATTGGCAGCAAAAAGTTCTGATTTATTGGCAACAACATAAAACCCTTTATCGTCTTTTATCATTTCCAGATATCCAGCCGGTGTAGATCTGTATGCTTTACCATTTTCTATATACCCGAATACTAATTCGTTATCTATGACCTCCTGATTCAAAGTCGCATTCGTATCTTTAATATTGGTTACTCTTCCTTTTTTGTTTTTATCTATAACATATCCCGGCTCAGGCTTCTGATCATAAAACGATCTAAAATCTTTATACACTCCATCTTTTAATTCAGCATTCCCAAAAACAGGAGAAATCTTAGTAAGATATTGCTCATAATTCGGTAATTCTTCCTCAGAAATTGTCCCCACCAAAGGTAAACATGTATAAGAATCCCTGATCGTACCAGTTACAGCACTTGATATCTGGGCTGCCACATGTTTAGGGAAGCTAGAGTCAGAAGTAATAATGTTTTGAAAACGGTTTAGAAAATAATACTTATTGTTTCTTTTGATAAAACTTGAAAGTTTAATTTTAATTTTTGTAGTAGGTAATTTTGCTTCCGGATCCTCACAATAAACCTTTAAATCTTCTAATAATAAAACGATATCATTATTTCCTCTCGTTTTATTATCCTTTAAGAACCAATTTTCAATGTGGCTCTTCAAATCATCATTCGCAAATTTAAATGTATAGGTGTCTTTATGAAACAAGGTATTCCCTATTTCTTTATCAGCTCGGTTATCAATAATGGTTATTGATTTTGCAATTCCTCTTCGATCTTTAATGTTTTGCTTCAATTCTACTAATTCTGTTTTCTGTGCTGCTAATGAAACTGCTATCAGCAAGAAGAAGAATACTTTTTTCATTTATTATTTTTTCGGCAAAAGTATAGATTTAAAGGGAAAATTAAACGGCTCTCACAAAAAAGATTTGTAAGAGCCGTCCAACATTAAAAAAATAAACTATTATGGGTTTTGTTTAGATCCCGAAGTGTTATTATGTACGTGAGGTTTTCTTTCATTCATTTTATCTCTCATCATTCCCTCAGATTGAAACAGCTTCAGAACTTTCTGGCAGGGAATTACCTGCTGCATTTTTTCTGCATATCTTTTTCTGTTATCCAAAAGCTTCTGCCCTATTTCAAAACTTTGCTGTAATTTAGCTTTAGCTTCATCATCAGATAATGTTTCAGGATTAAAGCCTGGATCAAATTGACTTTTTATCTGTTTCTGACTGTCTAGATACTCATTATAAAGCTGTGTAAATTCTGCTTTATCTCCAGGATCTACATTCAGATTATCCATGATCATATTATTTCTGAATTTTTTAAGCAATTCCTTTCTTTCTTCAGGAGAAAGGTTATTGATGACCTCCTTTCTTTGTTTAGGATCCATCTTTTTCCAGTCATAATCTGAATTTTGAGCATTTAAGCCAAAACCATAAATAATAAAAAACGTCAATATTATCTTTTTCATCTTTCTTTATTAGTTATATAAATCCAAATAAACATCTTGGGTCGAATTGCTCGCCAATTCTGCAATTTCAGAATTGGAGAACGAATCCAGATATTCATTCATCCGTGTTTCTTCTTTTTTTGTTGCAGGTTTCACTGTTTTTTGCGAAACAGTCTCTTTTCCATTTTCTTCTTCGCTTTTCAAGGCCAAAGAAGTATTATTTTTCTGATTTACAATTGTTTGATTATTATTTTCAACAGAAGTTAAATCATTTTGCAATGTTTCATAAGCAAGCTCAGCATCTGTTTTAGGCTCACCTTTATGAAGAGTATATGCCTCTTTTGAATTCAGGTTTTTATCTACTGAATCATTATTGGAATTAAAAATAAAAGTTACTCCAAAGATCAAAGCCAATGACGCTGCTGCTGCATACATCCAATTTAATTTAAAGACCGGTGCTGGTGCTTTTTGTTCCGGCTTTATATCATTCATAACCCTCTCCTGAATATTTTCAAACAAATTTTCAGGGACTGTGTAAATGTTTTTACGTTCTAGTTTTTCTATGTCGAACTCTTTCATCTTTGTTTTGTCAAAAATTATCTTTCGTAATTTTCCTTAATATAATCTTCTATTTTCTGTTTAGCATAATGATAATTCGTTTTCAATGTTCCTACTGACATATCTACAATCTTAGATATTTCTTCATAGGGTAAATCATCATAATACCGCATCATAAATACCAGTTTCTGTTTTTCGGGCAGGCTTTGTATAGCGTTCTGTAATAAAGTTTGTATCTCTTCTGCATCTCCTGCCACATTATCTGCCACCAGATTTTGCATGTGATACTCCGGATCTTCATCCGTTTTCTGCATTTTCTTCAATTTATTAACTTGTTGTAATGCTTCATTGGTAGCAATTCTATACAGCCATGTATACAACTGGCTATCGTTTTTAAACTGATGAAAATTCTGATAAGCTTTAATAAAAGTTTCCTGCAAAGTATCCTGGGCAAGATCTCCGTCCACAATAATCCTTCGTATGTGCCAGTACAATCTGCTTTGATAGGCATCCATCAAGGCACGAACACCTTTATCCTGTGTTCGTGGATTCTGCATCAACGAAATAATCTCCGCGTCCTTAATCTTCATAAGATGCCTTTCACTGTTTTGGATTACAAAAATAACTGAAAGTTAAATTAATTATTCAATTTTCAGTTTAAATATTAAAAATAATATGAGACACTTACGCAATAAACGTGCCTATATTTAAGTTTCGAGTTTCCGGATTGTTCTTTCTTTTCCGACTCGGCTTAAAATCTTATATTTGTTAGATGCAAATTGTAATTATCGGTTCCGGAAATGTAGCTTTTCATATCGCAAAGGCGTTCACTTTGAAAGGTATTTCCCTTGCCCAAATTTTTGGGCGGAACGAAAAGGAATTGAGTAAAATTTCTGAAGAGCTAAATATTCCTTATTCTACGGAACATCTGGAAGATGCTGATCTGTATATCATCTGTGTAAGTGATAATTCTGTAGGAGAAGTCTCGAAAAGAATTGCTAAAAAGAATTGTCTGGTAGCTCATACTTCCGGCTCACTTCCGAAGGAAACGTTAAATGGAGAATACAGAAAGGCAAGTTTCTATCCGTTACAGACTTTTTCAAAATCCAAAGAGCTGGAATATGACAAAATTCCGTTTTTCATTGAAGCCGAAAATGAAGAGGATACAAAAATACTCTTTGAACTGGCTTCAAGGGTTTCAAAAAATGTGATGGAAAGCAATCATGAAAAAAGGAAATATATTCATCTAACAGCTGTTTTTGCCTGCAATTTTGTGAATCATCTTTTTTCAAGAGCTAAAGAAATTTCAGATTCCCAGGAAATTCCGTTCGATTATTTTTTACCATTGATTGATGAAACAGTTCAGAAGATCCATGAGATAGAACCTAAAATGGCTCAGACTGGGCCTGCGGTAAGAAATGATCTTAGGGTTTTAGAATTACATGAGCAGTTATTACAAGACGAAGAAAGTCTTACCATTTATAAGACAATGAATCATTCTATTCAAAAAATGTATGAGTTATAAAGAGAAATTAAAGGATATTAAGGCCTTTGTATTTGATGTAGACGGAGTTTTCACAGATGGAAGCGTTTATCTGATGCCTGGAGGGAATATGTGCAGGGTAATGAATGTCCTTGATGGCTACGCGGTCGTTAAGGCGCTAAAAAACAACTACTTAATCGGAGTTATTACCGGCGGGAACGATGAAATGGTAAAACACAGAATCAACTACCTTGGTATTCAGGATTATTATCCAAAATCTCATAATAAAATTGAGGATTTTGAAGATTTTAAGAAGAAATACAATCTTAAAAATGAGGAGATCCTGACCATGGGAGATGATCTTCCTGATATTCATATCATGGAAAGTTCTGCTATTGCTGCATGTCCTGAAAATGCTGTTCCTGAAGTAAAAGGTATATCTGATTATATTTCTACTAAAAAAGGAGGAAGCGGAGCTGTACGTGACGTAATCGAACAGGTAATGAAAGTTCAGGGGAACTGGCACGATGATAACACACAATCTGTATAAACCTATTTATGAAATTACTTTTAGCATCACAATCACCAAGAAGAAAGGAGCTTCTTTCAAGCCTTGGTTTTGAATTTGAGGTTGTAAAAATCGATTGTGAAGAACTCCTTCCTGAGCATATTAAAATAGAAGAAGCGGCGGCTTATTTATCTGAACTAAAAGCTGAAGCCTTCAGAAGCTTAGCTGCAGGCGAAGTTCTATTAACTGCCGATACCGTAGTTGCCATCAATCAACAGATTCTGGGTAAGCCAAAAGATGAAGCTGATGCTCAACATATGCTTCGAAATCTTTCGGGAAGAGCACATCAGGTGTATACGGGAATCACCATCAAAACTGTTGATCAGACATTTACAGAAACGGATGTGGCTGATGTGATCTTTGATGATATTACTGATGATGAGATACAGTATTATATCCAAAATTATAAGCCTTTTGATAAAGCCGGAAGCTATGGAATTCAGGAATGGCTGGGGATGGCAAAAATTAAAAGTCTGACAGGTAGTTTTTATACCATTATGGGACTTCCTACGCACCTCGTTTATAAAATTCTGAAAGAGATTTCTGCGATTTAAAAATCATAGCGATTTCTAACAGTCATAAAGATGAAATAAAATATTTCCGGGAGAAATATAAATATTATTCATTATAAAATTTTATTATTTTTACAAAATCATCAAACTGCTGATAATAAAAAGCAGATTAGCAAGTTATATTGAATAATGAAAAAGAATATATTGTTCCTTTTAGTGATCTGCCTTGTTGCTTCCTGTGGTACCAAAGTAAAAAAGCCGGAGCAGCGATCCAAACTATTGAAGGGATTTTCTACATACTATAACACACTATTTAATGCTAAAGATGCACTAAACAGTGAATTTACCACAAGAGATAAGGGACATAAAGACAATTTCTATGCTCCTTATATTTCTATTCTTACTTTTGAGGATCAGCCTTTGGGAAGTGATCTTGGGCAATCCACAGCTTTTGCTGAGAACTCTATGAAGATGGCAGAAGTTGCCAACAGACCTGGAAGAAATTCCGGAACTCCTAATATGCCCGGTGGCCCTGGAAATGATCCTACCAATCCTGATGGAAATCAGGCTAAGGGTGCAACAACACTAGAGATTGCTGAAGCCAAGGCTTTAAAGGCCATCAACAAATATTCGGTTACCAGAAATGGTGAAGAAAAGAATAAGCAGATTTTTGATGCTTATATCATCCTTGCCCAAGCAAGAATATATCGGAATAAACCTCTGGAGGCTCTGGATGCCCTTAATTATGTTTTCACCCATATGAAGGATGATAAGAGGATTCCTCTGGCAAGAATTTATCAGGGTGTAGCTTATGATAAAATCAAAGACTATCACAGGGCACATGAGACTTTTGCTAAGCTAAAGGATGATAAAATCAATAAAAGCTATGCTAAGCTGCTGAGCATTTATTATGCCGAATCTCTTTTGGATGCGGGAAAAAAAGAAGATGCTGCCAGAGAACTTGATTTGGCTTTTGAGCTTAATTCCAATAGAAAACTAAAGAGCAGAATTGCTTATTTAAGAGGCCAGGTTCTTGAAACGCTGAACCAGAATGATAAGGCGAGAGAAAGTTATACAGCAGCTTATAAATTTTCTAACGATTTTGAATTTGAAGTAAAATCTCAAATTGCTATTGCTAAAACTTTTAATGGTAAAGGTGATTATAACGGAGCCAAAAATTACCTGGAAGGGATTAGCAAAAAAGGAACTTATGGTTCCAGAAAGAATGAATTTTTGTATGCTTTGGGACTTATGGCCAATAAAGCAGGTAAAAAAGATGAAGCACAACAATTTTTCAGGAAGTCTTTATTTGAAAAGGTTTCTGACCCACAGATTCGTGGGCTTGCTTATTATGAGATAGGAAAAGGCTATTTTGAAAAGAATGATTATATCGGTGCCGGAACGTATTATGATTCTGCACTTGCTGTAATGACCTATGAGCCTTCAAAGATTTTGTTGAAAGATCAATCTGCCTATATTAAAAAGATTTCCAAGAACTATTATCTGATTAAAAAGAACGACAGTATCCTTTCTTTAGCCAAAATGGATAATACACAAAGGACAGACTTTTTCTCAAAATACATTGATAAATTAAAGATCAAAGAGGAGAAAGAAGAACAGGAAAGAAGACGAGCAGAACGAAATAAAGGATTTGATGCAGGAGATTATAATTCAAATTCTATTTTTGCGAATAATAATGCCAATGCTTTTGAAGACTTTGGAGTAACAACGAAAGGGTTTTATTTCAATAATACCGGAACTGTAAGTAAAGGAACTTCCTCATTTAAGCAGGTATGGGGAGAAAGAGCTCTTTCTGATAACTGGCGTTTTTCAAAAAAAATGGCTACTATTGAGGATATGAAAAGCGAAGCTCTTGGGGTGACTACAGCTCCTAATCCAAGACGTTTTGAACCGGCTTACTATATAGAGCAGATTCCTACGGATCAGGGTAAACTGGCACAGCTTAAAAAGGATAGAGATACGGCTTCTTTAGGGCTTGGTATTATGTATCAGAATTATTTTACCAATACCCCTCTTGCGACTAAAACCTTGTATGATCTTGTAGATGTAAAACCTGAAGAAAAAGTAATGCTCCAGGCATTGTATGAGATTTTCGCCATGAATTATGAGAAAACTCCTCAGGCTTCAGAAAGAGCAAAACAAATTCTGTTAACTGATTATCCTTATACTTCGTATGCCGAATTTGCCAGAAACCCAAAAAATAATTCTTTTGTAAAATCTACGGCAGATGTAGAAAATGAGTATAAAAAAGCTTATGCTTTATACGAATCTGAGAAATTTGTGGAAAGCAAGGATGTTATAGACCAAACGATTCAGAAGTATCCGAAAGATGCACTGGTTCCGAAACTCTATTTGTTGAATGCTTTCAATTCAGGAAAATCCAGTGGAAAGGAAGTAATGATCCTCCAGCTTGAACAGATTGCCTTAAACTATTCAAAAACTCCGGAAGGAATAAGAGCTAAAGAAATGCTGAATTATCTAAAAAGTGACCTCAGCTTCCAGGCCACCGATAACAAGGGTAATGCACTCCCTCAACAGCCGGGCTCTCCTACTCCACCTGTCAATAAAAACCAAAATGTTCCTCAAGGTAATCTTAACAACATTGACAACTTAAAAACGATAGATACCCAACCGGCACAACCAATGTCAACAGGTAAGGTGAACAATGTCCCTCAACAAAAGACTGATAAGCCTAAACCAAAAAACAAGAATGTCCCTGATGGCGGGCCAGAGAGTAAATAAAATAAAAAAGCGAAGAGTAATTCTTCGCTTTTTGTTTTTATGAGGATAAAGGTTCCTATGAACCCTTTTTCTTTACTCCATGAAAATCTTTAAGATAAAATGGCTCAAAATAAGCCATATCTTCAAATTCTTTATTTTCTATCTTCTCTAGGGTTTTTGTAATCAGGTACTGAGCAGATGGATAAATATCTTCTCTGAACTCTGCATTAGGAAGATTTAAAATATCTTTTGCCTTTGTAGCACCATCCCCCACAAAGATTATTTTTTTATCTCTGAATTCTTCAAAAGAAGTTTCATCCAGAATCTTCGCCTCGGTTGCAGAAATTTCTGTTCCTGTAGAACCGTCATAAACGGCTGTATAAACCTCCATTCTCCTTGCATCGATCAATGGCACTATAAATTCGTAGTTCTGCCCTAAAAAAGGCTCTATCATACTTTCAAGAGAATTAACGGCAATAAATGGAACTTTTAATCCATAACAGAATCCTTTTGCAGAGGCGGCTCCAATTCTTAATCCTGTATAAGAACCCGGTCCTTTTCCTAAGGAAACTGCTTCAATGTCTTTCAATGATATTCCTGCTCCTTCTAAAGCCCACTCAACAAAAGTATGGAGACTTTCAGACTGTTTGTAGTTTTCAGAAACTTCCTCACATAAACATAGAAGCTTTTCATTATCGGATACAGCTACTGAGCAGTTTTTAGACGATGTTTCAAGATATAGAATTTTCATTTTCCTGTTTTAAGCTAAAATAACAACGTTGCGGAAAAGCAAAATTGCTTTACAATTTTTTACAAATTTAAGCCTTTATTTTGAGACTATTTTCTATAGATCGTTCTTGGTTCAGCCTGAGCACTTGGATAGATGCACATATCAGCAATAGTAACGTGCTTTGGAGCATTTACACAATAAGCAATGGCATCTGCAATATCTTCTGCTTTTAAAGGCTCATATCCCGCATATACCGTTGATGCCTTTTCACTGTCACCTTTAAATCTTACCAATGAAAAATCTGTCTCTACAGCTCCGGGTTGAATATTGGTTACTTTGATACCAAATTCAGTAAGCTCCAGTCTCATTCCTTCAGAAATAACATCTACTGCTTTTTTAGTAGCACAGTACACTACTCCATTGGCATAGGTTTGCCTTGCTGCCACAGAACTAATGTTTATAATATGACCTAAATTTTTAGTTTTCATGCCAGGAATGATCATTTTGGAAACATAGAGCAGTCCTTTTACATTCCCATCAATCATAGAATCCCAGTCATCAGTCTTTCCCGATGAAAGGGGATCAAGGCCGTGAGCATTTCCAGCATTATTAATCAGAACGTCAATATCTTTCCATTCTTCAGGAAGCGAATTAATTGCTGTTTCTACCTCTTCAAGATTCCTTACATCAAACATTAAACTAAACATTTCGGTAAATTGAGATAATTCTTCCTTTAAAGATTTCAGTACTTCATCTCTTCTTCCACAAATGATGATTCTGTTTCCCTGTTTCGCTAGAAGCTCAGCAGTGGATTTACCGATACCGGAAGTCGCTCCGGTGATTAATATTGTTTTCATAAAACTGATTATTATTGTAATGTAGCAATGTATCAGCCTAACAATTTTTCAATGCCTGATCTTTATTATTACACTGTTGTATTACTAAACTGATACATTATTTATTTTTATTTGATTAGTTGGCGTCAAACGCCTGAAAAGCGTCGCTTATGTGGTCAATTGTTAAATTTCTATTTTCATCAGGTAAAACAGAAATGATATCGAATCTCACTTCATTCTGCTTATTGAATTCCTCCATATAATGGTTGGCCGCAGATACAATGGATCTGATCTTTGTTTTAGTCACCGCTTCCTGAGGCAACATAAAGGCATCTGTAGATCTAGCCTTTACTTCAACAATAATAATGAACTTATCTTTTTCAGCTATGATATCAATCTCTGCCTTCTGAAACCTGAAGTTTCTGACCAGAACTTTATACCCGTTATTCTGAAGATAATCGGCTGCCAGATCTTCTGCTATTTTTCCAAAGTCGTTGTGATTAGCCATAACCAGTTTTTGGTATATAAGAGTAGGAGAGAAGGGGATCTTTAAAACTCGATCTTCACTTTAGACTCAATCTTCACCTTGGCCGTCCCTCCAATTAAAAGAGGTCGGTTGTCTTTGATATGTCCGTTTGGAAAACCAAATACAACAGGGAATTTATATTTTGAAATTCTTTCTGAGATCATTGTATAGGCAAATTTATCAAAGCTGGATTCATAGTCTTTATTGTCCTTTTCATCACCCATATTGGTCATCCCACCTACGATAAGTCCTTTAATCTTATTGAAAACTCCTGCCAGTTCCAAGCTCATTATCATTCGATCCAGCGCATAGAAATTTTCACCGATATCTTCAATGAATAAAATTTTATCCTTAAAGTCAAAAGAATATTTAGTTCCCAGAAGGGCATAGATAAGGGCTAAATTCCCTCCAATCAATTCTCCTTCAATATTCCCTTTTTTGTTTAATGGGTGAGATTTTAAGCTATATTTAGGCGTTTTCCCTTTTAAAATATCGAAGATCAGATCATAGCTTTCATCGGTAACCCCAAAGCTTGATGTTTTGATGGTCTGCCCGTGGATGGATGCAAAACCTTTTTTCAAAAGATAGCTTTGTATAACTGTATTATCGGAATAGCCGATATACCATTTCGGATTTTCTGTGAAATTTTTCAACTTTAAATGTTGAATCAGATGCTGGCAGCCATAACCGCCTCTGGAAGCCCAGATGGCTCCGACTTCTTTATCATTTAAAGCCCAATTGATATCTTTTATTCTTTCCTTTTCTGTTCCGGCATAATTATATCCGTTTGAAAACTTAGTATAAAGGTGTTCTCCTAAAACAGGTTCAAACCCTTTACTCTTAATTAATTTTATTCCCTTTTCCAGTTGGGAGGCATCTACGGCTCCGGCAGGGGAAATAACAGCTATTTTGGCTCCTTTTTTAAGAGCTTTTGGAAAGATTATTTTTTTCATTTTGTTTTTTGATATTTTACTTCTTTTTTCTCGGCTTCTTCCAGTTGTCTGTCAAACTGATTGAACTTTTTAAAACTCTGCAGGAAGATAAAGAAACTGAAAAATATAAGAATTACTCCTACAACTCTTCTGATTCTATTGGCCAGTTTTTGGGTAAGTTTATCGTGAAACTGCTTAGCCAAAAATATCTTGGCAAGGTCGATACCTAGATAAGTTCCTATCACAATGCTTATGTATAAAATAAAACTGCTGGTGTCCGGATATTGATTCCTTACGGAAATTACCGTTACCAGCCAGAATAGAATGACTCCAACATTTAAAAGATTAAAGAAAAAACCATTGAAAAAGGTCTTAATATAGTTTTGACCAATGATCTTCTCTTCACCGGGCATGTGCATCTTGGTTTTCGTTACCAGCATAACAATTCCATAAATAAAAATCAGAATGGAAGTAATCCTGTAGAAACCCGGATGTTTATCAATTAAGGTAACAATGTCTGCACTGGCATAATAAGCTGCTACAATACACAATAAATCTGCAGTGATAACGCCAAGATCCAATGATAAGGCATGCTTCGGGCCTCTGGAGAAACTGGTTTCTATTAACAGGAAAAATATGGGTCCTATAAAAACCAGACTCAACATGAATCCTAAAATGATAGCAGATAGTACAAGTTCAAGCATTAAGTGGTGTTTTAAAATGAAAAATATTTCATTTCGTTTTATACAAAGTTATACTTTATGATTTAATTATTCAATAAAGATGTTATATATCAACTTTTATTTTACCTGCTATTTGGGACATCGTTTTCAGAAAGAAAGCGGGAAGAGGAGAGAAGGGAAGTTCTTGTAATATGGACAAATAAATATAATTTATAACAACATTTTTTGTGAAATCCTAGAAAAATAAAGAGGTTATTCCTGCTTAGGAACAACCTCTTTTTATTGTTATTTTTTTGATTCTTGATTATATTAAACAATCTTAAAGTCCAATTGTTTTTGGATCAGATTCGCTTTTACTACTTTAATCTGAACCTGGTCTCCCAATTGGTATTTATTTCCGTGTCTTACTCCATATACGGCATGTGTTTTCGCATCATACATATAAGAATCGTCTACTAAATCTCTTAATTTAATAAGACCTTCAGCTCCGTTTTCAGGAATCTCTACCCAGAATCCGAATTCAGCTACTCCGGAAATAACTCCTGTGAATGTTTCACCAAGATGTTTTTCCATGAATTTCACCTGCATATACTTGATAGAATCTCTTTCTGCATCAGCAGCTAATCTTTCCATTGAACTGCAGTGCTTAGATTTTTCTTCCAGTTCTTGCTTGCTTGGAGATTTTCCTCCATCCAGATAATGCTGAAGAAGACGGTGTGCAATCAAATCGGGATAACGACGAATAGGAGAGGTGAAGTGGGTATAATATGCAAATCCTAGTCCGTAGTGTCCTATAGGTTCTGTTGAATATACCGCCTTACTCATACTTCTCATGGCAAGGGTTTCAATCATATTTTCTTCTCCTTTCCCTTTTACATCGTGTAAAAGTTTATTCAAAGATTCTGCAACTTTTTTGGTATTGGCCAAGTCCATTTTGTATCCGAATGTAGAAACAAAATCTCTTAATGATTCCAGTTTAGCAGGATCCGGATCGTCGTGAACCCTGTAGATGAATGTATTATTGGTAATTTCTCCTTTTTTTGTTAAAGAAACAAACTCAGATACCTTTTTGTTGGCTAGAAGCATGAATTCTTCAATCAGGTGATTGGAATCTTTACTGATTTTAAAATAAACTCCGATTGGCTGATTATTTTCATCCAGGTTGAATCTTACTTCGCTTCTGTCAAATGTAATGGCTCCTTTTCTGATACGGTCATTACGCATAATCTTAGCAAGCCTGTCAAGAACATTGATCTCTTCAGACAAATCTCCCTGACCTGTTTCGATACGTTCCTGCGCTTCTTCATAGGTAAATCTTCTGTCTGAATGAATTACTGTTCTTCCAAACCACTGCTTCTGGATTTCAGCCTGATCGTTCAATTCAAAAACCGCTGAAAATGTATATTTATCTTCATGAGGACGAAGAGAACATACGTCATTACTCAATACTTCCGGAAGCATTGGTACCACTCTGTCTACTAAATAAACGGAAGTTGCTCTCTGATAGGCTTCATCATCAAGCATTGTCCCCGGAACTACATAATGGGATACATCGGCAATGTGAACTCCAATTTCCCAGTTTCCGTTTTCCAGTTTTCTGAAGGATAAAGCGTCATCAAAATCTTTCGCATCCTTAGGGTCAATAGTAAATGTACAGATATTACGCATATCCCAACGTTTTGCCACTTCCTCATCGGTAATGCTTCTGTCGATTTTATCAGCATCCAATTCTACTTCTTGAGGGAATTCGTAAGGCAAACCATATTCAGCAAGAATAGAGTGGATCTCCGTTTCGTGTTCACCAGGAGCACCTAATACCTGGATGATTTCCCCTTCAGGATTTTTGTCACCAGGTCTCCATTCTGTCATCTTTACAATCACCTTATCACCATCCTCTACATTATTGAATTTAGCCTTTGGAATGAAGATGTCTGTATTGATTGATTTTTTATCACAAACTACAAATCCAAAATCCTTGTGTGCCACCTTCTGGAAGGTACCTACGAACTCTGTTCTGTTTCTCTCTAAAACCTCCAAAACGGAGCCTTCCAATTTCTTTCCTTTATAATGATAAGTTATAATAAGAACCTTATCTCCCTGCAAAGCATCCTTTACATTTTTAGCATGTATGAAGACATCATCTTCTATTCCTTCTACATTTACATAGGCATTACCGCTTTGGTTGAAATCGATAATTCCGGTTAGTGTTCCGGCAATTTTCAGGTTTACAATATATTTTCCTTTTTCTACTTCTTTGATCTTTTCAGATCCCTGAAGTTTATGCAGCGCCTGGATAACAAGTTCTCTTTGTCTTGGATTTTTATAATCTATTCCGTCAGCGATCTGCTTATAATTATATATTTTTGACGAATTTGCATTCATGAAACGAAGGATCAATCTTCCGATTTCCATCATTTTCAAATCATTTTTATGACTTATATATTTTCTTTTTTTTGGCATTTTAATTTTCTTTTTAATTACTTAAGTTGCTATCTTCTGAAAACAAAATTTCTTTCATTCAGAAATTCTTCAATTCAAAATAATAGTCTTTAATTATTTATCAAAAATCCTTTTATATTTTCATTCACTTTAATAGACAAAGCTATAAAATCTTTCTTAGGACTTTGAATCTCTTCTATATTATTATATATATTTTTTATAAAATTCTTTTAGTATTTTTTCAGGCATTATGATCTTTTGTTTCTGTTATTTTAAAACAGTTTATCATTAAAAAAATACTGCAGATACTTTTATTTTTATTAAACCTTAATGTTTAATTTAATCTTATTTTTCTAAAATCTACTTTATAACGGAAGCTTTAGTTTTGTATAAATTTAATACAAATTTGGAGAAGAAAAGAGAAAAACCTTTTATAAAATATCTTTTAAATATTATAAAGGTTCAGGAGAAGTATAGAATTTAATTTCTATTGAACACTGCAAATGTACAAATAAAAAATAAATAAGGCCTGCAATCAAATTACAGGCCTTAGTATATTTAGCAAACAGCAATCTTATCAACTCTGTTCTGGTGTCTCCCACCTTCAAAGTCTGTAGAAAGAATTTGTCTACAATTTCAATCGCCAGTTCCTTTGATATAAACCTTGCCGGCATAGAAATCATATTCGCATCATTATGTAGTCTTGCCAGTGTAGCAATCTCCGGCATCCAGCAAAGTGCACATCTGATTTTCTGATGCTTGTTCGCAGTAATCTGAACCCCATTTCCGCTTCCACAGATCAAAATTCCTAGCTCATTTTCTCCGTTTTCCACAGAGGTTGCAGCAGGGTGGACAAAGTCTGGATAATCCACACTGTTTGTGGAAAACGTTCCAAAATCCTGAACCTCAAACTTTTCTGAAAGGTAGTTCTTAACAATCTCCTTATATTCATAGCCTGCATGGTCCGCTGCGATAGCAATTTTTCTTTTCATAATACTCTTATTAAGCTTTTTTAGATTTTATTTCCTTACAAAGGTAAGAATAATAACAATTCGTGTTAGTAAACCGTGAGTTAATTGTGAAAAGGTATGTTAATAAGTGTGGAAAACTTTTTTCAACTTTCTATTTTCAAACATGAATTTATTTCGTAATAGAAAATCTTTCCTAAAGTTTTTCCCACAACTTTCCAGATCTTTTCTCAAGCTATCCCCAGGTTTCTCCATAATAAAATAACTAATAATGGAGTATTGACAAAGTTATCAACAATTGTGAATAAGTGTGTGAATATGCAGGTTTACAGAGATTTATATTGTGAATTATTTATGAATTGCCTACCAGTTGAGTATTATGAACTTTATGCCTAAAACTTATCCCCGTTACTAACAATACATAACAACAACAGCTTTATATTTTTTTAAAAGAGAGAAAGAAATGTTGATTATTGAGTGATTGGGTTCGGGGAAAGTTTTTGAAAACTTTTATTTCGATCAATCTGTTGAAAAAGTTTAAAACCTTACATTTGTGAAACGAAAAATCAAAGAAGTTGACGGAATTGTCCCTGCCGAAATTTGCTGCGATGTAACCTGGCCTGAAGAGGACAATTACCTGAAGCCCGAGAAAAAATAAATCTAAATATAAAAATGAAAACAATTAACGACTTCAATTTTAAAGATAAGAAAGCTCTTGTAAGAGTTGACTTCAATGTTCCACAAGATGATCAGTTGAATGTGACTGACAATACCAGAATTGTTGCGGTGAAACCAACCGTTGAAAAAATCCTTCAGGATGGTGGTTCTGTTATTTTGATGACACACCTTGGAAGACCAAAAGGAGAAGTGAAGGATGAATTTTCTCTAAAACATATTCTTGGTGAAGTTTCCAATGTTCTTGGACAGGAAGTGAAATTCGTTGATGAGTGTATTGGGGAGAAAGCTGAACAGGCTGCTGCTGATTTGAAGCCGGGAGAAATTCTATTATTGGAGAATGTTCGTTTTCACAATGAAGAAGAAAAGGGAGATGAAGCTTTCGCTGAAAAACTTTCTAAACTAGGAGATACTTATGTAAATGATGCTTTCGGAACAGCACACAGAGCTCATGCTTCTACAGCTGTTATTGCAAAATTCTTTTCAGAAACTAAATTTTTCGGTTTACTAATGGCTAAGGAGCTTCAGGCTATCGATAAAGTTTTGAAAAGTGGGGAAAAACCAATTACTGCAATTTTGGGTGGATCTAAAGTTTCAACTAAAATTACTATTATAGAAAATATTCTTCCTGCAATTGATAATTTGATTATCGGGGGTGGAATGGCTTTCACATTTATTAAAGCGTTAGGAGGGAAAATCGGAACTTCATTAGTTGAAGATGATAAGCTTCCTCTTGCTTTAGAAATTTTAGGAAAAGCTAAAGAGCATAAAGTAAAAGTATACCTTCCATCTGATGCAATCATCGCTGAAAGTTTTAGTAATGATGTGGAAAGAAAAGAGGTAGATATCTATGCTATTCCTGAAGGATGGATGGGATTAGATGCAGGTCATAAATCAAGGGATCAATTTAATGATGTATTATTAAACTCAAGAACAATTCTTTGGAATGGTCCTATTGGGGTTTTTGAAATGTCACATTTTGCTGGAGGAACTATTGCGCTTGGAGATAGTATTGCTGAAGCTACAAGATTGGGAGCTTTCTCTCTAGTAGGAGGTGGAGATAGTGTAGCATTCGTTAAGCAATTCGGATATGCTGATAAAGTAAGTTATGTTTCTACAGGAGGTGGTGCAATGCTTGAAAGCCTTGAAGGACTTGAGCTTCCCGGAGTAGCTGCTATCAATAATTAATAGAGAATAAATTTCAATATTTCAAAGCCTGCTAATATTATTAGCAGGCTTTTTTATGTCTGAATTTTCATTGAGAAATCCTGAATTGATGAAGGGTTTTATAACTTTTAGATATAACCTAAGGTTATATTTAAATAAGGTGTTTTGATTTAGTGAGAGTTACGTTTTTTTGCCGATAAATAAAGGAAAATATGATACAATAAATCTTAAAACAAAAGAGAATTATTAAGATTTAATCATGTGTTTTTATCCATCGATAATGAAGTATTTTGTTTGAATTTTATAATTTTGATATATCAATAAAGGATAGGTTTCAGTAGGTGAAAACTACTTTTTATCTTATTTTTTAGAACAGCTAAGGAAAGATTTTTGGTACAGATATATGGTTTATATTTCATTTTACGGACTGAAAATATAAGGAACAGGAGTTCTTCTTTTCTTACAATTTAAAAGAAACACTTGGTTACTTACAGAAGAAATATAAGTTTTGAAATTTCGGGTTAGAATACAATCGATATCATGTGGATAGAAGATCTATACTAATTTTTCTTTGATCATTGGTTTAGTGATTTTCTCAGATCATTATCTCGGAATTTATTTTAAGGAAAAATCTATAGAGTTTATTATTTCTATTAAATTTTTTGAATGAGCATAGAAAGAACAGTTGTTTAATATAGCCTAATTTTTTTAAAACTCATTTTGAGACTCAATTAATGATGAGTCTCTTATGTTACAAATAATTTTGCTTAGTCAATTTCTTTGAAGCAAATTGGAGTTAATAATCTGATTTATAATTGCTCATATTAACAACTATACGTTATGATCCATTATTTCTAGATTCCTGTTTTATGGATTTTCATGATTGATTATTGTCATTGTATTTATTTGTAAATGAGATGTTAAACGTAATTATATGTATCTATTTTATTCTTATTCTTTTATGATTTAGGCTAATTTTTGTTTTACAAGGATTCTATTTTATCATACTTATTATTATTGATTATAATATGTTGTAAATCAATATTTAAACATGTTTTATGTTGTTTTAATAGCGTAAAATAAGAATGTATCAGTCTAACAATGTAAAGGAATTGAAAGTTTTTACATTATATTTTTTTAGAAATTTGTAATTTTTATATTTCACGTGTTTTTACCCTGCTAGGAAATAAAAATTTGTTACCCTAAATTAATTTCTTTTGAAATGATTGAGGTTGCTGATTCAATTAAATTATTTTTTCAAATTTAAATAACCTGCAGCAAAGTCAATTTGAAAGATTTTCCCAACTACTTTTTTCCTTAGTAATAAATTTTTCATTTTACACGAGAGAGTAGGGGAGTCTACTTTGATTTTTTAAAATTTGAAATTATGAGCTCCATTAAAAAATTTAAATTGTATTACTCATGACCTTCAAGATAATTTCTATTATTTTTTTTGTAAAACGAGGAAAATTGACTTCCAGAAACGCTTAAAAAATCGAAAAACTATTATTTCTTGAGGATTTATATGTAAATTAAAAATAAGAGCTAAAACAATATGTTTTTGCGAGAATTAGTTTTCTGAAATTGAATATTTACTCTTCTTGAGGCTAATTTCGCTTCTTTTTCCAAGATGTTCATTTTTTCAGATTTTTTCAGAATTTTGTTAAAGCTCATTCCTTCATTTAAAAAATCTGTTTTGCTAAATGTGGAGTAGGGGAGTAAAAAAATAAAAACTCAGGATTTTTCCTGAGTTTTTATTTTTTTTAGGCTAGAATGCTGAAAATTGAACCTCATAAATGGTTCAAAAATCGATTTTCTATCTTTTTTCTATAATATATATCAAACTTGAAAATTCGTTCGAAAAAATAGCCTTTATGTTCGAAATCGTTCCGTAGATGGTCGCTTTTAGCCAGAATAGTGGTGATTTTTTATATTTTTCGCTCAACATAGAGATATAATACGAATCAAGCACCAAAGGTTTGATCTTTCTCATTTTCCAGTCTGTTTTTTTAGAAATCAAATTTTCCATACCATTTTTAGAAAAATGATAGATATGTCTTGGTACATCATAGGCTGCCCAGTATTCTTTATAATGTTTCGCATCATAAGAAGTAGGGTTGGGTACGGCGATAACAAGAATGCCTTTATCTTTTAATTTATTGTTGAAAATATTCAACATCTCATCCTGGTTTTCGATATGTTCAAATACATGCCATAAGGTAATTGCATCTAAACTTTTATCTTCAATTTTTTGAATATCATCCAAGATCTTCGCTTTGCTAATTTTGCCTTGTGCTGCTTTTCTTGCATCTGCATCCGGTTCAAAACCGAAAGTTTCAAAATCATTTTCTATATGTTTTACAAATTCTCCGGCACCACATCCATAATCTAATACTTTAGATCCTTTTTTAATTCTGTCTACCAGAATATTTTTCTTGTATTGCAGATTAAAAGACTGAAGAAATTTATATAATTTTTCTTTCAGGCTTCCTGAATCCTGGTGATGAGAAATGTAATCTTCACTTTCGTAATATGTAGAAATATTGGATGGAATAGGGGAGGTTTTGTATACTCCCTTTGTTTCTGTTTCTTTAATTTCAAATATTTCCTGTGAAAGAAAATGATCTTTTATTTTCATTGAAGTCGAAATCTGTTATATTTAAAAAATTAAGATACTCATAAGTTTTAAATGCTTATAAATACCTTAATTTTTGTTTTTTTATTGTAAGGAATGTTTCACGTGAAACATTTTATTTTTAACGTCCTAAATACACCAGTAAGACGTTAATATCAGCTGGAGAAACACCACTTATCCTTCCTGCCTGAGCAATCGTCTTAGGACGCACGTTAGACATCTTCTGTTTAGCTTCTGCAGAAAGGCTTGAAAGGTTCATATAATCAAATCCTTCTGGGATTTTAATGTTTTCCAGACGGTTTAGCTTAGCTACGTTCTCCTTTTCTTTTTCAATATATCCTTTGTACTTGATATTGATTTCAGCCTGTTCTCTTACTTCATCGTTGTATTGAGAAGAAGTTTCTTTAATAAAATCAATTGCCTCAAGTTTTTCTAAAGTAATATTGGGTCTTGTTAGAAACTGGGCAGCTCTGTAAGCCTGATCTACAGGATTACTTTCTATAGATTCAAGAATAGGGTTAATGACACCTGGTTTTAAAGAAGTTTCACGTAAAAACTCTTCAAGTTGTTGACTTTCAGCTATTTTCAATTCTACCTTTCTTAATCTTTCTTCTTTTGCTAATCCTAGTTGATAAGCTTTCTCAGTTAATCTGATATCTGCATTATCTTGTCTCAGTAGAAGTCTGTATTCTGCACGTGAAGTAAACATTCGATAAGGTTCTTCAGTTCCTTTTGTAATCAAATCATCAATTAGTACTCCAATATAAGCTTCGTCTCTGTTCAGAATAAAATCTCCTTTTTCGTGAACTTTATTATGTGCGTTGATTCCGGCAATCAGACCTTGTCCTGCTGCTTCTTCATATCCTGTAGTTCCGTTGATCTGTCCTGCGAAATATAAATTATCAATTAATTTTGTTTCCAGGGTATGCTTCAACTGGGTAGGAGGGAAGTAGTCGTATTCAATGGCGTATCCTGGACGGAAAACTTTTACATTTTCAAATCCTGGAATATGTTTCATTGCTTTGATCTGTACATCTTCTGGAAGAGAAGAACTGAATCCGTTTACATAAATCTCCACCGTTTTCCATCCTTCCGGTTCTACGAAAAGTTGGTGTCTGTTTCTTTCTGCAAAACGATTGATCTTATCTTCAATACTTGGACAATATCTTGGACCTAAACTTTGAATCGTTCCATTGAACATTGGACTTCTATCGAAACCTTCACGAAGAATATCGTGTACCGTTTCGTTAGTATATACAATATGACAACTTAATTGTTTCGTTAATTTTGGAGTGTCAAGATAACTGAACTTTTGCGGATTTTCATCTCCCTTCTGTTCTTCCATTTTTGAATAATCCAAACTTCTTCCATCAACTCTTGGTGGAGTACCTGTTTTCATTCTTCCGGCTTCAAAACCTAAAGTGACTAATTGTTCGGTAATACCAAATGCTCTTGGTTCACCCATTCTTCCACCACCTAATTGTTTATCGCCAACATGTATTAATCCATTCAAAAAAGTTCCGTTGGTAAGAACTACTGATTTTGCTTTAATCTCAATTCCTAAAGAAGTAATAACTCCGGTTACTTTATTATTTTCAACAACGAGTTGTTTCACCATATCCTGAAAGAAATCAAGATTAGGAGTATTCTCTAATGCTAATCGCCATTCTTCGGCAAAAAGCATTCTATCATTTTGGGTTCTTGGGGACCACATGGCAGGACCTTTTGAAAGATTCAGCATTTTAAATTGGATGGCAGATTTGTCTGCTATGATTCCGGAGTATCCACCCATCGCGTCAATCTCTCTTACGATTTGTCCTTTTGCGATTCCACCCATTGCCGGGTTGCAACTCATCTGTCCGATGGTCTGCATATTCATTGTAATCAGTAGTGTTTTTGAACCCAGGTTGGCTGCCGCTGCTGCGGCTTCACATCCTGCATGTCCTGCACCTACTACGATTACATCATATATTTCTGAAATCATTTTTATCTTGCTTGTTTAAGCTTAAACCTTAACTTTAATCACTAATGTTTCACGTGAAACATTTTTGAAGAATGCACTCTAGGTAAACTTATATTGTTACTAGAATTGAGTACTTTAGATATGGAACTTTAAGTGATTGTTTAATTTAATTCCTCAAATCCCTATACTTCGTTAAGTACACATCTTCCATTCTTCGCATCTCTTTTTCCTCTTCTTCCGTCTTGTCTTTATAGCCTATAAGGTGTAAAACTCCGTGGGCTAAAACCCTTCTTAATTCATCTTCATAATCTCGGGAAAGGGTAGAAGCATTATCAGAAATGCGTTGCAAAGATACGAAAATCTCAGCGCTTATTGTCTTGCCTTTTACATAATCAAAAGTGATAATATCAGTATAATAATCATGCTGTAAATAATCCTGATTGATCTTCAAGAGATATTCATCATCACAGAAAATGTAGTTGATTTCTCCTAGTTTTTTTCCTTCTGAAAGAATTAAATCTTCCAGCCATTGTTTGTAATCTGTATCTACCGACTCCGGTAAATTTTCGTAAAAGAATTGTATCATTGTATTAAAACCAGTGTCCTAAAATAACACTGAATATGCCTTTTTGATTGTTTTTTAATGAGTGGCTAAAGTTAACTTTAATCTGCCCAAAAGGAGATTTGTATCCAGCCGTAATGCCAAGCGAACTATAATTTACTTTAACTGCATCTTCAAATTTAATATCATTTGAAAGGTTGGCAAAGCTAAAGTTTCCGCTGATAAAATAGTTTTTATTAAACTTAAACTGGAGATCATTAGATGCCAATATTACGTTATTCGTATATAATTGGGCAAAATAAAATCCTCCAAAACGTTTAAAATTGAGAACATTTTGTTCAAAGATTCCGCCTAGTCTGAATTGATAATAGTCTGGAAGATGTTCTCCAAGAGTGATTCCGCCAAATAAATTAAGACGGTAAGTAAATTGTTTTCCTAGCGGAATATTGATCTTTAAATCTGCTTTTATCTGGACAATCCTTTTTTCAACTTCAGACTTTAAAAGGTCTATTACTTTTCCTTCGGCTGCAAAATAGATTCCTTTAGTTGGAAATTCTTTGTCATCCTGCGTATCGGTCTTTAAGAATATATAAGGATTTAAAAAGCGGGCATAACGTCTGTTATCACCGTTAATTTCAGCTTTAAAGTAATCATGGCTTATACCACCACCAATAGCGAATTTATCTTTCCAAACAGATTGTATATAGGCTTCGTTTCTTACCCATTCCCATTTATCAATAATATTATTATCTGTATTTTTCAGATCAAAGCTCATCCCTGAAGAATAAATACCAAACCCAGGAATATACCCATTGTCAATAAAGTAATTCAGATAATATCTCAATTTATCTCCCACAATTACGTCTACCGAAAGGTTGGAATTTTTAAATAAAAGCCTCTTTGCTGAGTAATTCAGAAGCAATCCTGTTTTAAATACTTCATCATAATGCAGCCCAAATCTTAAGAAATGTCTGGCATCATCTTCGGTAACATACAGCTTTAAATAATTAGCATCGTTTTCCTGAACAATGTCGTAATTAATAAATTTGTAGTTGTTGGTGGCAACCAATTTATCCACCATTTTATTGATATTCCCATAGGTTTGCAGAGAGGGAAGGCGCAGTCCCATTTTACCCAGGGTATAGTTTTTTCCGTAAATTTTACTGCCTTCTATGGAAATGCTATCTATTTTATATACATTGGAATATATTGGATTGACACGCTGTCTGAGACGGTCAAAGGGACGTTTGGGTAATTGATCCAGTACTTGAGTATATTTTAAACCTTCTACATAACCGCTATCAAGGATTTTTTTCTTCTCATCATAGCTTGTAGCAGACATTCCTTTAAGGTTAGGTTTAATGTTAATGTCGGTGTATTTATATTGTTTTCTGGTATCTCTTTTGATCCCGAAATCAATAACCTGGTTCAGAATCGATATAATGTTGTTTAAATCTTCTCTTTTAGAGAGATCCTGGTTAAGATCCACACCGATAACGATATCAATTCCACGGTCCTTTAAGGGCTTTGAGGGATAATTGACGGTCATAGCTCCATCAATATAAATACTGTCACCAATTTTAACAGGATCCATTAAAGACGGAAAGGCAGAACTGGCCATAATAGACTGTACTAAATCTCCTTTTTCAAAGATTTGCATATTGCCGCTTTCAAGATTGGTAGCAACACATAAAAAAGGAATAGGCATTTTAGAAAAGTCTTCAATATTGGCAACATTTTTTAAAAGTTCCTTTAAAAGATAGACATTTCTTTGTCCTGTACTGATGGAAGAGGGAAGGGTAATTTTCCCGTTTTTTAAGGGAATGGATAAAAGATATTTATCTACAGACTTATTAAAAAAGCTAGCTTCCTGTCTGGATTTAGGATCCATAATTAAAGAATAGAAATCCGTATCCATCACGATTTTCTCTATTTCTTTACCAGAATATCCTGAAGCGTATAGACCACCAACGATGGCTCCCATACTGGTTCCGGCAATATAATCTACTTTTACTCCTAATGAATCTAATACTTTAAGTACTCCTACATGTGAAAAACCTTTAGCACCACCACCGGCAAGCGATAGTCCAATTTTAGGGTTCTTAGGAATCACCAGGTCTTTTTTTACCTGCGATTGGATCCATAATAATGGGAATATGAAAAGAAGAATCAGGAGCTTTCTCATAGTTAATCTTTTATGTAGATCCGTTTCACCCGAGGGGAAATGGATGTTAATACTTCATAGGTTATCGTTTTGCAGTATCCTGCGAATTCTTTTAAACTTGGTTTGGCATTAAAGACGGTTACCATATCGCCTTCCTTTACGTTGGGAACATTTTCCACGTTAATCATCATCATATCCATACAGATATTTCCAACAATTGGAGCTAATGTTTTGTTTACCCCAAGGCTTCCAACCTGATTTCCGATCAGTCTTGGAATACCATCAGCATATCCAACAGGGATGGTAGCGATCTTTGTAAGGTGGTCAGCTTTAAACCTTCTGCTGTACCCAACAGATTCACCGTTTTCAACCATTGATATTTGTGAAATTACGGTTTTAAAACTTACCACAGACTGTAATTGTTTCTGAATTTCAGAATCAGGAGATTCTCCAAGCATTCCGATACCAATTCTTACCATATCATATTGATGATCCATATAGCTTGTGATTCCTGAAGAATTTAAAATATGTCGTAGAGGGGCATAGCCTAGTTTTTCGATCAGATAGCTGGAGTTTTTATCAAATACCTTGAATTGATTCATTGTAAATTCTCTTTCCTCAGGCATATCTGAAGAAGATAAATGACTGAACATACTCTGAACTTTGAGATTCTTTTCACTTAAAGTTTCACTCAGCTGATCCAATTCAAAATCTTTAAATCCAAGACGGTGCATTCCGGTTTCAAGTTTGATATGAATAGGATACTTTTTATCATATCCGGATTTTTGAACAGCTTCATAGAAAAGTTCCAAAACCCTGAAACTATAGATCTCAGGTTCCAGGTTATATTCTATGATGGTTTGATAACTGTGTTGTTCAGGGTTCATTACTATAATAGGAGTAGTGATTCCTTTTTTACGAAGTTCAACCCCTTCATCAGCAAATGCTACTCCCAGATAATCGATATGATGATGCTGTAAAAATTCAGATATTTCATAACTTCCCAAACCATATGCATTCGCTTTTACCATGGCCATCATTTTTGTGGTTGGCTTCAGAAGAGATTTATGGTAATTAATATTGTGTAGAATCGCATTCAGATTAATTTCTAAAACGGTATCATGTTTTCTGAGTTCCAGAATATCTTTTAGTTTTTCAATTTCAAATTTTCTGGCTCCTTTGAGAAGAATAATCTGATTTTCGATTTCAGAAAGATGCTTACTTTCTATCAGTTCTTTAGTATCAATGAAAGTAAATGTTTTAGATTTAAATAATTCACTAAACTTTGAAATTTCATCACCAATTAAAAAAACTGAATCAAAATTTTGTTCATTAACCAATTCGGAAACTTCTTCATACAATTCCTGAGAATTGGCATTCACTCCTACAATGTCAGTTAAGACCAACGATTTTTTTGGTTTGTTGTATTCCTTTAAAAATTGAAGAGCCGTTTTCAAAGAATCAAGATCCAAATTGAAAGAATCATTGATAACAATATTACCCTTAATTCCTTCAATGGCTTCAAGCCTCATTTCGACGGCCTTTAAAAGGTTGATTTTTTCGACGATCTTTTGATTTTCGATCTGTAATACCTTAAGGACGGAGATCAGTGCTATAGCATTGGTTAATGTTGATTCGTCTCTCTGATGAGCCGGAAAACTGATTTCTTCTCCAAAATAGTCAACAATGATGTTTTCATCTTTATTATTTTTTTTGATGAAAACCTGATTTTCTTTTTTTAATCCGTAAGAGATTAATTTTTTATCTGAATATAATTTTTTTATTTTTTGATCTACCAGAGAATGGTCGCCATTATAAATGATGATTTCAGAATCTTTAAAAAGTTTGATCTTTTCATCAATCAATTCTTCTTCAGAAGAAAAGTTGGCAGCATGAGCATTTCCAATATGAGTTAGCAATCCGATCTGGGGATGGAAAATATGTTCAAGTTTTTCCATTTCCTCCGGATGAGAAATTCCTACTTCAAAAATTCCCAACTGATGAGAATCATTAATTTGAAGAAGAGAAAGGGGGAGTCCAATTTGAGAATTAAAGCTCTTAGGGCTTTTTACAGTAGGGAATTCGTTCCATAAACATTGGTATAACCATTCCTTTACAATGGTTTTTCCATTACTTCCCGTGATACCAATGGATCGTAAATGAGAATTTTCGAAATGATACTTCGCTAATCGTTGTAGAAAATCCACGGAATTCTTAACGATGATCCAAGTTATATTTTCAAACTGTGGATACTGATGTTCAGAAATAATAATATTGATACCTCTGTCTATAGCGGCTTCAATGAACTTTTCACCAGAATTTTTATGGGTGTTAATAGCAATAAATGCCGTATTCCTAATAGAATAGATAATCCTGCTGTCATACGCTATATTTTTAACCACTAAATTTTTGTCTCCAATAACCTGTGCATTGGTGATCTCTGCAATTTGTTGTACTGTATAGTTCATTGGTACCCTTTCTGCTTTATTTTAATGTGAAATTGCAAAAAGGTAAAATTGCAAAGAGGTTAGAAGAGCTCAATGTTGGGTAAGCAGATCTCCTTTTGAAATTTTACAATATTGCTTTTTCGTTTTTCATTTATATTAATTGAATATATTTTATGGTTTCGAGCCTTTATCTTTATTACTTCCTTTTAGAAAGCACTTCATCAATAAAAACACGACGGCTTACGGCTTCATAGCTTTCAGTTTCTCCCAATTCTACCAGATTGTCCCCTTGAGAAGTTCTCATAGAATAGTTGGCAAGATTACCTGTTCTCTTGCAAATAGCATGCACTTTTGTGACATATTCTGCAGTCGCCATCAAATTGGGCATCGGCCCGAATGGACGTCCCAGGAAATCCATGTCTAATCCTGCAATAACGACTCTAATACCGCTGTTGGCCAGTTGATTCGATATCTCAACAATGCTTTCATCAAAAAACTGGGCTTCATCTATTCCTACTACATCACAATTGGATGCCAATAGAAGAATCTCATTCGGATTATCTACTGCGGTACTGCGGATTTTATTCTGATTATGAGAAACAACGTCCTCTTCAGAATACCGGATGTCCAGTTTCGGTTTAAAAATTTCCACATTCTGTCCTGCCATTTCTGCTCTACGTAATCTTCGGATCAACTCCTCGGTTTTACCCGAAAACATAGAGCCACAAATCACTTCCATCCAACCACTTTGTTTGGAATGATTAATTGTATTTTCTAAAAACATTTGTTAAATTAGCCGTATATTTTCAACATCAAAAGTAAGCAATTTTAATAAGAATCTTATCATGCAAAATATCCAAGATTTAAAGGAAAAGATTTTATTTGAGGCTAAGAATATCATCGATAATCTTGACAAAATAAATAACATAGACGAATTACTTTCCAAGCAAGATCTTGTAGATGAGCTTGCTAACAGGATTTCTTTTTTGAAATTACTGGAAAAAAATATCGAATATTTCATTGATGAAGAACCTGTTCTACATTCAGAAGGTCTTCCTATTTCTTTTGTTTCTGGTGAAGCAGATCACCATCATCATGATTCCGGAAATGAGGTAACAGAAGAAGAAGCTATTTTTAATAATGAGCTGAACGAGATTGATGAGCATGAAAATGATCATTTTATCAGTGGAATTGATGAAGAAGAAGAAATTTTTAACAATCAGGTTAATGAGATTGTGGAAAATGAATTTCATGAAAATATCATCAGTTTTGTGGCAGAAAATAATGAAGAAAGACCTTTAGAAAACCTTCAGACTCCTGTTGTTTCTGAAGAGGTGACGGAAGAAGAAGCGATTTTCAATAATCAATTAAATGAAATTGATGAAACGAACATTCTATTGCTCATGAAGCTGCTCTTAGCTTCGTAGATGAAGAGAAGATTCTTGCAGATGCTCATCCTGATTCTGATGAAGATATCAATGAAGATATGTTTGATAATGAAGTGACTGAGGAGGAAGCTATTTTCAATAACCAACTGAATGAAATAGATACTGAAGACGAAATTGAAGATAGAAAAGAAGTAGATTTTGCTGAAGTAATCGATACTCAAGAGAGTAATATCAGGGAAACAATACCAAGTATTTTCGATACAGAAATGCTTGATGATGAGATCCTGATTGAAGAGAATGAAGAGCAGTTTGTAGCTTCTACGGTCTCTCTAGAACAAGGAGAACTGGCTTCTGAAACTTCCAATGTTGAAAATATTGTGAATGACATCAAAAATGATCATTCAGACGAAAAAGAAGAGACGGAGAGGATTCTGGCTGAAGTATATGACAGAAGAAAAATTGTTGAAATAGATAAACCTCTTCCCGAAGAAACAGAAAGACATCCTTCTGATGAAAGTTTTGAAAATTTAGACGAATATCATCAGGAGAAAAAAATAAAATTATCCAATATCAAAGGATTGAAAGCTGTTCAGTCCCTATTTGATGATGATCCTCTGGAAAGAGAATTTCCAAAAGAAAATCATTCTGAGCCTGTAAAAGAAGATGCCGGAAGCATTCTGAAATCTAATATTCCTACGAACTTTATGGAAGCTGAAAAGCCTAAACCAGAGTTGAGATTAGATTTGAATGATAGAATCGCTTTTTCAAAAATGTTATTTGAAGGAAGCCAGGCAGATTTGAATGATACAGTTGCACAGTTAAACCATTTCAGAACACTAGAGCAAGCTAAGGAATACCTAAGCGACCTTTACTACGAAAGAAAATGGAATAAGGTAGATGAATATGCCCAGCGACTTTGGATATTGGTGGAAAATAAATTCTTATAATTTTGAGCGGAATCCTATATTTTGTTCCCACACCCGTTGGGAACCTGGAAGATATGACTTTCAGGGCAGTAAATGTCCTTAAAGATGTAGATTATATTTTATGTGAAGATACCAGAACTTCCGGAATACTTTTAAAACATTTTGAAATCTCTAAGCCTTTAAAATCTTATCATTTACACAATGAACATCAGGCAACAGAGAAAGTAATTGCAGACCTTAAAAACGGTCAGAATATCGCCATCATTACCGATGCGGGAACTCCCGGAATTTCAGATCCCGGATATTTATTGGCAAAAGCAGGAGCGGATAACGATATCGAAATGATATGCCTGCCCGGAGCAACAGCTTTGATTCCGGCTTTGGTGGTTTCTGGGCTTCCGAATAACGAATTTTTATTTGCAGGGTTTTTACCACAAAAGAAGGGAAGACAAACCAAGCTAAAACAACTTGCTGAAGAAAAGAAAACAATAGTATTGTACGAAAGTCCACACAAGATCAATACTACTTTAGAACAGATTAAGGAATTCTTCGGGGAGCATACCAAGGCAAGTTTAAGCCGTGAAATTTCAAAGAAATTTGAAGAAACTAAGCGCGGAACAATCAATGAATTAATTGAATTTTCCAAGAGTAAAACTTTAAAAGGAGAGATTGTTCTTATTGTCAATAATTCTATTTAATTTTTAATTGAAAAAACTAATTTTTGTATTGTGTTCTACAGTTTGTATGGCGCAAACGAACCAATACACTAAGGTTCTCCTTTCCAAAAAAACAGGGAAGGAGGTAAATTCGTATTCTGAAGGTTTCGGGATTGCGTATGATCCTGTTTCCAAAATGCAGGGAATTGTAGATGCTAAAGGAAATATTACTTTTGAATCTCCCTACAGAGGCGGAATTTCCCACATTTTTAAAAATAGGTTTATTCTTTATTCTGAAGAAGGAAACAGAAGAAAATCAGCAATTATTGACGAAAAAGGGAATGAATTGATTCCACTTGAAGATCAGGACTTCAATACACCTTGGTGGAGTAAAGAACGTATTATCGCTTCTAGGCAAGGAAAAGAAGTTGTTTATGATTATAACGGAAAACTTATTATTCCAGATTCAGACAAGATCCGATTTGCAGGAAAAGATAGCTTCTTTGTTTCAAAAGATAAAAAATGGTTTCTGTATGACTTTAAGGGAAACCAACTTAGTGGCAGAGAATTTAAAGACGACTACAATTTTGAAAATGACAGGGCTCTTATTATCAATGAAGAAAATCAATGCGAGATCATTGGAAAAAATGGACAAACCTTGCATAAATTTTCAAAGAATGTAGTAGATATGAATGCCTATCCTTATTTGATTACCCAAAACAAAGCAACCGGAAAGTATGGATTGATTGATGCTGAAGATAATATACTTGTGGATGAAATTTACAATGATATTACTCCGGAATATTTTGGAAAAAAAGAATATATCTATCTTAGAAAAAAGAATAAAACAACCGTTTTTTACAAGAAAGACCAGAAGCTTTATCCGAATAATTTTAATTATTTATATGCATTATCTAATAACCTTTTCAGGGTTTACAAGGATAAGTCTGATCAATCAGGAATTGTAGATCTGCAGGGAAATATTATTGTTCCTCAGGAATATGATTTTATTAAAAACTTTACAGTTTCCGGAAAGGATTTTATTTATCTTAAAAAAGGGAGTGAAGAAAAGCTCTTAGATAAAGATTTGAACAATATTCTAAATGAGGGTGACCAGATTGTAGGTTTTTATCCTGAAAATATGATTATCCGAAGACAAGATCAGTATTATTCTTTCTCGGTACATAATAAATCTATCGCTGAGCTTAAAGGGGTGAAACAAATCAAGGCTCAGAATGTGGAATACTTTAATATTTTAAATGAGTATTCAAAACCACTTGTCTGTATGAACAATGATCATCTATATGGTATTCTGGATGCAAAGGGAAAAGAAGTCGTTCCTTTTACCTATGAGGATATTATTGCTTTTGAAAACTTTGAAAATGAGATTGTTGTAAAGAAAGAAGGTAAATATGGTGTTTTGAATTTTCAAAATGAGCCGCTGACAGAAATTATTTATGATCAATATATCTGGATGAAGGAAGTCTTGAAATTGAATAAAAACAAAAAAACAGACTTAATATATTTCACCAGATTTAGAAATGAGATGGCTGAACTTTAATAAAATGATAGAAATTTTACAAAAAAGTTCAGTATTTTGATGTTTTCAATGTGTTGAATAACAATTTATAATATCTTTGCAAACCGTTTAATTCTGAAAAAGAATTATTGTACTAAGTGAGTCAGCTTTCACTAGCTGAATGAGTTATAAAAAATAATCGTCAAGAAATATGAAATTATTAGAAGGAAAGGTAGCACTAATTACCGGAGCTACAAGAGGAATCGGGAAGGGTATTGCTGAAATGTATGCTCAACAGGGAGCAAAGTAGCATTTACTTATGCCGGTTCTGTAGACAAAGCTAAAGAATTAGAAGCAGCTTTAAGTTCTGTAACCCAAATTAAAGGATATCAGTCTGACGCGTCAGATTATGATGCTGCTCAAAAATTGGTTGAAGAAGTAATGGCTGAGTTTGGGCAAATTGATATTTTGGTAAACAATGCAGGGATTACAAAAGATAACTTATTATTGAGAATGTCTAAAGAAGATTGGGATCAGGTTATCAGAGTAAACTTAGATTCAGTTTTCAACCTTACAAAGCGGTTATTAAACCGATGATGAAGGCAAGATCAGGATCTATCATTAATATGACTTCTGTAGTAGGAATTCAAGGGCATGCAGGCCAAGCAAACTATGCCGCTTCTAAAGCTGGTGTCATTGGATTTACAAAATCTGTTGCCTTAGAATTAGGATCCAGAAATATCAGATGTAACGCTATTGCTCCAGGATTCATTGAGACGGAAATGACGGCTATTTTAGATGAAAAAATAGTTAATGAGTGGAGAGAAGGAATTCCAATGAAAAAAGGAGGCCAGCCTGCTGATGTAGCCAATGCTTGTGTTTTCTTAGGAAGTGAAATGGCATCATACATTACCGGACAAACAATAAACGTTGACGGAGGAATGTTAACTTAAAAATATAAAGAGGCTGTACATTTTGTGCAGCCTCTTTTTTTATTTCTTTTTTGCAAATTAAATTGTGACAGAAAAGATCAGTTAAAAACCTGGTTTTCCTGTTCCTGAACCCTAATAAATGTGGTTCGCTTAGAAAGTTCTTTAAGCTTAGATGCTCCCACATAAGTGCAGGTAGAACGTACTCCTCCTAAAATATCCTTCACAGTGTCTGCAACCGGACCTTTATACGCTACTTTTACCGTTTTTCCTTCTGAGGCACGGTACTCAGCGACTCCTCCGGAATGCTTATCCATCGCTGTTTTCGAACTCATACCATAAAATGAACGGTATTTTTTACCATTCTCTTCAATCATTTCGCCTCCACTTTCATCGTGACCGGCAAACATTCCGCCTAGCATTACGAAATCAGCACCACCACCAAATGCTTTGGCAACATCTCCGGGAACTTTACAGCCTCCATCTGCAATGATATGACCTCCCAAACCATGCGCAGCATCAGAACATTCAATAATGGCAGATAATTGAGGGTAACCCACTCCTGTTTTTACACGGGTGGTACATACTGAACCAGGCCCAATGCCAACTTTAATAATATCTGCTCCTACCAAAAGAAGTTCTTCTACCATTTCTCCGGTTACTACATTTCCGGCAATGATGATCTTATCAGGAAAATTAGCCCTTGCCGTCTTCACAAATTCAACGAAATGCTCTGAATAACCATTGGCAACATCTATACAGAGAAACTCAATTTTTGGATGCTTTTCAAGGATCAGTCTGATTTTTTCTTCATCTGCCTTTCCTGTGCCAGTACTTAAAGCGATATACTGGTGAATACTTTCGGGCTGGCTTTGCAAAAACTCACTCCATTCTTCAGGAGTATAATGTTTATGAATGGCTGTAATGATCTTATCTTTAGCCAGTTCTACAGCCATTTCAAAAGTTCCCACAGTATCCATATTAGCAGCGATAACGGGAACGCCTTTCCATCTTTTTTTAGTATGTTTAAAAATAAACTCCCTTTCCAAATCTACTTCTGATCGGGACTTTAAGGTAGAACGTTTAGGGCGGAACATTACATCCTTAAACCCTAATTTTATGTCATATTCTATACGCATTTTGTAATTATTTGTCAGAATAAAGGTAGTAAATAATATGAAATGGATTATTTTTGGAACCATGGATTTTCCTGTAACTTTTCATATTTTCGGCCAAACGATTCTTGCACATCCTCTTTTTGAGGCGGTTGGAATGTTTCTGGGGATGCGGTATTATTTTTATCTTAAAAGAAAATCTCCGGAAAAGTTATCATTCAATATTTCTGCAGCTGTTTTAATTGGAGCTACAGCCGGAGCATTATTAGGATCCAAGCTCATTGGAAATCTGGAAAATCCCCATACTATGTTTGAGGGCTTCAGCTTTCAAAAATTCTGGTCAAGTAATACCATTGTGGGTGGATTGGCTTTTGGGTTATTGGGAGTAGAACTTGCTAAAAAGGTAGTGGGGCACAAAGAAAGTACGGGAGATCTGATTGTTTTTCCTTTAATGCTAGCTATAATTATCGGAAGAATCGGGTGTTTTCTTACTGGAATTTACGAGGAAACCTATGGAATTCCAACAGATTCTATTTTTGGGATGCATCTGGGTGATCAATACCTTAGACATCCGGTTGCCCTGTATGAAATAGGGTTTTTGATAGGACTTTGGGTTGTTTTGAAATATATTCAGAAACAGAAAGACTATCCTTCAGGGTTTCTCTTTCAGATCTTTATGTTGAGTTATTTTACATTCAGATTCTTTTTAGATTTTATTAAACCAAGGGTTGAAATTGCTGGAAATCTTGGAACTATCCAACTTGTATGTATTTGCGTAATTATTTACTACATTTATACTATCAAAAATACCCGAATCACTTTAAAATATTCAAGATGAAATCATTAACACTTTTGGAAGTTGGCGACCTTACGGGGTTGGTAATCATGATTGTTGGTATGATAATTATAGGCGCTTTATTTATTTCTATTATTGTTACTTTTATTGTGAAACTAATCTATGAAAGTAAGGATAGCAGAAAATTCAGCAGAAAACAATTTATACAGACTTTTGTTATTTGCCTGTTGGTCTGTGGTCTGATCAGCGGATACATCTGTGGATAAGCAATTAAAAATTAAACTATGCCAATAAGAAACTATACCTACTACGATTATACGATCAGTCTTTGCCCGGAATGCCTGAAAAGGGTAGGAGCGAAAATTATTATTGAGAATGAGGCTGTTTTTATGACCAAAAGATGTCCTGATCATGGCTTTTTTAAAACAAAAATAGCTTCAGACGTTCATTATTATAAAAACATAAGAAACTATAACAAAGCTTCAGAAATGCCACTTCACTTTGGAACAGATGTAGAATACGGATGCCCTTACGATTGTGGTCTTTGTGTAGATCATGAGCAGCATAGCTGTCTTTCCATTGTTGAAGTCACAGATCGTTGTAATCTGACCTGTCCTACGTGTTATGCAATGTCTTCACCACATTATGGAAGTCATAGAAGTCTGGAAGAAATTGAGGCTATGTTTGATGTTATTGTTAAAAATGAAGGCGAGCCGGATGTGGTTCAAATCAGTGGAGGCGAGCCTACCATTCATCCGGAGTTTTTTAAAATTATGGACATCGCGAAGTCAAAGCCTATTAAACATTTAATGTTGAATACCAATGGAATTAGGATTGCCAATGATCCTGGTTTTGCAGAAAAACTGGCTACCTATGCCCCAGAGTTTGAAGTTTATCTTCAATTTGATTCCTTTAAACCGGAAGTACTGGAAGACTTTAGAGGCAAAGATCTTACTTCGGTCAGAATGAAAGCCATGGAAAAGCTGAACGAACTTAACCTTTCCACTACTTTAGTGATTGTTCTTCAAAAAGATAAAAACATTGATGAAATTGGAAAGATCATTGAATTTGCTCTTAAACAGAAATGCGTAAGAGGTATTACCTTCCAACCGGTAGAAATTGCCGGTAGAAACAGAGAAGATTCTGCTCAGGAGAAAATCACCTTAACGGAAGTAAGACAGGAGATTCTGAATCAGTTTCCGCTTTTAAACACTGATGATATTATTCCCGTTCCGTGTAATCCGGATGCTTTGGCAATGGGATATATTCTAAAACTTCAGGGAGAAATTATTCCTCTAACCCGATATATTAACCCTGCCGACCTTCTGAATAATGAATCGAGGAATACCATTGTGTATGAACAGGATGCAGGACTTCATATGCAGTTATTGGATATCTTCAGTACAGGGATTTCTGTAGATAAAGTAAAACCTAAAGTTAATCAATTACTCTGCTGCCTTCCAGAGGTATGTGCTCCGAATCTTGATTATGATAATCTCTTTAGGATCATTATTATGAATTTCATGGATGCCCATGATTTTGATGTAAGGGCTGTGAAAAAATCGTGTGTTCATATCGTGAATAAAGATCTTAAGCTCATCCCATTTGAAACCATGAATCTTTTCTACAGAGATGATAAGAAAAGCTATCTGGAAGAACTGAGAAAAGAAGACAAAGTATTATTTTAAAATATCTGCGGTATCTGCTCAATCTGCGAGATTAAAAAAACAAAAAGCGTGAAATTTGATTTCACGCTTTTTCTATATCTCAATAATCGTATTATTTGGCTTCCTTTACAGAGTCAAAAACCATTACTTCTTCTAATGTTTTCATATACTCATACGCAGTAAGGTCAAACTTTACCGGTACGATAGAAATATATCCATTAGCCAAAGCTGTTTCATCAGCATCTTCAGAATCATCCATATTGTTGAAGTACCCTGTTAACCAGTAATACTTTTTCCCGTGTGGATTTACTCTTTCGTCAAAGCTCTCTTCCCATTTGGCATTCGCTTGTTTGCAAACTTTTACTCCTTTTATTTCCGATGCAGGAAGTTTCGGAATGTTCACATTTAAAACAATTCCTTTTGGCATTGGGTTTTCAAGAGTTCTTCTAACAATGTTTTGAATATACTCTTTAGCTTGAGTAAAATCTGCTTCCCAACTGAAATCCAGTAATGAGAATCCAATGGCAGGAATTCCTTCCACTCCAGCTTCTACAGCAGCAGACATTGTCCCAGAATAAATTACATTAATGGATGAATTAGCCCCATGATTAATCCCTGAAACTACAATATCAGGTCTTCTTTTCAGAATTTTATCAAGAGCCATTTTTACACAGTCTACAGGAGTTCCGCTACAAGAATAATCTGTTTGCGGGCCATCAAGGGTAACTTCTTCGTAGCTTAGTGTAGAATTAATGGTGATAGCGTGGCCTTTACCACTTTGAGGAGAGTTAGGGGCTACTACAATTACTTCTCCAATTTCGTTCATAAAACTGATCAAATTTCTGATACCGGGAGCTGTAATTCCATCATCATTAGTAACCAGAATAAGCGGTCTTTCCATATATTATCTTAATTTTTTATACAAATACAGTACAATTTGTTCATTTGAGAATGGAACAAAAAGAATTTTTCAACACATCAAATGTAGTTAAAAATAAGACGCCATAAAACAACAGATGTATCATTCATGGATTAAATTTCAATACTGAACAACCTGTCTTTTAATATGAAAAGTAAGCTGGATGCTTGAAAAGAAAAACTTCCTAAGGTTTTAATAATCATTAAATTTTAGCTCATAATAATTAACATTCAAAAATATCATGTATTGAAATTGGAAGACAGATTGTCGTGTTAATTATTATTTGTGAAATGCTATTATTCCAATGGTTTTCTTCCTGTAATAATGTTATAAAGAACAACAACAATGGCAATAACTAGCAAATATGAATTAAATAACCAGTACTGATTCCGGGTACGATTCCCAGCATTCCTAATAGCCATACAACGATACAAATGACTGCAATTAACCATAATAGACTTCTCATAATGTTACATTTTAAAGTTATACACTTAATTATCAACATATTTTATGCCTTTATGAGTTAAAAACAACTTTTGTGGTACTTATTTATGAATTTTTATGAAAAGTTTTCACTAAATAATATATTTATAAGCAAATAGAAAATTGCTTGTCTACTTTATATGTAATGATGAGAATGAGTCTAAAAAAATAACAGTTGTTATCACTTTTAATAAAAATCCTTAAAACTATACGATATTTGTAAATAAGGTATTAAATTTGATCCTTTGTAACATACCGCAAATTATTGCTACTTATTACAATACTTATTTTTCTAAAAATTAATAAATAAAGACAGTTTATGTGGAAAAATTTCAAACTGAATAAATTTTTACTACTGATTCCATTAACAAGTCTAATGTTTTGCTTCAACTCGCCGAAGAACGATGATGAAAAGATGCAGACGATAATGGTGAGCGTAAAAAACACTCTTTCTTATCTGCATTATAGCCCGAAGCCTATTAATGATGCCTACTCAAAAGATGTTTATAAGCATTATTTTGAGTTGGTGGATCCTGCCAAAAGATACTTCCTGCAGTCTGATATGGATGAATTTAGCAAGCATGAAACAAAGCTTGATGACTATATCAACCAAGGAGATCTTACTTTTTATAAACTTACCATCGACAGACTTTACCAAAGGGTAGATGAAATCGATAAGATTACACAGGATATTTTCAGTAAGCCTATTAACCTTCAGGAAGATGAAACACTTACCCTGGAGCCAAAGCTAAAAAAAGTACCGGCTAATAAGCAGGAACAGTATAACGAATGGAAAAAATTCATCAAATACAACATCCTTCAGGAAGTTGAATCTATGAATAGTAAAGAAGAAGCTCAAAAAGAGAAAAAAGACTCCATTCAGAAGTATAAATTAAAAGATACCATTAAGCTTAAAGCTCTTACTCAGGATGAGAAGATTAAAAAAGCTACTGATGAAGTAAAAGATCTTGTAAAAGATACCTTTACCCGATTCAAAAAGAGAAAGAAAATGGATTGGTTTACGGTGTATATGAATGCATATACCGAAGTTTTCGATCCACATACCAACTACTATTCTCCAAAAGATAAGGAAGATTTTGATACTCAGTTTACAGGAAAAGTAATCGGTATTGGAGCATTGATCCAGGAGAAAAAGGAAACCTTTATCTTGGTGCTCTTACTATTGGTGCTCCGGCATGGAAGTCCAAACAGCTTTCAGAAGGAGATAAGATCCTGAAAGTAAAATCCAAGCCAAAAGATGATGCAGTAAATGTGGTAGGAATGCTTTCCGATGAAGCCGTAAGGTTAATCAGAGGAGAAAAAGGAACTCCTGTTACCTTAACGGTTCAGAAAAAAGACGGTACCATCAAGGATGTAACTATGATTCGTGAGGAGGTTGCTATTGAAGATACCTTTGCAAGAAGTATTGTAGTGAATGCTCCTAATGGTAAGAAATACGGATTTATCAATCTGCCAAGTTTTAATGCTGATTTTGAAAACTCAAAAGGAAGAAATGCTTCTGATGATATCAAAAATGAGATCGTTAAACTTAAAGCTCAGAATATTGAAGGAATTGTTCTTGACCTTAGAAATAATGGTGGTGGTTCATTAACGGAAGTAGGGGACATTATGGGACTTTTCATGGATGCTGGGCCTTATGTACAGGTGAAGGATGGAAATGGAAAAATCCAGACTTTAAAGAATAAATACGAAGCTCCAATTTGGACAGGACCGCTTGTCATCATGCAAAATGAACTTTCCGCTTCTGCTTCAGAAATCCTTGCGGGAGTAATGCAGGATTATGGAAGAGCAATGATTATAGGATCACCACAGTCTTTCGGAAAAGGAACGGTTCAGACTTTTGTTGACCTGAACAGATTCTTGAATACTGAAGATGATTTTGGATCTTTGAAACTGACTATTCAGAAGTTTTATAGAATTACAGGAGAATCTACACAGAGAAAAGGAATTGTTTCTGATATTCAGATGAAAGATTTCTTTACTTATGCAGAAGTAGGAGAGCGTTATGACGATTTTGCTTTAGCTTGGGATAAAATTCCGGCTACAAAATTCGAGAAGCTCAACTACTTTAATATCCAGGTTCTTGAAAAAGCAAGTGCAGACAGAATGGCTAAAAATAAAAATTATCAGCTACTGTTAGAATCCGCTCTATGGAGAGAAAAACTAGATAAAGAAGAGAATATTACTTTGAATATTGATAAATTCAATGAAGTGATGAAGCATAGAAAATCTCAGATTGAAAAATTCAAAGTGCTGACTAAATTTGAGAACGGATTACAGTTTATTATGTATCCTAGTGAGATTGAAAGAGAGAAAAAAGATGAAGCTTTCAAAAAGAAATCTGAAATGTGGATCAAGAATCTGAAAAAAGATCTTTACCTGCAAGAGGCAATGAATATTGTATCAGAAATGGGAATAAAATCATAAACATAAAAAAACCGATAATGAAAATTATCGGTTTTTTTATTGAGTCAATGAATGGTTACTTAATTTCTACACATCCCACTCTTCCTCCTGCATTCCCAGTAGGCTGAGTATGGAAGTCGTCTGCTGCAGCGTGTACAATAAGACCTTTACCGATGATATTTTTAGATTCATCTGTACAACCAAGACACCATTTGTCAGTCTTGAAGGTTAATACTGCCGTTCCGTTCTGATCGGCTACCAAATTTCCTATATCTCCCATGTGGAAGTGTTCTGCACCCCATTTCCCGTGATCGTTCTTGGATGGGTTCCAATGGCCGCCTGTAGAAGTTCCGTCTGCTGCAGAGCAGTCTCCTTTTTCATGAATGTGTACTGCATGGATTCCGGGAGTAAGGTTTGTTACGTCCAGTTTCATGATTACGTCATTACCCTGTTGAGTAAACTTTGCCGTTCCTCCTGTTTGAGTTCCGCTTTTGGCATTTACAGCGTACGTTTTTGTCGTTCCACATGAAGCAGCCAAAAATGCACATCCTGCTAATAATGCTAGTGTTTGTACTTTCATTTTTAAATGATTTATAGTGATATTTATGTTAAAATTAAAAAAGATTTTCCAAAGCGCTTTATGATTTCAGTCTTTTTTTCTGAATAGATGTTTGATAGCTTGTTGTAATTTGATCCGTTTCGCCTCAGAATGTGTAGGTTCAACAACTTAATAATTTAAACTAAATAGACCGCTAAAATTGCTTATTTTTATCTTTTGATAGGGTAAACATCGTATCCTATTTTAATAGTAATACAACACATTTGAAGTACATCAGCAATGATTATTCTATATACATTTATCAATGAAGATAGGCATCCATATATTTTAGATCGGTACTTAAACTCTTTTCCGAAAGATTTTCAACAAGATATTCTGAAATACAGAAGATGGCAGGATGCTCAGCTTTCTCTTTTGGGAAGAGTGCTTTTACAACAGGGACTGAAATCCTATTATGATATTGATGATATTTACATTGAACGTTCACCAGATAATAAACCTTATTTAAAAAATCAGCCTCTTCATTTCAATATTTCTCATTCCAAAGAACTTGTTGTTTGTGTGATTGAAGAATTTCCTATAGGAATTGATGTTGAATTTATAAATGATAAAATCAATTATCTGGACTTTCAATTTCAGATGACAGAACATGAATTTGATAGAATTGATCGATCTGAGGATCAAATTAGGGATTTTTTTTCATACTGGACACAAAAGGAATCGGTGATGAAAGCCCATGGAGGAGGAATGATGATTCCTTTAGATTCTTTTGAAATTGTAAATGATGAATGTGAAATTGGTAGTAAAAAATTCTTTATAAAAGATATTTTTATTGATGAAAATTATCAGAGTTGCATAGCTTCGGAGTATGAAACTCTTAAGAATGTGGTACCACATTTTTTGTATTTTGAAATTTGAGTTAATTGTTTTTTATATTTAGAAATTCCTTTATTTAAGTGAATTTCAGTTGTTTAAATTTTAATATAAAATCATCATTTGGTGATAAATTTTACAATTTTTAATGGTTTTTTTTTTGAAAATTCATTTTTAACATATATATTTACTGGGAGAAAAATTATTTTAAACACTAAGACTTATACAAATGAAGAAAAATGTATTATTACTGATAACCTCCATTTTCGGGGTGCTTTCTTTTGCACAGGTAGGTATCAAAAAAGAAAATCCAAATCTCAGTGCTGATCTTGAGCTGGGCTCTAACAACAAGACCCTCCTTTTAAACAGAGTTGCTAATACTAACGCTGTTGCAAATCCGGTGAACGGTATGATGATCTACGATATGTCTGAAGAATGTGTAAAAGCATATCAGGCAGGTAAATGGTCTAAATGCCTGGGAAAAGGACTGAACGGAAAAAAAGCATTGATGAATCCTGTTTCCTTATCATGTACTTCAGCTACTGTTTCTCCCAGTCCTACTGCAGGACAGGTTTATAAAGGTGTGCTGACAATTCCCTATACTGGAGGAAATGGGGGTGTTTATGATGCAGCATCCATTCAAACGAATGGCTTAACTGCGAGTTTATCTGCCGGACAATTTGCTATTGGGAACGGAAGTTTACAGTATTCTATCACAGGAACACCTGATCGAACAGGAAGTATCACATTTAATGTAAATGTTGCAGGAAATACCTGCTCTGTTGCTTCAAAATAAAACAATAGGTACTTTCCGGTGATCAGCTCTGAACATTACAATGTACTTTAAGTAATTTCTGCGTACTTCTTGAGAAGTAATTATCATTGTTTTTGACCAAAATTGAAAACGATTGTAAAAGTTATGATTATTCCAAGTAGACACCAGAGTTTACCCATTTACCTTGTATCTATATGGCAATTACAGAATCTGTTTACGGGAATTTGCTGTTCTTTATTTTCATTGCAGCCTCATAGAAGGATATTAAAAAGACAAATTTTATTAAACTACAACAAAAAATTCAACATGAAGAAAAAGTTATTATTACCTATTTGCATTAGTATTAGCTCTCTTTCCATTGCACAGGTTGGGATTAATCAACCGAATCCTAATCTTAGTGCAGATTTAGAATTGGGATCTACCAATAAGAGTTTATTACTGAACAGAATTGCCAATACAGGAGTGATTAATGGTCCTGTAAACGGAATGCTCATCTATGACATATCAGAACAATGTGTGAAGGCTTTTCAGGGAGGAGCATGGTCACAATGTTTTTGGAAAGATAACCCTGTCTTTACTTTAAATTGCGGATCTGCTTTATTTGCACCTAGCCCTGCAAGACAGGGGGTATCTTATACCGGAACCTTGACAATTCCTTACACGGGTGGAAATGGAAGTGCCTACGGTGCCCAAACTTTCCAAGCAAACGGGCTTACTGCTACACTTGCTGCGGGTACTTTTGCCGTAGGAAATGGAACGTTACAGCTATCTGTAGCTGGTTTTCCCATAAATTCCGGAAATGCAACATTTAACATTACAATAAATGGAAGTTCATGCCCTGCTCTTACACTTCCGGTAGATCCGGGAAATCCTATAATCCCAACCAATATAACATTAGAAGGAAGGTATTTTATTGCGTCTATCTTTGATCAGGACTATTCTCCATTTACTGCCCCTACAGGCCCGGCAACTACAGCGAGACCTGTTGCCGCTGATGGAGTTCCTGATACATTAGTTGATCTTCAGGGAGTAATTCCTACTACAGGTCTTACTGTTTATATTCCAGCAACAGCTACGGGAAATGGAACTGTTGGGGCGTATAACCAAACCATTAATGTCCCTGCGAACCTTACAGAAGATGGAATTTCCAGAAATATTACTCTTTCATGGACTTCTCAATCCTATGATTCTAATACTAAGTCAATTACTGCAACATTGAAGTCTGAAGGCGGAACATTGAATGCCCGTAAACTGGATGTAAATGCCGGAATCGGAAATGATTATCTTGGTGTACTGTTGGGCAGATTCCTGATGCCTAATCAAGGAGCTCAAAAAGGATACGATGTTCGTATTATAGCTGCTATTCCGGATAGAATGTTTAATGAACCTGATGCTCAGGGGAGTTTCACTCATAACTTCCTTTATCTCCCAGTACAAGCTGAAGATAATAATGTATGGCTGAATCATAATTTAGGTGCAGATTATACTAACATTAATGACCCTAATTTTAATCTTGGAAAAAAACCAACCTCAGCAACTGATTTCCGTGCTTACGGTTCGTTATTCCAATGGGGAAGAAGACCGGATGGGCATGATCTTATTCGATGGACATCTTCTAGTTCAGGGTCAGGAGTGTACGGTACAACAAGCACCAGAGCAGATATTCCTGCCAACCCATTATTCATTACAGCAGGGGGAGATTGGAGAACAGATGCGGGTACAAGTGCAACATTATGGCAAAATAGTACGTCAACCAATAATCCTTGTCCTATTGGATTTAAAGTTCCATCGCAATCGCAAATTCAAAGCTATTTAAGTTCAGCAGGTATAAGTAATGGAATTACCGGTGCAGCAGCCAGTAGATTAGGACTTACGGCAGCTGGAACAAGAACTTCTTCATCAGGAAGCATATCACCTGTTACGACAGGAACTTCTGGACTTTATTGGACCAGTACGGCCGGAGCAATATCCAGTCCGTCAGCATTTGCATTGCAAATTGGGCAATTTGGTTCCCCTACAGCAACATTTGGAGCGAGCAAAGCACAAGGTGTATCTGTTCGTTGTATCAAAGAATAATAAAGATCATTGAAATGCAATTATTTAATAGCGACCAGTAATGCTGGTTGCTATTGGATAATTAATAACCTTTAAAAATAAACCCCGTCTTCTTAAAATATTATTTTCGAATAAGAAAATAGGCTTAATAGATAAAAAAATGCATCCTTTAATTAGTTTAGATTTTGCCTAAAGTGGTGGTGACCTTTGAAATATTGAACTCACTAATAGTAAGTTCTTTTCATTAACCAATGCTTGTGAAAAAGCAATCTATCCTAACATTCATCCTAAATATTATCTCTTATATACGAAGCTTGTTATCAACAGGCTCCAGTTATTCCCTTTTGTAAATCATAAGGGGTGGCTGCTTACTGAAATTTTTAAAAAGAATTCAAAGGTAATTGAGGGAATAAAAAACATACCTAAACCTAACCTAATCTACCGTCCTTCGGGATATATTGCTATGAAGCTAACACCTTATCAATCGACATTTTATAATGAATGGATATTAAACCCATTCAGAAGTGACTATAATATTATTTTTGATCAGTCTATGTCAGGATATGTAGATATCCAAAGACTGAACTCAAGTTTAGTCAGGTTCATAAACAATAATCTACTACTCAATAGTAATGTTGTAAGTGAATCAGAAAATTTGGTTTGGAAGCACAGACCTTTGCTATCTGAAGATTCACAAGTATTAACATTTATTACTGAAGAGCCTAGTTCTGATGAAATTTTACAGTTTGCCTTACAGCCTTTTGATCTTGAAAAAGAGCAGTTAGCAAGATTTTATGCCATTAAACTGAATAATGGAGGCTATAGAATTATACATATATTCTCCCATATTCTTGTTGATGGATTAAGTGCAAATAGTATTTATGCAGAGCTGAGTATTTTTTATAATGATCTTAATTATGTAAATCCTATTAGCCTTTCAGAGCAGGAAAAACAATATGAAAAACTGAGAAATCAGCTTGAAGATATCCTGGTAAAAGGAAAAACAGAAATGTCTGATTTCTGGAAATCCAGCTTGAAGGAAGTTGAGAATATTGGTTTTAAATTTTTACAAACTTCAGATTCACTTCTTCTTGACTCCCAGAAAAGAACAGAAGATCTGATTAACCCGGTAAGCGAATTACGATTTAATTTTTCTGAAGCTGTATTTCTTAAGGTAAGACAACTGATTTCAAAATATAAACTGACACCATACACCTATGGACAATTGGTTTTTGCAATTGTACTTCACCGAATTTCAAGAGTTAATAACCTGGTAATTAATTATCCTGTTGGGATTACTGAAGGTCAGGACTTTATATTTGGAGCTCATATTAATACAATTTTAAAGGAATATAGATTTGAAGCGAAATCTTCACTTCAGGATCTTATCCATCAAAATATAGAATACACCAATCAATTAAAGAACTAAAGCCAGATACCTGCCTATTGAAGAACTTATTAGCTATGCGCCCACTTCCAACATATTAGAATTTGGATTTGTTCAAACCAGCCTTAAAGATGTGGTTATTCATTATGAAGGAGCAGATAATGTGATCATTAATAGTGATTTGAATGTAGACCTGGTTGGAAAGTTATCATTTGAGCAAGAGGTAAGAGATGGACAGATTAATTATAAAGTTCGTTATGCGAATCAAAAGCTTGACAATGAATTGATAGGCAATTTTGTAGATATTTATAAAAGGTTGTTTATTGAAATATTGGAAGATTTACTGGAAGGAAATGCAGACAAATTCATCTCTCAATATAAGCTTTTAAATAAAGATTCTTATCAGTCCATAATAAGCAGTTGGGATACAATTGAACTGGATAATCAAAATACTAAAACAATTCATCAGTTATTTGAAGATTGCGCTTTAAAAATACCTGAGGCTTCTGCATTAGTCTATCAGAATATTAAAATAACTTACAGTGAGCTTAATGAGCGTTCAAACCGTTTGGCTCATTACTTAATCAATACCTTTGAGCTTAAACCCGATGAACTTGTTCCATTGTGTCTGGAAAGGTCAGAAAATATGTTGATTGCGATTCTTGCGGTACTAAAAGCTGGAGCAGCTTATGTTCCTATGGATCCTTCTTATCCTTTAGACAGAATAGAACATATTCTGAAGGATACCAGAGCCAGGGTAGTTCTTACAGAAGAAAAGACTGTTGATAGGGTGAATGGCTTTTCTGTACAACATTTATCTTTAAACAATCCCAATTTTAGTATCATAATAAATTCACAGGCATCAACAAATCCTGTGACTGAAGTTTCTGCAAGCAATTTAGCGTATGTGATTTATACGAGTGGAACAACAGGGGCTCCAAAAGGAGTTATGGTAGAACATCAAAGTGTAATCAATGTTGTAGATAAAATAAGAGAAGCTTACGGTTTTGCTGTAGGCGAAAAAATAACGGCATATACGTCTTATGTTTTTGATGTTTCCGTATCTGAATTTTTCAATGGTTTACTCTACGGAAATGAAGTGCATCTACTGGATGAATTGACGAAGAAAGATGCAGATCGAATCAGTAAATATTTATTAGAGAATGCAATTTCTTATGCTTATTTACCACCGGTAATGTTGTCTGTTTTACCTCGTGTGGATTATCCTTCTTTGAAAGGACTCCTTTATGCAGGTGAGCCATGTGATTACGAAACAGGAAAATACTGGTCAGAGAAAAAGATACTTTATAACTTATATGGACCTACAGAAGCAACTATTTATGCGAGCTATAAACAAATAAAATATGGAGATGTTCATATCATCGGTAAGCCTGTAGAAAATAGTTCTGCCTATATATTGGATATGTCCGAACAATTGGCACCTATAGGAGCCGTTGGAGAATTATATTTAGGAGGCGTAGGAATAGCAAGAGGATATTTAAACCAGACTAAACTTACAGAAGAAAGATTTATAGAAAATCCTTTTCAAACGAAAAAGCAAAAGGAAAGAGGGATAAACGGAAGATTATATAAGACAGGAGATCTCGTAAGATGGCTTCCCGATGGAAATATAGAATATATTGGAAGAAATGATTTTCAGGTAAAAATTCGAGGGTATAGGATAGAACTTGGTGAAATCGAGGAAAGACTTTCTCATCATTCTGGTATAAAGCAGGCTGTAGTTTTAGCTAAAGAGAATAATACGGGAATGAAATATCTGGCAGGTTATTATGTATCTGAAGGAGAATTGGATGCCGAAAGTCTTACAGAATATTTATCAGAAACATTACCTGAATACATGGTACCAAGTGTTTTTGTTCATTTAACAACCTTACCATTAACAATCAATGGAAAATTAGACAGAAAACAGTTACCTGAGCCTGAGTTCAGTGGTGAAAGAGAATATATTGGCCCAGAAAACGAGTTGCAGGAAAAACTATGCAAGATTTATAGTCAAATTTTAGGGCTTGAATCTACAAGTATAGGTATCCATGATGACTTCTTCCGTCTTGGTGGAAACAGTATTATGGCGATCAAGCTCATCAGTAAGATAAAACAAGAACTAGAAGTTTCTGTAAATGTATCGATGGTATTTGGGCATAAAACAGTGGCCTCATTGTCTCATATACTCGATAAAAGCAATAATGACTCTGAACAAATAATAATCACTACAGTACCTGTTTCTCAGCCTGAAGAGCAGCGTTTGTCTTTTGCTCAGGAGAGACTTTGGTTTATAGAATCTTATGAAGGGAGTAGTAGTGTTTATAATGTTCCAATGGTTTTTAAACTAGGGGGAGAAATTTATCAAGAGCTTCTTCAAAACACTTTTGACCTCTTGATGCAACGCCACGAAGTACTGCGAAGTATAATCCTTACAACAGAAGACGGACTAGGATACCAGAAAGTAACAGATCAAAGACTCCAGATTCATTTTGGGATCGTAGATAACAGATCAGAGCTTGATCAGGCTATGGACTATGCAGCCAATAAAATTTTTCATTTGGATCGTGAACTTCCTATAACTGCTTCTGTTTTCAGTTGGGAAGAAAATTATTACGTATCAGTGGTGATTCATCATATCGCTTTTGACGGATGGTCTACAGAAATCTTTATTAATGAGTTTAATACTATTTATCAGGCTCTTATTGAAGAAAAAGAACCTCAACTTCCGGTATTATCTATCCAATATAAAGACTATGCTTTATGGCAGAGAAATTATCTTTCGGGGGAAATACTTGAGAATCAGACCTTTTATTGGAAAAATAAACTGGAAGGATTCCAGACCCTGAATCTTCCCTTAGACTTTAAGAGACCTGCTCATGTTTCATATACAGGAGCTACAACTTATTTTGATATCCCGGAACAACTTGCTTCCAGTCTACAACAACTTTCAAAAGATCTTGGAGTAAGTTTATATAGTGTTATGCTGAGTGGCTATTATCTGATGCTATCGGCTTATTCGGGACAGGATGATATAATCGTAGGAAGCCCTGTTGCCAACAGGCATCATGCAGGTCTTGAGAATATCATCGGGTTCTTTGTCAATACCTTTGTTCTAAGAGAAAAAATAAACCCTGATCAGCATATAAAAGATTTTATTATACAGGTTTCACAAGCAATCTCTGAGGCTCAATCTCATCAGGATCTTCCTTTTGAAAAGCTGGTAGAAGAATTGGGCGTAGAACAGGATAATTCGAGAAACCCAATTTTCCAGGTGATGTTTGGAATTCAAAGCTTTGAAGAAGAAGTTTCTCAAGGAAATGATTCGGCAATACTGCTTCCTTTTGATGGAGATATAGATTATAAATCCGCCAAATTTGATTTAACCATGATGATTGATGTTCATGGAGATAGTATCCGAGGAATATTCAATTATGCAGTAGCTCTTTTTAAACATGAGACAATTATCCGCATGAAAGAGACCTATATGCTCATTCTTATGCAATTGGTTGAAGTTGGAAATGTTGTTTCAAGAAATAATATAATTAAAAATCTTCATCTTTTGACTGATGAGGAGTATAAAAGCATTACAAAGACTTGGTATGAAACTGAATCTGCTTACCCGGAAGGGTTTACCATTCACCGATTATTTGAAGATCAGGTAGCAAAAACACCAAATGCTACGGCACTGGTGTATCGGGATATCAGATTATCTTATCAAGAATTGAATGAAAGAGCCAATCGACTGGCCAATCATCTTATTGATACCTATGATGTGAAACCTGATGATCTGATTCCGATATGTTTAGAACGTTCAGAACATATGCTTATAGCGATTTTGGGTGTTCTAAAAGCAGGTGCAGCCTATGTACCTATGGATCCTCAATATCCTGCAGAAAGAATTCAACATATTCTTGATGATACAAAAGCAAAAATAGTTCTTACAGAAGAGACTTTAAAAAGTCAGATAGAAGCAGGACATATACCTATTGTTTCCTTAAACAATCCTAGATTTCAAGAAATTCTGGATACAATATCTCTTCATAATCCGGTAACAAGAGTTTCTCCTGAAAATCTTTCATATGTCATTTATACCAGTGGTACTACCGGTATGCCAAAGGAGTAATGATAGAACATCAGAATGTAGTTAATGTGGTCTCACAGATCAGAGATGCTTATGGATTCAGTGAGGGGGAAAAGATAACTGCTTATACGTCTTATGTTTTTGATGTATCGGTATCAGAATTTTTTAATGCTTTGTTATATGGAAATGAGTTGCATTTGTTGGATGAAAGCCTTAAAAAAGATGCAGATTTAATAAGCCGCTATCTTTTAGATCATGAGATAGCATACGCTTATTTGCCGCCAGTAATGCTTTCTGTATTGCCAAGAATACAATATCCTTCTCTGAAAGGAATGCTATATGCAGGAGAGCCATGTGATTATGAAACAGGTAAGTATTGGTCAGAATATACCGAACTTTATAACCTTTATGGACCTACAGAAGCAACTATTTATGCAACTTATAAAAAGGTAGAACATGGAGATGTACATCTCATTGGACGCCCGGTTAATAATACTTCAGCATATATATTGGACGCTTATTATCGCCCCATTCCGATAGGAGCGGTTGGTGAACTTTATCTTGGAGGAAACGGGATCGCTAGAGGATATCTGAACAGACCGGAACTCACTTCCGAACGTTTTGTTTTGAACCCTTTTCAGAGTCAAATCCAGAAAATAAGAGGAAAAAATGAAAAAATTTATAAGACCGGAGATTTAGTACGCCTTCTTCCGAATGGAAATATTGAGTATATCGGAAGAAATGACTTTCAGGTAAAAATCCGTGGTTACAGAATAGAATTAGGCGAAATCGAAGCTAAGCTTCAGGAATATTCTGGTATAAAACAGACCGTGGTTCTGGCTAAAGAAAATAAGACAGGAATGAAGTTTCTTGTTGGATATTATGTGGCTGATGAAGTCGTGGATGAGCGTAACCTTTCAGCGTTTTTATCGGAAACATTACCAGAGTACATGATTCCTGCTGTGTATTTGCATCTTGAAGCCCTTCCTTTAACGATCAATGGAAAATTAGACAGAAGAGCCTTGCCGGAACCTGAATTTACTGGCATTAAAAAATATATAGCTCCACAAACAGAGCTGCAGGAAAAACTTTGTCATATTTATGCAGAAGTATTAGGACTTGATGCTGACGGAATCAGTATTCATGATGATTTCTTCCGCTTAGGAGGAAACAGTATCATGGCGATAAAACTGATTAGTAGGATTAAAAATTATCTTGATCTTCCTATTCAGGTAACTTCCGTATTCAATCATAAAACGATAGCTTCTCTTGCCTCTTTTCTGGAAACGGAAGTTCCGGAAGAAAATATACTTATAGAGCCTGTGAGCGTTTTTTCACCTGAAGAACAGCGTTTGTCTTTTGCACAGGAAAGACTTTGGTTTATTGAAGCGTATGAAGGAGGAAGTAGCGCTTACAATATTCCAATGGTACTTACTTTGAGTCCGGATGTACAGTTGGAAAAGCTTCAACAATCTCTGGAAATAGTTATTATGCGTCATGAAGTCCTTCGTTCTGTGATTAAAATGACAAACGAAGGAAGAGGGTATCAAGTCGCTACAGACTCTATGCCTGAATTTAAACTGGTAGAAATAGAGACTGAAGAAGAATTAAAGGCGGCTATTAATTCTGCAGCAAATAAAGTATTTCACCTAGAAGGAGACCTCCCATTGGATATAACGTTGTTCAGGCTGAAGGAGAAATATTATTTATCTCTAGTTGTGCATCATATCGCATTTGATGGTTGGTCGGTAGATATTTTACTGAAGGAAATGCAGGTTGTATATGAAGCATTATCTAAGGAGGAGACCTATAAACTTTCTGATCTTGCTATTCAATATAAAGATTTTGCTCTTTGGCAGCGAAATTATCTGCAGGGAGAAGTCTTGAATAAACAAATTAATTATTGGAAGGAGATATTAGTGGGGTTTGAGTCTCTTAATTTACCTCTTGATTTCAAGCGTCCGGCACATATCTCTTATGAAGGAGCTGCCATCTATTTTGATCTTTCTCCAGACGTAGCGTTGGGATTGAGAAAGATTTCGAGAGATCTCGGAGTAAGTTTATACAGTGTAATGTTAGGTGGATATTACCTGATGCTTTCTGCTTATTCAGGACAGGAAGATATTATGGTGGGAAGCCCAATTTCCAATCGTCATCATGCAGGTCTTGAAGATATCATTGGATTCTTTGTCAATACCCTAGCGTTAAGAGGGAACGTTGATTCCAATCAAAATTTAAAAAACTATATTCTTGAAATTGCTAAATCTATAGCAGAAGCTCAGTCCCATCAGGATCTTCCATTTGAAAAATTAGTTGAAGAGCTTGAAGTAGAGCAAGATATGTCACGTCATCCTATATTCCAGGTAATGTTCGGAGTTCAGAGTTTTGGAAAAGACATTGGAAAAGATGCTGTATTCTCTCTTTTTGACGGTGAAATAGATTATCAGGCTGCAAAATTTGATTTGACAACGATGATTGATGATGGTGATGAGAAAATAAAAGGCATGTTTAATTATGCCGTTTCTCTTTTCAGTAAGGATACGATCGTAAGGATGAAAGATACTTACATTCTGCTTCTAGAGCAGATTGCATCAATGGGTGCTGAAAATGCCGAGAATATCAAGATTAAAGATTTTCACTTCTTTACTGACACGGATCATCAAAAAGTGATAGAAGACTGGAATAGTACAAATTCTGAATACCCATCCGATAAAACGATCCAGCAACTTTTTGAAGACCAGGTAATAAGAACCCCAAATCATATTGCTTTGGTGTATCAGGAGATTAAACTTTCCTATAAAGAAGTAAACGAAAGATCTAATCGGCTTGCTAATTATCTAATTGGAAGATACAATATCCAGCCCGATGAAATTATTCCTTTATGTTTGGAACGCTCTGAAATATGCTGATTGCGATATTGGGAGTTCTAAAATCAGGAGCAGCTTATGTGCCGATTGACCCATCATATCCTTCAGACAGAATTAGCCATATTCTGAAGGATACCTACGCTAGAATAATCATTGGACAAGAATCTACAGCTAAGAAATTAAAGGATCATGAGATGGAATTTATTTCTTTAGATGAGGTTCAATGTAAAGCGCAACTGGAAATATCAGATTCAAATAACCCCATAACCCAAGCAAAGGCTCAAAATTTAGCTTATGTCATCTATACCAGTGGAACAACAGGACTTCCGAAAGGAGTAATGGTAGAACATAGGGGAGTTGCAAACCTTGTGACTCAGTTTGCTGAAAAATTAGAGCTAAACTCTATAGGAGACTCTTGGAAAAACGGTCTGTGGTATGCGAATTATGTCTTTGATGCCCATATTGCAGAGCTTTTCCCATTCATTACACATGGCCATAGTATTTATTTGCTGGATAAAGAAAAGCAAACTGATATTGTAGGATTACAGCAATACATCAGTGAAAATGATATCCATATTGCAACAATCCCTCCCGTACTGCTTACCAAAGATTACATCTTACCCTTGAAAAAACTTATCGTAGCAGGGGATGTCACCAATCCGCAGCTGATGACTCTTTATCAGTCAGAAGGAATAGATATTATTAATGCTTATGGCCCTACAGAAGGTACAGTATGTGCCAGTCTTCATTACTATAAAGAAGATCACAATCCACTGAACATAGGTGGGCCTATTGGAAATATGACCTGTTATGTATTAGATGAACATTTTCGTGCAGTACCCATAGGTGGGATAGGTGAACTCTATATTGGGGGAGCAGGCATTGCCAGAGGCTATTTAAATAAGCCTGAGCTTACAGAAGAGCGGTTCATTATAAATCCATTTCAGACTAAAGATCAAAAATCCAAGAGTCAAAATAGACGTTTATACAAAACTGGAGATTTAGTACGCTGGTTATCCAATGGTGAATTAGAATATATTGGACGAAATGACTTCCAGGTAAAGATCCGTGGCTACAGAATTGAACTGGGCGAAATTGAAAATACATTACTTCATTATTCGGGAATCCGTCAGACTGCTGTTTTAGCCAAAGAAAATAAATCAGGATTAAAATACCTTGCCGCTTACTATGTTTCAGATTCTGAGATGGATTCTCGTAAGCTTTCGGAATATCTATCAGCAGTTTTACCAGACTATATGGTACCCGCTGCTTTTATTCATTTAACAAGCTTGCCATTAACGATCAATGGTAAATTAGATAAGAAAAAGCTTCCTGAACCTGGCTTTACAGCAAACAAAAATTATATTGCTCCTGAAACGGAGCTTCAGTCCAAATTATGTCAAATTTATGGCGATGTTTTAGGGTTATCTCCAGAAAATATCAGTATTGAAGACGACTTCTTCAGATTAGGAGGAGACAGTATTATCAGTATTCAGCTAGTAGGAAGAATCAGACAACAATTTGATATAAGGTTAAGCGTTAAAGAAGTTTTTACCGCAAGAACGGTTTCTGCCTTGTCTCTATTAATTGAAGATAAAAAAGGATCAGAAGCCGGCCATATTCTTTCAGAACAAGGAGTATTAGAAGGAAAAGTATCATTGCTTCCTATTCAGGAATGGTTCTTCAGCCAGAAAGAGCAGGGATATTTATTGAACTTCAATCATTGGAATCAGGCTTTTTTGATCCATGTTCCTGAGCTTGATAAAGAGTTGTTAGAATCCGCTGTACAACAATTACTAATAAGACACGATGCATTCAGATTACATTACCCAAAAGTAGATGAGGTTTATAGCCAAATGTATGGCATTCCGGATATTGCAACATTAAATCCTTCGATTCGTTACTTGAATGCTTCAGGATTAAGCTCTGAAGACTTGACGAAAACCTTTACCGATTGGCAGTCTGGGTTTGATATCGAGAAAGGGCCTTTGTATGAGATTGGCTATATCAATGGGTATAAAGATGGCAGTGCAAGGCTCTATTTTGCTCTTCATCATTTGATTATTGATGCCGTAAGCTGGAGGATTATTACCGAAGATCTAAAAAATATTTATCAGTCACTTGAGAAAGGACAAGAAACGAGTAGTTACCATACAAAAGGCAGTAGTTACCGTCAATGGGTTGAAGCTGTAAGAAGCTATCAGACATCAGATACTGAATCCAGAGCGCAAGAATTACTATATTGGAACGCTACTGCAGATATTATATCAGAAAACAATGAGACCTTGAGTCGTTTAACTGGAACAGGATATCATCATGGGCATCTTATTTTAAGCAAAGAAATGACTGGTTTGCTGATTAGAAATACCCATCATGCATACCATACCGAGATCAATGATCTTCTTATCTCTGCTTTATCTCTTACTCTTTATGATCTGACTGGAGAGGAAAATCATTCCGTCTTGCTAGAGAGCCATGGGCGTGAAGAGATCTTTGATAACCTTGATATTACAGAAACCGTTGGCTGGTTTACTACCATGTATCCATTATTGTTGAAGAAAGGGAAAGATCTGTTTGATACTGTTGTCCTGACGAAAGAATCTTTACGAAGAATTCCTAACAAAGGAATTGGGTATGGAAGCCTGATTGGTTATACTGAAAAAGCTCTTCCGAAAGTCAGCTTCAATTATCTGGGGCAATTAGATCAGGAAGATACTTCAGATGATAAGAGTTGGTTTATCACTGCTGAAGACAGTGGATCAGGTATAGGAACAGGAAATCAAGACAGTCAGTATATCAGCATCAATGGTGCTGTAGTGGACGGGCAGTTGCGTTTTGAAGTATCTGGCTGTCTTTCAGAAGATCAGATTAATTTAGTCTCTTCTCAATTTAAAAACCATCTTGAATCTATAATAACCTGTCTTTCAGAAGAAGATAAAAGTTATCTTACACCGTCTGATGTAAATTGTATTATAGATCGGGAACAGCTTTTGAGTATTCAGGAGAAAGGAGAAATAGAAGGGGTGTATCTCGCAAACAGTCTACAGGAAGGTTTGTTTATCATGCTTTGAATCAGGGTGATAAGGATGATGCCTACAGAGTGCAGTTGATCTGGGATTACCATTCCGGCATAGATATAGACCATTTAAAACATTCCTGGAAGCTTATTCAAAAGTCTTATCCAACGCTGAGGGTTAGATTTGACTGGAATGGAGAAATTGTTCAGGTGATCGATAAAGAAGGAGAGCTGGATTGGCGTTATTACGACATTAGTAATTTAGATAACGAATCTCAGGAAATATTCATACAGGAACTTACTCATAAAGATCGCTTTGAGGTTTATGACCTCTCAAAAGGAAGTTTATTCAGGGTATATCTTTTCAAAAGAGGCGAAAAGTATTATAGCTGTTTGTTCAGCAATCACCATGCTATTTTAGATGGCTGGAGTATGCCTGTTATCCTGAATAGTGTACACAATGCCTATATGAGTTTGGCTAATGATGATATTCCCGTTGTATCTGTTGATCATGCTTATGCATTAACCCAGCAATATCTTCAGTCCTATAAAGCGGGAAGTACTTCATTCTGGAATAATTATATGAACTTACTGGAAGATCATGAAGATCTCAGTAGCCTGGTAAAAGAAGAAAAACGTCATATTGACTTAGCAAACCATCGTCATATACTGAATCATCAGCATATCACAATGCTGATAGAGGGAGAAAGGTATCGTAGTTTGAAAGAATTTACTAAAGAACAGGGGTTTACCGTAAATGCAGTGCTTCAATACCTGTGGCATAAACAATTGAGCATATATAGTGGATTGAAAACCAGTGTTGTAGGAACAACGGTATCGGGAAGAAGCTTGCCGGTAGATGGAATTGAAACCTCAGCCGGTTTATATATCAATACTTTGCCATTGATTGTGAACCATAGAGAAGGAAAGGTTACAGATCATATTATGGAGGTTCAGGATAGGATTAGCGACCTCAATACACATAGTGATGTTAATCTCGCGGAGCTTAACCATGATGGACGTAGGATTTTTAGCAGTTTATTTGTGTATGAGAATTATCCAATTCCTAAAGGAGGTGAGAGAAATGAATTAGGATTTGAATTTAGGGACTCAGTAGAGAAGCTTGATTATCCATTGGGTGTTGTGGCCTATGAACGCGAAGGTAAGGTATCATTAATCCTCAATTATGATGGTCATTTATTTGAAAAGGAAATGATGGCACAACTGATTCTGGGGATGGAGACCATTCTTTCTCAGATTTTAAACTCTCCCGATATCATTTCAGAGGCTATTTCTTATCTTACAGAAGATACATTACAAAAAATAACAGAAGATTGGAATGATACATGGTACGAATTTCCGTCTGACAAAACTATCCATGAGCTTTTTGAAAAACAGGTTGTAAAAACTCCGGATCATGTTGCACTAATATATCAAGATACTAAGCTTTTATATAGTGAGTTGAATGAGCGTTCCAACCGCTTAGCTCATTATCTTATCAATACATACAATCTTCAGCCGGATGAATTAGTCCCATTATGTCTTGAGCGTTCGGAAAATATGATCATTGCTATTTTGGCGGTATGGAAGGCAGGAGCAGCTTATGTTCCTATGGATCCTTCATATCCTGCTGATAGAATAAAACATATTTTGACAGATACAGGAGCCAGAGTAGTACTTGCTCAGGAAAGTACAGCAGATCAGGTACAAATAATAGAAAATGGAAACGTTGTATCTCTTGACAGTACAATATTTAAGAATGCTTTTGAAGAGATGTCACCAGTAAATCCGGGAGCCAATATAAATTCTCACAATCTTGCATATGTGATTTATACAAGTGGAACTACAGGGCTTCCTAAAGGAGTCATGGTAGAGCATAAAAATGTAGTAAATCTCATCTCTGATTTATATTCACGGTATGGACTGGATGATAAAGATGTTATTCTTCAATTTGCTAACTATGTATTTGACCCGTCTGTAGAGCAAATATTACTGGCTATTTTAAATGGAAACAGCTTGCTTCTTACTGAAGATAAAAGTTATTTAAACGAAGAAACGTTCCTAAAAACCCTCAATGATCATAATGTTTCTTATATAAATCTTACCCCTTCTGTGCTGCAGAATATTGATATTACACAGGTTAAAACAATGCGTAAACTAGCCTCAGGAGGAGAAGCATTAACTATTGATCTGTATAATAAATTGAAGGGAGAGCATTTCAATTTCTTAACTGCTATGGGCCTACTGAAGTTACTGTTACCTCTATTGTTAATAATAATAGAAGAGCTAACAGTATAGGACGTCCTATCGGAAATACAAGTGTATACGTATTAGATGCTCAGTTTCGTCCTGTACCTATTGGAGCAGTAGGTGAGCTTTATATTGGGGGATCAGGGGTCTCCAGAGGTTACTTGAACAGGACTGATCTTACTGATGAACGTTTTATTTTGAATCCTTTTCAGACAACAGAACAACAGAATAAAAACGAAAGATTATATAAAACAGGAGACCTTGTTCGCTGGCTTTCAGATGGAAATATAGAATATATAGGCAGAAACGACTTCCAGGTAAAGATCCGAGGATATCGTATTGAGCTGGAAGAAATAGAAAACAGGTTACTCCAACATCCTGAAGTCCGTCAGGTAGCAGTTCTTGCCAAAGAAAATACTGCAGGAATGAAATATCTTGCAGGATATTATGTGGCTGACTCGGCAGTTGATTCACGCCTGCTTTCAGAGTTTTTATCCGAAACTTTGCCTGAATACATGGTACCTGCGGCATTTATACACCTTACTGAACTTCCCATTTCGATTAATGGTAAGCTTGATCGAAAAAGGCTTCCTGAGCCTGGATTTACAGGAATGGATGCATATACGGCACCGGAAAATGAGCTTCAACAGAAGCTTGCAGAGATCTATGCGGAAGTAGTAGGGCTAGAGGCCAGTCGTATCAGTATCCATGATGATTTCTTCAGATTAGGGGGAACAGTATTATGGCGATCAAGCTTATCAGTAAGATTAAGCAGAGACTAGATATAAGGGTGGAAGTGGCTACAATTTTCAGTCATAAAACAATTGCTTCTTTATCTTATGTTTTAAAGAATGAAAATCATTTTGAGGATCAGCCTGTTCTTAGCCCAGTACGTGTAAATTTCCCTGAAGAACAAAGATTATCGTTTGCTCAGGAAAGACTTTGGTTTATTGAAACCTATGAAGGCGGAAGCAGCGCTTATAATATTCCAATGACAGCAATTCTGGATGAAAAAACAGATATTTTAATTCTCCAGAAGGCTTTCGAACAAGTCATTAAACATCATGAAGTCCTTCGTTCTGTAATTAAAACTACTGAAGACGGGGTTGGTTATCAAGTTGTTACTGACCTTGTGCCTGAATGGAAAATTACAGAGGTAAATGATAGAGAATATTTAGATGAAATAATAAAAAGATTTGCCAATAAAATCTTCCGACTCGAGATTGAAATTCCAATTGAAATTAACATCCTTAGATTCGAAAACAAGCATTATTTATCAGTAGTAATTCACCATATCGCTTTTGACGGATGGTCTACTGACATATTCCTCAAAGAAATTCAAGGAATCTATAAAGCTCTTATCGAGAATCAAAGTGTACCTGAACTTTTTGATAAGGAGGTTCAGTACAAAGATTATGCCCTGTGGCAACGTGATTATCTTTCGGGACAACGTCTTGATAGACAGGTTGATTATTGGAAGAATCAGCTTGACGATTTCCAAAATCTGGAGCTTCCAACAGACTTTAGAAGACCTTCTAAAATTTCTTACGAAGGAGAAAATATATATTTCAGCTTAAATGGAGAGCAAAGTGATAAATTAAGACTTTTATCTAAAAATCTTGGAGTAAGCTTGTATTCTGTAATGTTGGGCGGGTATTATTTGATGCTTTCCGCTTATTCCGGTCAGGATGATATTGTAGTAGGAAGCCCCATTGCAAACCGTCATCATGCAGACCTTGAAGAGATCATCGGGTTCTTTGTGAACACATTGGCTTTAAGGGAAAAGCTGGATCCTAAACAAAATCTTAAAAACTTCCTTCTGCAAGTTTCAAAATCAGTTACAGAAGCACAGTCTCATCAGGATCTTCCCTTCGAGAAGTTGGTAGAAGAACTAGGAGTAGAGAAGGATACCTCAAGACACCCTGTTTTCCAGGTGATGTTTGGACTTCAGAACTTTGGTGGTGATTCTTCTTATCAGAATAGCCAGGATAAACTGTTTTACCCTTTGACGGAGAAATAGACTATCAGGTGGCTAAATTCGATCTGACAACCATGATCGATGACGGTGAAGATTGCATTAAAGGAATGTTCAACTATGCTAAAGCCATTTTCTCCAAAGAAACAGTTCATAATATGATCCTTTCATATGAATTTGTATTGGAACAAATGACTGAAGACGGCAATCAGAATGAAATTGTACTTTCTGACTTGAACCTTATCTCTCACAATCAATATAAACAATTAACGGAAGATTGGAATGCTACTTACAAAGTATATCCATCAGAAATTACGATACACCAACTTTTTGAAAACCAGGTGAACAATACACCTAATCAAACAGCTTTGGTTTATCAGAATATCAGATATTCTTATCAGGAACTCAATCAGAAAGCCAATCAGCTGGCACATTACCTGATGGATAATTATGCTCTTCAACCTGATGATTTAGTGCCAATCTGTTTAGAACGGTCTGAAAATATACTGATTACTATTCTTGCTATATTAAAATCCGGAGCAGCCTATGTTCCGATGGATCCTTCCTATCCTGCAGACAGAATCCAGCACATTCTTCAGGATACTCAGGCAAAACTGGTTATAGGAGAGGAAAGTACGGTGAAAAAATTAAATCATGCATCTGTTGAGGTTCTTTCTTTAAATGACATCAGTCTTAAAGCAAAACTTGAAATAATATCTATTGAAAATCCTGTTACACAGACTAGTGCAGATAACCTTGCTTATGTGATCTACACCAGTGGAACAACAGGTTTACCAAAAGGTGTAATGATTGAGCATTCGGGAGTTATAAATCTCATTGAATCAATGATAAAAGCTCACCGACTTCAAGAATACCAAGAAGTGGGATGTTACTCAAACTATGTATTTGATGCCTTTGTATATGAGGTGTTCCCTGTATTATGTAATGGAAATACTTTGTGGTTGTATAGTAATGATCTCAGAACATCAGTAGGAGAACTTAATGATTATATTAAAAACAATACTATTGAAGTTTCATTTATTCCACCTGTTCTGTTAAGAGAAGTTGTAGAGAATGGAACGAATCTTAAGCTCGTATTTGCAGGTGGAGAAAGCTTTCCTGTTTTAGATAAAAATATAGGCAATATCATTTTTGTGAATGAATATGGGCCTACAGAAGGAACAGTCTGTTCTACATTTCATTACTATAAAGAAGATAGAAATCCATTGAATATAGGTAGGCCAATTGCCAATACCTATGCTTATGTTCTTGATCAGCAAAATCGCCTGGTGCCTGTAGGGGCTATAGGAGAATTGTATATCGGAGGGGCCGGCATCGCAAGAGGATATCTGAACCGCCCTGAATTAACAGAAGAGCGCTTTATTTCGAATCCTTTCCAGACAATAGCTCAGAAAAAGAGGCGAGAAAACTCACGTTTATACAAAACTGGAGATTTGGTACGTTGGTTACCGAATGGAGAGCTTGAATATGTAGGAAGAAATGATTTCCAGGTGAAAATCCGCGGGTATCGCATCGAATTGGGAGAGATTGAGAATACCCTGCTAAGTTATTCTGAAATTCGTCAGGTAGCCGTATTAGCCAAAGAAAATAAATACGGGATGAAATATCTGGCTGCTTATTATGTCTCTGATTCTGCTATAGATTCAGAATTGCTTTCAGAACATCTATCAGCCTCTCTTCCTGAATATATGGTTCCTGGTGCTTTTGTCCATTTAACAGCTTTACCGATAACCATCAACGGAAAATTAGACAGAAAAGGATTACCTGACCCTGATTTTAAAGGAGGTAAAGAATACACCGCTCCAACGACAGCTCTTCAGAAACATCTCTGTCAGATTTATGGGGAAATATTAGGATTGGATGCAGAGACAATCAGTATTCATGACGACTTCTTCAGATTGGGCGGAAACAGCATCATGGCCATCAAACTTATTAGTAAAATTAAAAAGGTTTTACAGATACAGGTAGAAGTTTCCAAAATATTCAATCATAAGACGATTGCTTTATTATCCTATATTTTGTCAGATGAGACCCATGATCAGGAGCAGGTCGTTATTACTGCTGTAGAAATAAATTCGCCCGAAGAACAGAGTCTATCCTTTGCTCAGGAAAGATTATGGTTTATTGAAAATTATGAAGGGGGAACCAGCGCTTATAATATTCCAATGGTTTTCCTTCTGGATGAAAAAACAGATATTGAGATCCTTTGTAAAGCTTTGGATGCTGTTGTAATGCGTCACGAAGTACTTCGTTCAGTCATTCGCACTACGGATGAAGGAAAAGGGTGGCAATTAGTCATTAATGACATTCCTGCTATCCATCAGTGTGAGGTAAGAACGATGTCAGAGCTGGAAGAGAAAGTAAGCCGTGTAGCTAATAAAATCTTCCGTTTAGAAGAAGAACTGCCAATAGATATCAACATTTTTAAGCTTAAAGAAAATAATTACCTATCAGTAGTTATCCATCACATTGCGTTTGATGGATGGTCAACGGATATTTTCTTAAAAGAATTAATCAGTATCTATCACACCATTAAAAAAGGCAAAAATCATGAATTACCCGCCTTAAAAATTCAGTACAAGGATTTTGCATTATGGCAGCGCAATTACCTTACGGGAGAAAAACTTGAACACCAGATTGGTTACTGGAAAAACAAACTTTCTGGTTTTCAGAATCTTGATCTGGCAACAGATTTCAAACGACCTGCCCAGATATCATACGAAGGAGAGAATATCTATTTCAGCCTTGATGCAGAACAAACACAAAAATTGAAAAATCTGTCAAAAGATCTTGGAGTAAGCTTGTATAGTATTTTATTGAGTGGATATTATTTAATGCTTTCTGCTTATTCCGGGCAAGATGATATTATTGTAGGAAGTCCTATTGCTAACCGCCATCATGCAGGCCTTGAAGATATAATTGGATTCTTTGTCAATACACTTGCGCTTAGAGAAAATATAGATTCAAATCAAAAGGTAAAAGACTTTATTTCGCAGGTTGCCCAATCGGTTACGGAGGCACAGTCCTATCAGGATCTTCCTTTTGAAAAGCTAGTGGAAGAACTTGGTGTAGAGAAAGATACTTCCCGACATCCTGTATTCCAGGTGATGTTCGGGCTTCAGAATTTTGGGGAAGAAATTTCGCAATCAGAGAATGAAAGCACATTGCTATATCCTTTTAACGGAAATGTAGATTATCAGGTTGCTAAGTTTGACCTTACTACAATGATTAACGATATTGGTCATAGTTTACAAGGAATGTTCAATTATGCAAAATCTGTTTTCTCAAAAGAAACGGTTCAGAATATGTTGAGCACATACCTGTTTCTGCTTCATCAGATAGCTGAAATCACAGACAAGCAAGAGCTTATCATATCTGAATTGGATCTTATTCCTGAAGAGCAGCATACAGAAATTTCCAACTTATGGTCTTCCGGAGTTCACTATCCGAGCGATACTACGATTCATGAGCTGTTTGAGGCTCAGGTTGAAAGAACACCGAATCATACGGCAATAGTGTATCAGGATGTAAGACTATCTTATCGCGAACTTAATGAACGTTCCAATCGTTTGGCAAATTACCTTATTGAAAAATATGATATTCAGCCTGATGATCTCATTCCTTTATGCGTTGAACGTTCAGAAGAGATGCTTGTCGCTATTTTGGGAGTTTTAAAATCCGGCGGAGCTTATGTACCAATGGATCCATCATATCCTGCAGACAGAATCAAACATATTCTAAGTGATACAGGAGCAAAAATAGTCATTACACAGAAAGGCTCTGAAGCTAATGTCCTTGAAGCTTGTGGAGAAATGACCTCCATGCTTATGCTGAACGATGCTGAGATGGAAACTGTTCTTAAAAAAACAGCAGTATTGAAAACCCCTGTTACTTCAGTAAACTCTTCTCATCTGGCCTACGTAATCTATACCAGTGGAACGACAGGAATGCCAAAAGGAGTACTACAGGAGCACCGTAATGTAGCGCGCTTGTTCAGTGCAACCGAACATTGGTATCAGTTTAATGACAAAGACGTTTGGAGTTTATTCCATTCTTATGTATTTGACTTCAGTGTATGGGAAATCTGGGGGGCTTTATTCTATGGCGGAAAACTCTTATTACCCTCTTCAGAGCAGACCAAAGACACAAATTTATTCTTCAGCTTATGTTTGGAGGAGGGCTTAACGGTACTGAACCAGACGCCAACTGCATTCTATCAGTTTATAGATGTGGCGCTTCAGAGAGAAGAGCATCTAACGAGTCTTCGTTATGTTATTTTCGGTGGTGAGGCTTTAAATCTTGCTTCCTTAAAACCTTGGTATGAGCGGTATCATTCATCTCCAACATTGATCAATATGTATGGAATTACCGAAACCACAGTGCATGTTACCTACAAGAAACTAAGTGCTGCAGACTTGGATAAAGCATCGTTGATAGGAGAGAATATTCCAGATCAGGGCATGTATATTCTTGATAAACATCTTCGGGCAGTTCCTGTAGGTGCTGTAGGAGAACTGTATGTAGGAGGAGCGGGAATTGCCAGAGGCTATCTGAACCGTGAAGAACTTACAGCCGAACGTTTTATCCGCAATCCTTTCCAGACATTGGAAGAGAAGACTCAGGGAACTCATGGGATTTTGTACAAAACGGGAGATTTGGTACGCTATCTTGCTGATGGAGAGTTAGAATACATAGGAAGAAATGATTTCCAGGTAAAGATCCGCGGATATAGAATTGAATTGGGAGAGATTGAAAATCAACTTCAAGAGTATCCTGAGGTGAAGCAAGCCGTTGTTTTAGCGAAAGAGAACAAATCGGGACTGAAATACCTTGTTGGGTATTATGTATCAGAAAAAGCCTATGCATCAAGTGATCTTACCGCATTTTTATCTGAGGTATTACCAGAATACATGGTTCCGGCTGCTTTTGTTCATTTAACTTCTCTACCATTGACAATCAATGGTAAACTAGACAGAAAAGCCTTACCAGAGCCTGAATTCACTGGAGGTAAGGAATACACAGCACCAGAAACGGAATTACAGGAGAAACTATGTCAGATTTATGGTGAAGTTTTAGGGCTGGATGCTTCAGGAATTGGTATTCATGATGATTTCTTCAGATTAGGAGGGGATAGTATTATCAGTATTCAGCTTGTCAGCAGAATCAGACAAAGACTTGATATCAGAGTAAGTGTTAAAGATATTTTTATCTCCAAATCAGTTATAAACTTTCCGAATTAATAGAAAGCAAGGCTAAAGAAGAGCAAACTCAGATTCTTACGGAACAAGGGCAGCTTACCGGAGGTGTATCATTCCTTCCTATTCAGGAATGGTTCTTCAAATTGGTTGAAGACGGCTATGTAGGAGATCTTAATCATTGGAATCAATCATTCTTGATTAGAGTTCCTGAACTTGATACAGGATTACTGGAACAAAGTATAAGATTGCTTATTGAGAAGCATGATGCCTTCAGAATGTACTATCCAAAAGAAAATAATACATATACCCAGCAGTATGGAATAGAATATACAACGAAAATTAAAGATCTTGATATTTCAGGGGTACCATCTGAAGATCTTTCCGGAATCTTTACAGAATGGCAGTCTCGGTTTGATATAGAAAATGGACCTTTATTCCAGATTGCATATGTTCATGGATTTAAAGATAGAAGTGCAAGAATATTTTTTGCATTGCATCACCTGATCATTGATGCTGTAAGCTGGAGAATTATCACAGAAGACTTGAAAAACATATATCAGACTCTTGAAAAAGGAAATCATCCTGAAGTATATTTAAAGGGAAGTAGTTACCGCCAATGGACTGATGCTGTAAAAGGATATCTTTTGGATAACCCGGAAGCTAGAAACAAAGAGTTGGTGTACTGGAATAATACAACCGAAAACGTTATCAGAAGTAACGATGTTTTGACTGAATTATCTTCTTCAGGCTATCATTTTGCCAATCTTAGTCTGGAAGAAAACTATACAGAAAAACTAATCCGGGAGGTTCACCATATATATCATACACAGATTAATGACATCTTATTGTCTGCACTTGCTTCTGCTCTTTCAGACCTTACCGGAGAATCAGGACATACCGTTCTTTTGGAAGGCCATGGTCGTGAAGATTTGTTCAATAATTTGGATATTACAGAAACAGTGGGATGGTTTACTTCAATGTATCCACTGTTATTGAAGACCGGAAAAAATATACAAGATACTATTGTTATAACCAAAGAATCTTTGAGAAGCATTCCAAATAATGGAATTGGCTATGGCAGTCTTGTAGGATATATCCAACAGGCACTTCCAAAAATCAGTTTCAATTATCTAGGACAGCTTGACCAGGAGGAGAATACAGGTGAAAAAACCTGGTATATCTCAGGAGAAAACAGTGGGAATTCTATGGGAGATAAAAACCGTGACAGCTATATTATTAGCGTAAACGGAGCAATCGCTGATGGACAACTTCGCTTTGGGATTTCAGGGTATCTTTCTCAGGATCAGGTAAACCGGCTGACTCAAAAATTTGGAGATTATATAAAACAGGCTGTTGATGAATTAACCGTAGAGGAGAGAACCTGGCTGACTCCGTCAGATACTGAAAATATTGTTGGAAAGATCAGTTGATGCGTATTCAGGAATCTGGAGCAATAGAAGGAGTGTATCTTGCCAATAGCTTACAAGAAGGATTTGTATATCATGCATTAAATCAGGGAGATAAAGATGATGCGTATCGCGTACAACTAGTATGGGACTATCTTTCAGAAATGAATCTTGATCAATTGAAAAAGGCATGGCTATATACTCAAAAACAGCTTCCTACATTAAGATTGAGATTTGACTGGAGTGAAGAAATTGTCCAGATTATCGATAAAAAAGGAATTCTTGACTGGCGTTATCATGATCTGAGTGAAATGAAAAAAGATCAGCAGGAGGATTGGATTGCAGAAATAACTCATAAAGATCGTTTCGAAGTATATGACCTTGCAAAAGGAAGTCTTTTCAGGGTATATCTATTCAAACGCTCAGAGCAGCATTATGCCTGCCTTTTCAGTAATCACCATGCGATTCTTGATGGATGGAGTATGCCAATATTCCTGACCCTTATTCATGAAGCCTATTTAAAATTAATTAAAAATCAGGAGCTTTCTCCAGCACCGGATGCAGCCTATGCGGAAGCCCAAAAGTACCTTCAGAATAATAAAGATTCTAATATTGATTTCTGGAAAGGGTATATGGAACTTCTTGAAGACCGTGAAGATATAAGCGGATGGATCAAAGAATCGCAAAAACATATTGATCTTTCTGAATACAAACAGATTGTAGATCATCGCTCAATAAAGATGTCTATTGTTGGAGAACAATACCAGAAATTGAAGAATTTTACCGCAAAGAATGGACTTACTATCAACGCGGTGCTTCAATATCTATGGCATAAACAATTGGCTATTTATAGTGGAACATTTTCTACAGTCGTAGGAACTACCGTTTCCGGAAGAAGTATTCCAGTAGATGGTATTGAATCTTCAGTTGGTCTTTATATCAATACTTTACCCTTGATTGTAAGCCATACAGAAGGTAAAGTAGCAGATATTATTTCAGAAATTCAGCACAGAATTAGTGAGCTTAATAGCCATAGTAGTGTAAATCTTGCAAGCCTTCAGCATGATGGGCGTCGTATTTTCAGTAGCTTATTCGTCTATGAAAACTATCCGGCTCCAAAAGGAGATGATGATAATGAATTGTCATTTGTTTTCAAAGGCTCAGTAGAGCGCCTGGATTATCCATTAGGTATTGTAGCTTATGAAGCAGGAGATGAAGTATGGTTAAATATTAGCTATGAAGGGTATCTGTTTGAGGAGACCATGATACGCCAATTGATCAATGGAATGAACACTGTTTTGAATCAGATTCTCGAAAACTCAGAGGTTTCATCTGATCAGCTGTCTTATTTGACACAGGAAGAACATAACATGGTTTCCAACTTATGGTCTTCCGGAGTTCACTATCCGAGCGATACTACGATTCATGAGCTGTTTGAGGCTCAGGTTGAAAGAACACCGGATCATACGGCAATAGTGTATCAGGATGTGAGACTATCTTATCGCGAACTTAATGAACGTTCCAATCGTTTGGCAAATTACCTTATTGAAAAGTATGATATTCAGCCTGATGATCTCATTCCTTTATGCGTTGAACGTTCAGAAGAGATGCTTGTCGCTATTTTGGGAGTTTTAAAATCCGGCGGAGCTTATGTACCAATGGATCCATCATATCCTGCAGACAGAATCAAACATATTCTAAGTGATACAGGAGCAAAAATAGTCATTACACAGAAAGGCTCTGAAGCTAATGTGCTTGAAGCTTGTGGAGAAATGACCTCCATGCTTATGCTGAACGATGCTGAGATGGAAACTGTTCTTAAAAACAGCAGTATTGAAACCCCTGTTACTTCAGTAAACTCTTCTCATCTGGCCTACGTAATCTATACCAGTGGAACGACAGGAATGCCAAAAGGAGTACTACAGGAGCACCGTAATGTAGCGCGCTTGTTCAGTGCAACCGAACATTGGTATCAGTTTAATGACAAAGACGTTTGGAGTTTATTCCATTCTTATGTATTTGACTTCAGTGTATGGGAAATCTGGGGGGCTTTATTCTATGGCGGAAAACTCTTGTTACCCTCTTCAGAGCAGACCAAAGACACAAATTTATTCTTCAGCTTATGTTTGGAGGAGGGCTTAACGGTACTGAACCAGACGCCAACTGCATTCTATCAGTTTATAGATGTGGCGCTTCAGAGAGAAGAGCATCTAACGAGTCTTCGTTATGTTATTTTCGGTGGTGAGGCTTTAAACCTTGCTTCCTTAAAACCTTGGTATGAGCGGTATCATTCATCTCCAACATTGATCAATATGTATGGAATTACCGAAACCACAGTGCATGTTACCTACAAGAAACTAAGTGCTGCAGATTTGGATAAAGCATCGTTGATAGGAGAGAATATTCCAGATCAGGGCATGTATATTCTTGATAAACATCTTCGGGCAGTTCCTGTAGGTGCTGTAGGAGAACTGTATGTAGGAGGAGCGGGAATTGCCAGAGGCTATCTGAACCGTGAAGAACTTACAGCCGAACGTTTTATCCGCAATCCTTTCCAGACATTGGAAGAGAAGACTCAGGGAACTCATGGGATTTTGTACAAAACGGGAGACTTGGTACGCTATCTTGCTGATGGAGAGTTAGAATACATAGGTAGAAATGATTTCCAGGTAAAGATCCGCGGATATAGAATTGAATTGGGAGAGATTGAAAACCAACTTCAGGAGTATCCTGAGGTGAAGCAAGCCGTTGTTTTAGCGAAAGAGAACAAATCGGGACTGAAATACCTTGTTGGGTATTATGTATCAGAAAAAGCCTATGCATCAAGTGATCTTACCGCATTTTTATCTGAGGTATTACCAGAATACATGGTTCCGGCTGCTTTTGTTCATTTAACATCCCTACCATTGACAATCAATGGTAAACTAGACAGAAAAGCCTTACCAGAGCCTGAATTCACTGGAGGTAAGGAATACACAGCACCAGAAACGGAATTACAGGAGAAACTATGTCAGATTTATGGTGAAGTTTTATGGCTGGATGCTTCAGGAATTGGTATTTATGATGATTTCTTCAGCCTTGGAGGAAACAGTATTATGGCCATTAAACTAATTAGCACCATCAAACGCACTTTGGATATGCAAGTAGGAGTGGCTGTGATATTTGGACATAAAACAGTAGCCTCACTTTCAGAAGCATTAAATGATCAAAATAATATTGATGAACAGGTTACAATTATTCCCGTAAAAATAAGGACTCCTGAAGAGCAAAAATTATCATTTGCTCAGGAAAGACTTTGGTTTATTGAAACTTATGAAGGAGGAAGCAGTGCTTATAACATTCCTATGATTGTCCGTCTGAATGAAAAAACAGACCTTTCGGTCATTGGTAAGGCGCTTGAAACAATAGTAATACGACATGAAGTATTACGAACTATTATCCGTTCAACAGACGAAGGAAAAGGATATCAATTGATTCTTAACCAGATTCCTACGACTCATTTTTATGATGTACATACAAAAGAGGAATTAGATGAAGAAATCAATAGAGTTTCTAATAAAATTTTCCGTCTGGATGAAGAACTTCCTATAGAAATTAGCATTTTTAGGTTAGGAGACCACCATCATTTGTCAGTGGTGATTCATCATATTGCATTTGATGGTTGGTCAACGGATATTTTCTTAAAAGAAATACAAACAATTTACAATGCTCTTATTAAAGGGAAGAACCTCAGCTTTCAGAAGTTAAGGTGCAATATAAAGACTTTGCATTGTGGCAAAGACATTACCTTTCCGGAGAGAGACTTGAGCGTCAGGTAGACTATTGGAAAACAAAACTGGATGATTTTCAGACCTTGAATTTACCTACCGATCATAAAAGGCCAAATCAGGTTTCTTATGAAGGAGAAACCATTCATTTTGTATTATCTTCAAATGTAGCCCAGGGACTGAGAAAAACATCTAAAGACTTGGGTGTGAGTTTATACAGTGTAATGCTTGGAGGATATTATCTGATGTTAGCGGCCTATTCCGGTCAGGATGATATTGTAGTAGGAAGCCCTATTGCCAACAGACATCATGCAGGTCTTGAAGAGATGATCGGATTCTTTGTGAATACACTGGCATTAAGAGAAAAGATAGATACTGAGCAAAGCCTTAAAGATTTTATTCTTCAGATATCTCAATCAGTAATAGAAGCGCAGTCTCATCAGGATCTTCCGTTCGAGAAACTGGTAGAAGAATTGGGTGTAGAGCAGGATATGTCCCGCCATCCAGTATTTCAGGTAATGTTTGGGCTTCAGAGTTTCGGAAGAAATACAGATAATACAGAGGCTTTATTCCATCCTTATGAAGGAGAAGCAAACTATCAGGTTGCTAAATTTGATCTGACCACTATGATCGACGATGGGGAAGAAACGATTCAAGGGATGTTCAATTATGCTCATGCCGTTTTTGCAAGAGAAACAGTGAATGCTATGATTGATTCTTATTTGTACCTTCTTGAACAGGCCTTCGGTAATGAGATCAGACTGGAAGAAACCAAATTGTGTGATCTTCGCTTAATATCTGAAGAAGTCAGTGAAAAAATAACAGAAGAATGGAACGCAACAGATGTATTTTATCCTTCCGATACAACCATTCACAGGTTATTCGAAAAACAGGTTGCGAAAACTCCGAATCAGATCGCTGTAGGATATAGGGAGGCAAGATTGTCTTACCGTGAACTTAATGAGCGTGCTAATCGCTTGGCTAACCATCTTATTGAAACTTATAGCCTTCAACCCGATAGTATTGTTCCGTTATGTCTGAACCGCTCTGAACAAATGCTTATTGCGATTTTGGCAGTATTAAAATCCGGTGCAGCCTATGTACCGATGGATCCTTCATATCCGGCAGAAAGAATAGAGCACATTCTTCAAGATACCGAAGCCAAAATAATATTGGCAGAAGAAGAAACAATAGGAAAGCTAAAAGAGGTCTCATCAGAAGTAATTTCCATCGATGCCATTGCATTTCAGGCTATGCTGGAAACCCTGTCTTCTGAAAATCCGGTAACAAAAGTACAACCGGAAAATCTGGCTTATGTAATTTATACTAGTGGAACTACAGGACTTCCAAAAGGAGTAATGATCGAACATCGAAGTGTAGCTAATTTAATAGAGCAGGAAGCCAAAGAATTTGGACTGAAGTCAGAATCGGTTCATAAAAACTGTCTGTGGTATGCTAATTATGTATTCGATGCACACGTGTGGGAATTGTATCCATCCATTACTCACGGGCATAGCATTTACATCCTTGAAAAAGACAAACAAACGGATCTTGTTGCTTTACGGAAGTATATACAAGAAAATAAAATCAGTATTGCAACCATACCACCTGTACTTCTTACGAAAGATCATATTCTGCCATTAGAAAAATGGTGGTGGCAGGAGATGTTACCAATCCGCAGGTCATGAAGTTGTATAAAGAGCATGGTGTAGATCTTATTAATGCATATGGCCCTACAGAAAGTACAGTATGTGCTACGTTGCACCATTATAATGAAGATGACAATCCTGTGAATATCGGAGGAGCCATTGGCAATATGACGGTCTATGTTCTGGATCATTATCAACGTCCGGTACCTGTGGGTGCAGTCGGTGAACTTTATATTGGTGGAGCAGGTATTGCCAGAGGCTATCTGAATCGTCCTGAACTTACAGAAGAACGTTTTATCCTTAATCCTTTCCAAACTCCGGAACAGAATGAAAAAAATGAGAATAAAAGACTGTATAGAACAGGGGATTTAGTCCGCTGGTTACCAAACGGAGAATTGGAGTATATAGGCAGAAATGACTTTCAGGTGAAAATCCGTGGGTATCGTATTGAGTTAGGAGAGATAGAAAATACTTTACTGAATTATCCCGGAATCCGTCAGGTTGCGGTAATAGCAAAAGAAAATAAATCAGGAATTAAATATCTTGCAGGGTACTATGTTTCGGACGAAGTGATTGATTCGGCAATACTCTCAGAATATTTTTCAGAAGCACTTCCGGAATATATGATTCCCGGAGCTTTTGTTCATTTAGAGGCTTTACCATTAACTATCAATGGAAAATTAGATAAAAAGGCTTTACCTGAACCTGATTTTACAGGGAATAAAGAATATTCTGCTCCGGAAACGGAACTTCAAAAAAGCATCGTAGAGATTTATGGGGAAGTGTTGGGAATCAAAGCTGAAAATATAAGTATCTATGACGATTTCTTCAGATTAGGAGGAGACAGTATCATCAGTATTCAGCTGGTAGGAAAAATAAAACAACGTCTGGATATACGATTGAGTGTGAAAGAAATATTCTCCTCAAGAACAGCAGCAGCAATTGCTATTCTGATGGAAGATAAAAAATCCGAAAATCCGATCGAAATTTTTACAGAGCAAGGCTTCCTTACTGGGGAAGTTCCGCTTTTACCCGTTCAGGAATGGTTTTTTAGCGAAAAAGAAAAGGGGTACCTAGCGGATTCAAACTACTGGAACCAGGCTTTTTTGATTAATGTTCCGGAACTGAATAACATTCTTTTAGAGAAAAGTATGGAGCTTCTGATTGAGAAACATGATGCATTTAGATTGTATTATTCGCTTGAAAAAGGAAATTACAGACAGTATTATGGAAATCAGAATACAGAGGCAAAGATCAATTATCTTGATGCATCTAAAATAGACGGAGAAGAACTTTCAAAAATATTCACTACATGGCAGGAACAGTTTAATATTGAAAAAGCACCACTCTATACGATAGGCTACATCACAGGATATCAGGATAAAACCGCAAGAATTTTCTTTGCTTTCCATCACCTCATCATTGATACGGTGAGTTGGAGAATTATTCTTGAAGATCTCAGAAACATATACCAGACGCTTGAAAAAGGAGAGAATATTACAATATCTCAAAAAGGAAGTAGTTACCGTCAATGGGTAAAAGCAATTAAAAATTATAAATCAGAAGATACTGAATCCAAAGAAAGAGAATTAGCCTACTGGAATAAAATAACGGCTCAGGTGGATCAAAGCAATCGGGTTATTGAGGAAATTTCCGGTACTGAATATCATCATGATATTCTTCTTCTAGATCAGAATACTACAGAAATTGATTAGAAGAGGGCATCATATATATCATACCCAGATCAATGATTTATTACTGGCGGCATTAGCGTCAGCACTTACAGATTTCACAGGAGAACTCCGTCATGCTATTGTATTGGAAGGACATGGGCGTGAAGACATATTCAATAATCTGGATATTACAGAGACAGTAGGTTGGTTTACCTCCATGTATCCGCTATTACTGGAGATAGGAGCAAATGTGAGTGATACTGTAATACTGACGAAAGAAGCCTTAAGAGAAATTCCTGATCATGGTATTGGATACGGAGGGCTTCTAGGCTATACTTATCATGAACTTCCAAAGATAGGATTCAACTATCTTGGACAACTTGATCAGGAAGATCATTCTGGTGAAAAAACATGGTTTATTGCGGCAGAAGACACAGGGATTTCCATTGGAAAGCAGAATAGAGATAGTCATATTATCAGCATTAATGGTGGAGTACTGAATGGGCAGCTTCGGTTTAGTATTTCAGCGTATCTGTCTCAGCAACAGGCAGAACGGCTTGCACAATGTTTTAGAGAACATATTATTCATGTGGTGGAAGAACTCTCTCAATCAAAACGCAGCTTCCTTACCCGTTCAGATATTGATTACATTATTGATCATAAACAACTCTTATCAGTTCAGGAATCAGCAGAAGTAGATAAAATATATTTGGCCAACAGCCTTCAGGAAGGATTTGTATATCATGCATTGAACCAGGGTGATAAAGATGATGCCTATCGTGTGCAGCTGATATGGGATTACCTTTCTGATATTAATGTAGAGGCTCTTATAGAAGCATGGTCTTACACTCAGCAACAATTTCCGGCATTAAGACTTAGATTTGACTGGAACGGAGAAATTATCCAGATTATCGATAAAAAAGGAGTCTTAGATTGGCGTTATCAGGATTTAAGCCTAATGAATGAAGATGGGCAAGAAGAATTGATTAGAAAAGTTACCCAAAATGATCGCTTTGAAGTATATGATTTATCAAAAGGAGGATTATTCAGAGTGTATCTGTTTAAACGTTCTGATAAGCATTATACCTGTCTTTTCAGTAATCACCATGCAGTATTGGATGGCTGGAGTATGCCTATTGTATTAACAAGTATACATGATACCTACCTGAAGCTGATCAAAAAACAGGATCTGAACATAGTAACAGATCATGCTTATATAAAAACCCAGGAATATCTTCAGCAGCACAAAGATGGCAGCCGCAACTTCTGGAATACTTATATGAATCTTCTAGAAGACCGTGAAGACCTTAGCAGTCTGATCAAAGAGTCCCAGAAACATGTTGACTTGGGAACTTATCGTCAGATTAAAGATCATCAGTCTGTAAAAATGACGATTGTTGAAGAAGAATACCAGCAGCTGAAAAAATTTACCACTGAAAATGGTTTCACGATTAATGCAGTATTACAATATCTGTGGCATAGTCAGCTAAGTGTATATGGAGGAGTTGAAACAACTGTGGTAGGGACAACTGTATCGGGTCGAAGCCTTCCTATAGATGACATAGAATCTTCAGCTGGTCTCTTTATCAATACACTTCCATTAATTGTACAACACACTCGTGGTAAAGTAGCAGATGCTATTTCTGATATTCAACAGAGAATTAGTGAACTTAACACGCATAGCGACATTAACCTTGGAGAACTGCATCAGGATGCAAGACGTATTTTCAGTAGTCTATTTGTTTATGAAAATTACCCTGTACCACAAGGAGGAGATGGTAACAATGAATTAGGATTTGTCTTCAAAGACTCTGTTGAAAAACTGGATTATCCATTAGGAATTATGGCATTTGAGCAGGGAGAAAGTGTAACGTTGAAGATCAACTATGAAGGCGTTCTCTTCGAACAAAAGACTATGGAACAGCTGATTGATGGAATGAAAACCATTTTAACCCAGATTCTTGAAAACAGAAACATCACTTCTGATAAGTTTTCACATGTTTCGAACAGCCAGTTGAAACTGATGCAGGAATGGAATACTGTAGAATCGGATTATCCATCTGATAAAACAATTCATCAATTGTTTGAAGAGCAGGCCATGAAAACGCCGGAAAATATAGCATTAATCTATCAGGATGTGGTATTGACTTACAAAGAATTGAACGAAAAATCCAATCGCTTAGCCAACCACTTAATCGCTGCTTATAACCTTCAGCCGGACGAAATAATCCCATTATGTTTAGATCGTTCCGAGAATATGCTTATCGCTATTTTAGCGGTATTAAAATCCGGAGCAGCTTATGTTCCAATGGATCCGTCTTATCCGACAGATAGGATAGAACATATTCTTCAGGATACCGGAGCAAGATTAATTTTAGGGCAGGAAAGTACATTAGAAAAGCTTCAATATGTAGTAGCAGATGTAATCTTATTAGATGGGGTTACTTTTAAAGCAACACTTGAAACAGAATCAATTAATAATCCTGTTACCAGTACTCAACCTAATAATTTGGCGTACGTTATTTTCACCAGTGGAACGACGGGATTACCAAAAGGAGTAATGGTTGAACACCGAAATGTTTCCAACCTGATTCATCAGGAAGCTAGAGAATTTGGATTGCTTGAAACAGGAGTTCAGAAGAACTGTTTATGGTACGCGAATTACGTATTTGATGCCCATGTTTGGGAATTATATCCATCCATTACTCATGGACATACCATTTATATTTTAGAAAAAGAGCTTCAAACCGATCTGTCTGCTTTAAAAGATTATATCGAAGAGAATAGCATCAGAATAGCAACAATTCCACCGGTATTATTAACGAGAGACTCTATTTTACCATTAGAAAAACTTGTGGTAGCCGGAGACGTTACCAATCCCCAGGTAATGGCCATGTACAAAGAACATGGAGTAGATGTGATTAATGCTTACGGGCCAACAGAAACAACAGTATGTGCCACATTGCACCATTATAACGAAGATGAAAACCCGGTGAATATCGGAGGGCCAATTGGAAATATGACCGCTTATGTCTTGGATAATCATCACCGAATAGTTCCTGTAGGCGCTGTAGGAGAGCTTTATGTAGGCGGAGCCGGAATTGCCAGAGGCTATCTGAACAGACCAGATCTTACAGAAGAACGTTTCATTGTAAATCCTTTCCAAACTGAAGGAAAGAACGGACGCTTATACAAAACAGGAGATTTAGTACGCTGGTTGTCCAACGGAGAGTTGGAATACATAGGAAGAAATGACTTCCAGGTAAAGATCCGTGGGTATAGAATTGAATTGGGTGAAATTGAGAATCAGTTATTGGGCTATGCTGGAATTAGCCAGGTCGCCGTTTTAGCTAAAGAAAATAATACAGATTTAAAATATCTTGCAGGTTATTATATTTCTGAAAATGAAATAGATTCATCTTTATTATCAGAATACCTCTCAGAATCACTCCCTGAATACATGGTTCCATCAGTATTTGTTCACTTAACCTCTTTTCCGTTGACCATCAATGGTAAACTGGATAAGAAAGCCCTACCTGAACCGGAATTTACAGGACGCAAAAACTATATTGCTCCTGAGAATGCATTACAGGAGAAACTATGCCAGATCTATGGTGAAGTATTAGGAATCAATGCTGAAACAATTAGTATTCAAGATGATTTCTTCCGATTAGGAGGAAACAGTATCATGGCTGTTAAGCTCATTAGTAAAATCAGGAAGGAGCTGGATCTGCAGGTCAATGTAGGAATGGTATTTAATCATAAAACAGTGGCCTCACTTTCCAATGTTTTATCTCATGAAAATCATCGTGAAAATGGAATAAACATAATTCCGGTAAAATTAAATTCTCCCGAAGAGCAACAATTATCATTTGCCCAGCAAAGACTTTGGTTTATAGAATCCTATGAAGGCGGAAGCAGTGCCTATAACATTCCTGTCATTACAAGACTAGATGAACGTATTCAGCTGAACCTTTTTGAAGAATCTTTGAGAAGGGTAATAATGCGTCACGATATACTTCGTTCAATGATCCATACAACTGAAAATGGAGTAGGATATCAACAGGTTATAGACACTCTTCCTAAGATTAAAACCTCGGAAGTAAATAACCAGGCAGAATTGGAAAGAGCTATCAACAAATGTGTGAATAAAATCTTCAAACTGAATGAAGAAATTCCTATAGAAATCAATATTTTCAGATGGGCAGAACAGGTTTATCTGGCTATTGTTATTCATCATATTGCTTTTGATGGATGGTCTACTGATATTTTATTAAAAGAAGTAGCCTCTGCTTATTACGCTCTTGCTGATGGAAAAAAACCGGAATTATCACCTGTAAAAATTCAGTATAAAGACTTTGCATTGTGGCAGCGCGACTATCTTTCAGGAGAACGCCTTGAAAATCAGATTAGATATTGGAAAAATAAACTGGATGATTTCCAGAACCTGGAATTACCTTCAGATTTCAAAAGACCATCTCAGATTTCCTACGAAGGAGAAAATCTTTATTTCAATCTGAATACAGAACAGGGAGAAAAACTTAGAGCCCTTTCCCAAAAGCTAGGCGTAAGTCTTTACAGTGTAATGCTGGGAGGTTATTACCTTATGCTGTCTGCTTATTCTGGTCAGGACGATATTGTGGTGGGAACTCCAATTGCCAATCGTCACCATGCGGGTCTTGAGGATATCATCGGTTTCTTTGTGAATACATTGGCTCTAAGAGAAAAAATAGAGCCTGCACAGAATATCAGTGATTTTATTCTTCAGGTATCGAAATCTGTCAATGAAGCCCAGTCTCATCAAGATCTTCCGTTTGAGAAATTGGTAGATGAATTGGGCGTGGAGCAGGATACTTCAAGACACCCTGTTTTCCAGGTAATGTTTGGTCTTCAAAATATTGATGGAGACGTTAAAGCCAATAAGGACGAAGCATTATTCCATCCTTTTGCCGGAGAAGTAGATTATAAAGCGGCTAAATTTGACCTTACTACAATGGTTGACGATGACGGAGAAAACATCCGAATTATGTTCAATTATGCCAAAGCTTTATTTAAAGAAGAGACCATTACCAGAATGGCTAACTCTTATCAGCTTCTTTTAGATCAGATGATAGAAACTAATCCGGATCAGACAGTTATCCGTAGCCTTTCATTGATCTCAGATGAGGAAGCTCAGCAGATCATCACAGAATGGAATGCTACACAGGAAGAATATCCGTCAGAAATGACCATTCACAAAGTATTTGAACATCAGGCAGAAAAGAATCCGGATACAATAGCTTTGGTTTACAATGATGTTAAACTCTCATATCATGAGCTTAATGAACGTTCAAATCGCCTGGCGAATCATTTGATCCATCAATACCAGGTTAGACCTGATGACCTGATCCCATTATGCCTTGAAAGATCCGAAAACATGCTGATTGCAATCCTTGCCATTTTAAAGGCAGGAGCCGCTTATGTACCAATGGACCCATCATATCCTGCAGACAGAATCAGTCATATTCTGGAAGATACCCAGGCAAAATTGGTCATTGCACAGGAAAGAACCATCAATAAATTACAGAATATAGATGTTATTTCATTGGATGAAGTGACCCTTAAAGCAACACTTGAAACAGAAGTGACTAATAACCCTGTTACAGAAGTTCATTCAGGAAATCTGGCTTATGTAATTTACACCAGTGGAACGACAGGACTTCCTAAAGGGGTAATGATTGAACATAAAGGAGTGATAAACCTCATCATATCAATGATAAAGGCACATCGACTTGAAGAATATCAGGAAGTAGGATGCTATTCCAATTATGTATTTGATGCCTTTGTATATGAAGTATTCCCTGTATTGTGCAACGGAAATACCCTTTGGTTGTATAGCAATGAGCTTAGAACTTCAGTGAGTGAGCTTAATGATTATATTAAAAACAACGCTATTGAAGTTTCCTTTATTCCACCGGTTTTATTGAGAGAAATTGTGGAAAATGAAACAAGCCTAAAACTCATCTTCGCAGGCGGAGAAAGCTTCCCGGCATTGGATAAAAATATTGAGAATATCACTCTTGTCAATGAATATGGGCCAACAGAAGGTACTGTATGTGTTACTCTTCATGAATACAAAGAAGATAAAAATCCATTGAATATTGGAGGAGCGATTGCCAATACAACGGTATACGTTCTTGATGCTCAATGTCGTCCTGTTCCTGTAGGAGCCGTAGGCGAATTGTTTATCGGGGGAGCAGGGATTGCCAGAGGCTATCTGAATAGACAAGAGCTTACTGAAGACCGCTTCATGATAAACCCTTTCCAAACTGCTGAACAAAAAGAAAAAGCTGAAAACAGTCGTTTATACAGAACCGGAGACTTAGTTCGATGGTTGCCAAACGGAGAGCTGGAATACAGAGGAAGAAACGACTTCCAGGTGAAAATCCGTGGTCACAGAATTGAGTTGGGAGAAATTGAAAATGCCCTGCTTCAATTTGAAGATATTCGTCAGACTGCTGTTTTAGCAAGAGAGAATAAATCAGGGGTAAAATACCTTGCTGCGTACTATGTTTCAGATTCAGCGATTGATGCTCACCAGCTTTCTGAATATGTATCAGAATCCCTGCCGGAATATATGATTCCAGGTGCTTTTGTTCACTTAACTGAACTTCCGCTTACCATTAATGGAAAGTTGGACAGAAAAGCACTGCCTGAACCTGAATTTTCAGGAAGTAAAGATTATGTAGCCGCTGAAACAGAACTTCAGGCAGAACTTTGCCAAATCTATGGCGATGTTCTGGGGATTGATCCAAATACGATTAGTATTCATGATGATTTCTTCAGATTGGGTGGTGACAGTATCATTAGTATTCAGCTGGTAGGGAAGATCCGTCAGCAATTAGAAATAAGAGTAAGTGTAAAAGAAGTCTTTACGACCCGAACGGTAGCCTCATTATCCCAGCTTATAGAAGATAAAAAACAGGGAAGTGAAGCCAGTATTCTTACCGAGCAGGGCGTCCTTACAGGAGAAGTTCCGCTTCTTCCGGTACAGGAATGGTTCTTTGAGCAAAAAGAATCCGGCTATCTTGCAGCATTCAATCACTGGAATCAGGCATTCGTCGTCAATGTTCCGAAGCTTGATAAAGAACTGTTTGAACAGGCTATAGTCCTATTACTGTCGAAACATGATGCCTTCAGATTGGGGTATACAGGTCATACTCAGGAATATAAATCAGAAGAAAATGCTCCTGAGATCAATTATCTTAATGCTTCTGATTTGAAACCCGAAAAATTGGCCAATATATTTACAGAATGGCAGTCCCATTTTGATATTGAAAAAGGATCATTGTATCAGATTGGATATATTGATGGATATGTTGATGATAGTGCAAGAATATTCTTTGCATTCCACCACTTGATTATTGATGCCGTAAGCTGGAGAATCCTTACCGAAGACCTGAAAAACATCTATCAGACTCTTGAAAAAGGAGAAAATTACCAGGTTCAGAAGGGAAGCAGCTACCGTCAATGGGTAGAAGCCATCAGAAACTATAAAAAAGAAGACCCGGAATCCAGAGATCAAGAAACTATTTACTGGAACCATATTGCTGATACTGTTGAGGAAAGTAATGCAACACTATCTAAGCTGACCACAGAAGAATATCATCATGGACATCTTCAACTGGATAAAGAATCTACCGGAATTTTTATTCGTGGAGTCCATCATGTATATCATACCCAGATCAACGATTTGTTGCTGTCAGCTTTATCACAGGCTCTTACAAAGATGACTGGAGATGATCGTCATGCTATTTTGCTGGAAGGGCACGGTCGAGAAGAAGTATTCAGCCAGTTAGATATCACAGAAACGATGGGATGGTTTACGACCATGTATCCGGTGCAGCTGGAAACAGGGAAATCATCAAAAGACACCGTTATCCTGACCAAAGAATCTTTGAGAAGCATCCCAAATAATGGAATCGGTTATGGTACGTTGATAGGTTATACAAACCGTGAATTACCAAAGATTAGTTTCAATTATTTAGGTCAGCTTGACAAAGAAGAGGTATCTGGTGAGAAAACATGGTTCATCACAGCCGAAGATACAGGGGCTGGAGTTGATCCTTCTAACCGCGACAATCATTTTATAAGCATCAATGGTGCTGTTGTTGATGGGCAGCTTCGCTTTGGAATTTCAGGATATCTTTCGGCTGAAAAGATTACACTTTTAGCAGAAAGCTTCAAACTGAATCTGGAATCTATTATTAAGATCCTTTCAGAAGAGAACAGAAGCTATCTTACAGCATCAGATGTAGATCATGTGTTAGAAAAAGCGCAGCTTTCAACGATTCAGGAAAAAGGAGAAATAGAAGGGGTGTATCTGGCAAACAGCTTACAGGAAGGATTCGTTTATCATGCTCTGAATCAGGGAGAAACAGACGATGCCTACAGAGTACAGTTAATGTGGGAATATCGGGCTAAAATAAATACAGAAAAACTAAGAAATTCCTGGAAACTGACTCAGGCACAATATCCGTCCCTGAGAGTAAGATTCGACTGGAATGGAGAAATTGTACAGGTAATAGATAAGGAAGGGAAATTAGACTGGAGATATCATGATATCAGCGCCATGCCTGAAGAATCGCAGGAAGAATGGATTAAAGAAATCACTCATAACGATCGTTTTGAAGGATACGATCTAACTAAAGGAAATCTATTCAGAGTCTATCTTTTCAAACGAAATGAAGAATATTACAGTTGTTTATTCAGTAACCACCATGCGATACTGGACGGTTGGAGTATGCCTGTCATGATGAATAGCGTTCATGAGGCATATTTGAGCCAAGTGAATAATGAAGAATATGTTCTGTCAATAGATCATGCGTATGCCGCAAGTCAGAAATATTTACAGGTCAATAAAAAGGCAGGTCGCAGCTTCTGGGATCAGTATATGACCCTTCTTGAAGATCAGGAAGACTTGAAAAGCCTTGTAAAAGAAGACCAAAGACAGATCGATTTAGGAACCTATCGTCACATCAAAGATCACCAAAAGGTTACCTTGTTGATCAGCGGAGACAGATACCATAATCTGAAAAACTTCACGAAAGCTCATGGATTAACCGTAAATGCTGTATTACAATACCTATGGCACAGCCAGTTAAAATTATACAGCGGATTGCAGACAACTGTAGTAGGAACTACTGTTTCAGGAAGAAGTTTACCGGTGGATGGCATAGAATCCTCAGCTGGATTGTACATCAATACCTTACCATTAATTGTGAATCATGAAGATGGCCGTATTATAGATCGTATCATGGAAATTCAAAACAGGATCAGTGATCTGAATACCCACAGTGATATCAATCTTGCAGAACTTCACCATGACGGACGTCGTATTTTCAGCAGCTTATTTGTGTATGAAAACTATCCTGTTCCAAAAGGAGAAGGAAGCAATGAATTGGGCTTTATCTTCAGGGATTCTGTTGAAAAACTAGACTATCCACTAAGCATAATGGCTTCAGAGCAAGGAGATTGTGTGACCCTTAAAATTAACTACGAAGGCTACATTTTTGAATCAGAAATGATGGAGCAACTGGTAAAAGGAATGGAATTGATGTTGAATCAGATTGTAAAAGATGCTGATATAGACTCAAACGAAATGTTATATACTACTGAAATTCAGGTGGATGTATTGAATTCGTGGAATGATACTGAAGATTTAACTATTTCCTTTAATACAACCCTTCATCAGCGATTTGAAGATCAGGTAACAAAAACGCCGGATCATATTGCATTGGTTTACAAAGAAATCCGATTGTCTTACAAAGAGTTGAATGAAAAAGCAAACCGTTTGGCAAACTATCTGATTCAAACCTATGATCTTCAGCCGGATGATTTTGTCCCATTGTGCCTTGAACGTTCAGAAAATATGTTGATTGCGATTCTGGGAGTATTGAAATCAGGAGCGGCTTATGTTCCTATAGATCAGTCATATCCGACGGACAGAATAGAACATATTCTTAAAGATACAAATGCCAGAATCATAATAAGCCAGGAAAGTACGAAAGATAAAGTACAGATGCTGCATAATGCTGAGGTTATCTCATTAGATGATTTTGAATTACAGTTAGTTATTGATAGAATGTCATCAAATACGCCTGTTACCTCAGTAACTCCGGAAAGCTTAGCCTATGTGATCTACACCAGTGGAACTACAGGACTTCCGAAAGGGGTGATGATTGAACATAGAAGTGTAATTAATACAATAGATCAGGTAAGAGAGGCTTATGGTTTCTGTAAAGAACAAAAGATAACGGCCTATACCTCTTATGTCTTTGATGTTTCCGTATCTGAGTTTTTCAATTCCCTGCTGTATGGAAATGAACTCCATCTACTGGATGAAGAAACGAAGAAAGATGCAGATTCAATAAGCCAATATTTGTTAATCCATGAATTGATTATGCTTATTTGCCGCCTGTAATGCTATCTGTAATACCACGTATAGAATATCCAACCCTTAAAGGACTGTTGTATGCAGGAGAACCGTGTGATTATGAAACCGGTAAATATTGGTCAGAATATACTAACCTTTACAACCTTTACGGGCCTACTGAAGCAACCATCTATGCAACCTATAAAAAGGTTGAACATGGTGATGTACAGTTGATCGGTTATCCCATAGGAAACACTACAACATATATTTTGGACAGTTATAATCGCTTACTTCCTATTGGAGCTATCGGAGAGCTTTATCTTGGAGGTAAAGGTATTGCAAGAGGCTATCTGAACAGAAAAGACCTTACAGAAGAACGATTTATTGATAATCCTTATCAAACAGCAGAACAAAAGGAAAAAGAAGAAAATGCACGATTATATAGAACCGGAGATTTGGTTCGCTATTTACCAAATGGAAATATAGAATATATCGGACGTAACGATTTTCAGGTAAAGATAAGAGGTTATAGAATAGAATTGGGAGAAATAGAAAGTAGCCTTTCCCAATATCCACAAATAAGAAAATCTGTAGTCTTAGCTAAAGATAATATAAATGGTATGAAATATCTGGCAGCTTACTATGTTTCAGATGCAGTATTAGAGGGAGAAAAGCTTACCGCATTTTTATCAGAAACATTGCCGGAGTATATGATCCCTTCTTCGTTCATTCATTTAAACTCATTGCCCCTGACAATCAATGGTAAGCTTGACAGAAAACTATTGCCTGAACCTGAATTTAAAGGAAAAAATGAATACACGGCTCCAATGAATGATCTTCAGAAGGAACTTTGTAAGATTTATAGTGAAATATTGGGAATTAATCCTGAATATATAAGCATTCATGACGACTTCTTCAAACTGGGTGGAAACAGTATTATGGCGATAAAGCTGATCAGTAAGATCAGAATGATATTGGAGATGCAGGCTAACGTTGCCATGATATTCAATTATAAAACAGTAGCTTCTTTATCTGTGGCGTTAATGGAAAATATCCAGGAAGATCAGATAACCATTCTTCCTTCAAAAGTAGATTCGTTAGAAGATCAGCGATTATCCTTTGCCCAGGAAAGACTTTGGTTTATAGAATCCTATGAAGGAGGAAGCAGTGCGTATAACATTCCGATGACGGTTGTTCTGAGTAGAAAAACTGATATTACAGCTTTATGTAAGGCTTTAGAAACCATAATTCAACGCCACGAAGTACTCCGTACATTCATTCTGACTACAGAAAATGGAGTGGGATATCAGGTGGTTAACGATCTCCTTCCTCAAATCAAACGATAGAAGCAAGAAACAGAGAAGAGTTGGAGGAGTTGGTCAACAGAAGTGCTCATAAAGTATTCCGCTTGGAGGAAGAAATTCCTGTTGCAATCAATATTTTCACATTAGATAATATAAGCTATTTATCAGTAGTGATCCATCACATCGCATTTGATGGCTGGTCTACCGATATATTCCTGAAAGAAGTGGCCGAAGCCTACCATGCGATTGCAGGAGGGCAGCAGCCAGAGCTTCCTGAATTAAAGATCCAATACAAGGATTTTGCATTATGGCAGCGAAACTATCTTGCAGGAGAACGTCTTGATAACCAGATCAACTATTGGAAAACAAAATTGGATGACTATCAGAGTTTAGATCTTCCGGAAGATTTCAATAGACCGGCTGAGATTTCTTATGATGGAGATACAGTTAGATTTAATATCCCTGAAGAAATAGCATTTGGATTAAAAGAAGTTTCTAAAAATCTTGGAGTAAGCTTGTACAATGTCATGTTGAGCGGTTATTATTTGACTCTTTCTGCCTATTCAGGACAGAATGATATTGTGGTAGGAAGCCCAATTGCTAACCGTCATTATGCAGGCCTTGAAGACCTTATTGGATTCTTTGTGAATACATTAGCATTGAGAGAAAAAATTGATCCTCAACAAAATATCAGGGATTTCATTCTGCAGGTTTCAAAATCTGTAACGGATGCTCAGGCTCATCAGGATCTACCATTTGAGAAACTGGTGGAAGAACTGGGAGTAGAACAGGATACTTCAAGACATCCGGTCTTCCAGGTGATGTTTGGCCTTCAGACCAGCAATGGTGGTGATACTGTAGCCCAGGAAGAAGAAGCTATTTTCCAGCCTTTTGATGGTGATGTAGATTATCAGGCGGCGAAATTTGATCTGACGACAATGATTAATGAGAGCCCTGAAGACCTTCAGATGTCTTTCAACTATGCCACTTCTTTATTTAAAAAAGAGACGATAAACCGTATAGCAGACACTTATCAATATCTGTTAAGTCAGATTGTACAAGTTATAAAATCCGATGCTGATGATCTTAAAATAGGAGAGATGTCTCTTCTTTCGGAAACAGAAAACAGACAGATCACCGAAATTTGGAATGATAACCGAAAAGCATATCAGGATAAAAATACAATTCATCAGCAGTTTGAATCTCAGGTTACCAAAACACCTGATGATAGAGCATTGGTATATCAGGATGTGAAACTATCCTATAAAGAATTGAACGAAAGAGCCAATCAATTGTCCCATTACCTTATCAAAGAATACCAGCTTCAGCCTGATGATCTTGTCCCATTATGCCTTGAGCGTTCAGAAGATATGCTGGTAGCCATTCTTGCTGTATTAAAAGCCGGAGCAGCCTATGTGCCGATGGATCCGTCATATCCTGCAGACAGAATCAACCACATTTTAAAAGATACGGGAGCTGAGGTGATCCTTATCCATGAAGAAGTAAGAGAGAAATTCAGCGCAATTCCTTTGGAAGTAACTCTGATTTCTTTGAATGATAAAACATTGATCAATGAATTGGCAAAAGAAGAGACTCATAATCCTATTACTCAGGTTGCTTCAGACAATTTAGCCTATGTGATCTACACCAGCGGAACGACAGGACTTCCAAAAGGAGTTATGATTGAACATAAGGGAGTTATCAATCTGATCGATGCGATGACAGAGGTTCATCAACTTGAAAAATACAAAAATGTAGGAGTCTATTCCAATTATGTATTTGATGCCTTTGTATATGAAACATTCCCGTCTTTATGCAACGGAAATACCCTTTGGTTGTACAGTAACGAGCTTAGAACTTCAGTGAATGAGCTTAATGAGTATATTAAAGCCAATACCATAGAAGTTTCCTTTATTCCACCAGTCCTGCTGAGGGATATTGTAGATAACGGAACAAGCTTACAACTGATCCATGCAGGAGGAGAAAGCTTCCCAGCCTTGAATAAAAACATTGGAAATATTACGCTTATCAATGAATATGGCCCAACAGAAGGAACGGTATGTGTAACGCTTCATGATTACAAAGAAGATAAAAATCCATTGAATATTGGTAAAGCGATCGCCAATACAACCTTATATGTTCTTGATGCTCAATATCGTGTCGTTCCAACAGGTGCGGTAGGAGAGTTGTATATTGGCGGAGCCGGTATTGCCAGAGGGTATCTGAACAGACCGGAACTTACTGAAGAACGTTTTATGGAAAATCCATTCCAGACAACTGATCAGAAAAGGAGAGGAGAAAATGGACGTCTATACAGAACAGGAGATTTAGTACGAAGACTGGCTAATGGAGATCTGGAATATATGGGAAGAAATGACTTCCAGGTAAAGATTCGTGGTCATAGAATAGAGTTGGGTGAAATTGAAAATACCCTGCTTCAATATCCGGGCATTCGCCAGGCAGCCGTTCTGGTGAAAGAAGACAAAGGAAATATGAAATACCTAGTAGGATATTATGTTTCTGATCCGGTCATTGATCCAAACCAATTATCAGAATTCCTGATGAAATCACTTCCTGAGTATATGGTTCCTAATGTTTTTGTTCATTTAACAGCTTTACCATTAACGATTAACGGGAAGCTAGACAGAAAACAGCTGCCTGAACCTGAATTTACAGGATTATCAGAATATGCGGCTCCGGAAAATGAGCTTCAAAGACAAGTGGCAGCAATCTATGCCGAAGTATTAGGTATTGATCCTGAATTTATAAGCATTCACGATGATTTCTTCAGATTAGGAGGAAACAGTATCATGGTAATAAAGCTGATTAGCAGAATACAGTTGATATTGGATGTGAAAGTGAAGATTGTAGATGTTTTCAAAGAAAGAACCATCAGCAAGCTAGCTGCTCTTATTGAAAAATATGGAAAAGAATACAGAACCATATCTATCCTGAATGCAGTCAATAACAATCCGAACATATTCTTCATCCATCCAGGAAATGGAGGAAGCGAGGTATATCAGTCGCTGGCAGAACAGCTGAAAACAAGTTACGATTGCTACGGGGTGGATTCTTATAACCTGTATCATGAAGAAAAAATTGATAATCTGCATAAACTAGCAGGATATTATCTGGATCACATCATTCAGATACAGGAAGAGACTCAGCAGGAAGAATATATTTTACTGGGTTGGTCTCTGGGGGGAACCATCGCGCTGGAAATTGCTTCTCAACTGGAAAAACGAGGTTGTAAAAAGATTAAAGTCTATCTGTTGGATACCATTTTCTATGCTTCAGATCAAAAATTAGCCAGCTTCCTTTCATTCCCGTCTGATGAAGAATTGAGCAGCAAACTGGAAGTTCCTGTAGACCATAGCCATTTTATGGCTACCAAAAGCTTTATGTCGGCAGAGTTTACCATTACCAGAGAACCTATTTCGGAGACCCTCAGCTTTACAAAAGTGATTTTGTTAAAAGCAATGCTGGCCGGAGAAGGATTTGACGAATCATTTAACAATTATATGATGGATTGTGCCTATAATAACATAGATTCAGTGATAGAAAATCAGAAACTGATATCGGTATATCCTATTGAAGCAGCACACCAATTTATGTTGGAAAAAGAAGAAGAGATTATTAATATCATTAATGAAACAGTTGGAAAATAAAAAGTTTGGGAGATCCCGGTCTCCCATGTTTTTATATTAAAAAAAGAAAATAAAAGTTTATGAACAAAACATCATCAAAACCTCAGATATTTTTATTGCACTACGCAGGCGGAGATAGAAATTCCTTCCGTCCCTTAATAGAAGGATTACAATCCCATTTTCAGGTAGAAACTCCGGAACTTCCGGGAAGAGGAAACCGAATGTCAGAACATCCTTTAAAAACAAACAGGAAGCTGTTGCAGATGTGTTGGAACAGATAAAAAAAGTCAGACAGAAAGAAGTTCCTTATCTGATCTATGGACATAGCATGGGAGCTATATTAGGATTTGAAATTTGTGACGCTATGGAAAAAGAAGGCGATGTACCCGTACATTTTGTTGCGACAGGATATCCTGGGCCAGGAGTAAAAGAAACAAATCCTATTGCACATCTTCCCAAAACGGAATTTTTTGCTGAAGTAAGGAAACTGGGCGGAATTTCCGATGAGGTGATGCAATATGAAGAGTTGTTAGATTTTTTTGAACCTGTATTGAGAGGAGATTTCAGTCTTCTCGAAAATAAAAGCAATCAGATTCCCAATATAAAAATACAGACACCCATTTATGCGGTTATGGGGAAAAGCGAAAAATACGCATTGAATATAAGAAACTGGGCTAACTATACTGAAGCAGATTGTGAATGTCAGATTGTGAACGGAAACCATTTTTTTATCAATCAGAACTTTAACTATCTGTCACAGGTGATCAAAAACCTAATGAATGCTACAGCTAAAGGATAAAATATCAATTCACCCATAAAGCCAACTCTATGCCTGGAAAAAAAGAACACGCGCTGACCTTTATCTATATTACAGTTCTGATCGATATCATTGGAATAGGAGTCATTGGACCCGTATTACCAACTTTGATAACCAAACTCTCTAATACGGATAATATAAGCGTCACTGCCCAATATATCGGGTGGTTTATATCCGTATATGCTTTAATGCAGTTTCTGTTTGCCCCTGTTTTAGGAGGCTTAAGTGATCGATATGGACGCAGACCCGTTCTGTTATGCTCTCTATTGGGACTAGGAATAGATTATCTCATTCTTGCACTGGCTCCGGATATTACCTGGCTGTTTGTGGGAAGAATTATCAACGGAATTATGGGATCCAGTATGACAACAGCTGCAGCGTATATTTCGGATATCAGTACACCAGAGAAAAGAGGTCAGTATTTTGGAATTATGAGTGCCGTTGCTGGAGTAGGAATGATTATTGGTCCTCTCATTGGTGGTATCCTCGGCCAATATGGAGAAAGAATTCCTTTTTATGCCGCTGCCGGATTAAGCCTGCTTAATCTTATTTATGGATTTTTTGTACTGCCCGAATCATTATCAGCAAGCAATCGTCGTCCGTTTTCCTGGAAAACAGCCAATCCGATTGGGGTTATAAAAAGCTTGAATAAAAAAATATTAGCTCCTGCATTTATCGTCGCTTTTATTTTGATTGCTTTGGCAGGACATTCCGTACAAAGTTCCTGGAGTGTATATGTAATAGATAAATTCAACTGGAAAGAAAATATGATAGGCTATTCAATGGGATTTCTGGGATTACTAATGATTATCTTTCAAGGAGGATTGATTGGGCTCTTTATCAATAAACTGGGACAGAAGAAATCAGTAGTTATTTTCCTGACATTCTTTTGCCTGAGCATGCTGTTCTTCGGAATTGCTAATAAAGGCTGGATGATGTTTGTTGTCATTGCGATGTATGCTCTCGGAGGAATGGCTTCTCCTATACTTCAGGCGATGATTTCCTCAAAAGTCCCGGATAATCAACAAGGATTATTACAGGGCGGGCTTACCAGTATTCTCAGTTTAACCTCTATTTTTGGTCCTTTGCTGATGACTTGGGTATTTGCTTATTTTACTTCTCCTCGCTCATCCGTTTCTTACAGCGGTGCCCCTTTTATTTTAGGCGCTGTTTTAGCAGTAATTGGCAGCTGTTGTATATACTTCGCGATGAGAAAAGATAAAGAATTGAAATAGGTAAATAATTATACAAATGTAAGATAATCAGTCTCTTATATTGTAAAAAGAAGCTTTGGCTATCCATCCGCTTCATCAAATCAACGCAGTTGATTGCATCTTAGCCTCCTAAAAATAAAGCGCAATAAAAATAAAGCTTTGCGTCTAAAAAAATAGAGTAAGTTTACAAACCTAACAGGTCTCAAAGACCTGTTAGGTTTTGATAATTTATCCGCTTCATCAAATCAACGCAGTTGAATTCATCTTAGCCTCGTAAAAATAAAGCGCAATAAAAATAAAGCTTTGCGTCTAAAAAAATAGAGTAAGTTTACAAACCTAACAGGTCTCAAAGACCTGTTAGGTTTTGATAATTCATCTGCTTCATCAAATGAACGCAGTTGATTGCATCCTTAGCCTCCTAAAAATAAAACGCAATGAAAATAAAGCTTTGCGTCTAAAAAAATAGAGTAAGTTTACAAACCTAACAGGTCTCAAAGACCTGTTAGGTTTTGATAATTCATCCGCTTCATCAAATCAACGCAGTTGATTCCATCCTTAGTCTCCTAAAAATAAAACGCAATGAAAACAAACCTTTGCGTTTAAAAAAAAGCATCACTATTTAGCAATAAAAGACAACTGAAGTGAACTCAGGATCAATACCTTTGTTCTCCTACATCTTTTATTTTGGAAGCATATAAAAAACGGATTGTAAAAACCATACAATATATCGATGCGAACCTTGACGCTGATCTCTCCCTGGAAAAAATGGCAGAGATCAGTGCCTATTCGCCGTTTCATTTTCACAGAATATTCAAGCTGATTACAGGAGAAACCCTTCAGAACTATATTATCAGGAGAAAAATAGAAAAAAGTGCCTTTCTTCTGGCGGTAAAAAAAGAGATAGAGATCAAGGAAATTTACTTTGATCTTGGCTTTTCCAATCACTCTGTTTTCAGCAAAACCTTTAAAAAATACTACGGACTTCCACCTTCCGAATTCCGTAAAACAGCCCCCGAAGCATTTCACAAGATTTTACAAACACAAAGCAAGAATGGACAAATTGATACGGTTTTCAGCCAATACATTTGCACTATTGAAAACCTATTAAACTGGACAACAATGAATTTAAAAATTGAAGTAAAAGAAATGCCGGAAATGAATCTGGCAGCAGTAATGAGCCTTGGGATTGCGAATGTAGAACCTTCTTACAATGTTCTGATAGATTGGGCGAAGACCAAACAACTGTTTCCCCGGGAAGATGTAAAAATGATCTCCGTGTATCATGACAGTTTTAAAGTAACCCCGCCGGATAAAGTAAGAATTCATGCGTGTATGCTATTGGATGAAAAACTGAAAGAATCTTCAGGAGAGGTTTTTTCAGAAACCATAGAGTCTGGAAAATTTATTGTAGGAAGTGGAGAAGTTACCCTTAACGATTTTGAGCAATGCTGGGTATCCTTGTTTTTGTGGATGAATGAACATAACTATTCCACAAGAAGAACTTTCCCGTTTGAGATCTATCATACCAACTTTAAAGAACACCCAGAAGGGAAAATGATCGTGGATTTCTGCATCCCGATTCAGTAATTAATACTGGATGCTTTAAACAGAAAGGAATAAAGACAATAGATATTCGTCATTACTACTAACAGTAACTTCCAGCCTCCTTTCTTCCAGCTTCCAGCCTTTTTTACCATTCAGTAACCAAAGACTGCCTTTCAGTAATATTTTTTTTACAGAAAGGCATTTACCGTAGTACTTTTGATCCAGAAATTAATAACCATGAAAATACAAGGACATAAAATACTTCTTCTGTTAGCTCTGATAGCCTTTAGTCTGGGTTATTCTCAGATAAAGATTTCAGGAAAAGTAACCTTTAAAAACAAAGGTATAAGTGAAGTAAATGTCACCTTAAAAGATACTTATGATGGAGCAACTACAGATGCACAGGGTAATTTTTCTTTTGAAACTTCAGAAAAAGGAAGTCATAAAATAACTTTTACCCATCCCAAATATGAAGAAATTGAAAAAGTAATTACTATTGAAAATCAGGATGTTGCAATTAATGCAGACCTTAAAGAGCAAATTAGTGAAATTGATGCTGTAGTGGTTTCTGCAGGTTCTATAGAAGCGAGTGATAGAAAAAGAGCAACGGCATTACTTACTCCTCTCGATATTTATACCACAGCAGGAGCAGACGGACAGATAACATCAGCTTTAACCTATCTTCCCGGGGTACAAAAAGTAGGGGAGTCTGAAGGACTTTTCATCAGAGGAGGTACCGCTTCCGAATCTAAGATTTTTATGGATGGAAGCCTTATCAATAATTACTTTTCAAACTCTATTCCGGGGATTGCAGGAAGAGATCAGTTCAATACTTCACTTTTTAAAGGGAATATTTTTTCAAGTGGTGGATATTCAGCGTTATATGGGCAGGCTCTTTCAGGAGCATTGATGTTGGAAAGCGTTGACCTTCCGGATCAGAGCTCTTACAACTTTGGTGTTTCTCCCATTTTTTTGAGTGGCGGGTTTCAAAAGCTGGGTGAACAAAAAAACTATTCATACGGTGCTTCAGCAGGGTATTCTTTACTAAGTCTGATGCAGAAGGTTTTCAATTTTAATACAGACTTTATTGATGCTCCACAGGGATTGAACGGTGATGCTAATTTTAGATTCAAAACAAAATCAGGAGGGTTTTTTAAATATTATGGAATGTTTAATACCAATAAAATGGGAGTAAAAACAGAAAGTCTGGAGCCGGGATATGAATTTGGACTGGTGAGATTAAAAGGTAAAACGATGTATCATAACCTCTCTTTCAGACAAAAATTTGGAAAATACTTGCTGAATGTAGGTGGATCTTACTCTTATAATCAATCGGATCTTAATTTTTCTACAGAAACCAAAGAGGTAGAAGATAATCATACCCAATTATTGACAGATGGAAATTATGTGAACTTCAAAACAGTCCTTGAAAGAAAGATTAACAAAATCAGTGCTTTAAGAGGAGGTTTTGAACTGAATAATACCAATGAAAATCTGAATTTGAAAGTGTTCAGAAACATTATAAAGACTTGATTTCTTCAGCATTTATAGAAACGGATCTGGGGTTTAGTAATGCTCTGTCTGCAAAGATCGGAGTGAGAGCAGAAACCTCATCTTACTTGGGTAAAAGTAATATAGCACCGCGTTTTGCACTGGCATACAGACTTTCCGATAAATGGACTACTAATGTAGCGTATGGAATTTTTTATCAGAATCCGGAAAGTAAATACATCAACGGGCCTGCTGATCTGGGTTTTCAGAAATCACAACATTATATTTTCCAACTTTTGAGAAGTTCAGAAGGAAGAAGCCTGCGTTTTGAAGCTTTTTATAAAAAATATGACCAGCTTATTAAAACCTACAATATTCTGCCGGGGAATCAACAAAGTCAACAGATCCAGACAGCTCTCAATAATGATGGGTACGGATATGCAAAAGGCCTGGAATTATTTTGGAGAGACAACAAAAAGACATTTAAAAATATAGATTACTGGATTACGTATTCTTTTTTGGATTCAAAAAGAGACTTCATCAACTATCCGGTAAGCTTAAAACCAGGTTTTGCTGCAGAACATACCCTGTCGGCAGTGGTGAAAAGATTCATTCCGGAATGGAAACTAGGGGTAAATTTATCCTATACTTATGCTAAAGGTCGCCCATATTATGATATTGCCACAGAAATTAAAAACGGAGAATCTGTTAATTATACCAGAAATGAAGGCAGACTTAAAGATTACAATGCTTTGAATATTAGCTTTAATTATGTTCCCAGCATCGGAAAAAAAGATGCAAAATCATTTACCGTGTTTGTGCTAAGTATTTCAAATGTTCTTGGATCTAAAAATGTATATGGATACAATTTTTCAACAGACGGATCAAGAAACTCTGCTGTAGTTCCTCCGGTAAATACGTTTGTCTTTGTAGGTGCCTTTTTCAGTTTTGGAGTCGATAAAACAGAAGATGCCATCAATAATAATTTATAAAAACATAACTTCGAATAAACAATCAACCAACTTTTAAAATTTGATATCATGAAAAAATACCTTTTAAGCTTTGCTTTAGTTCTAATGAGTTTAACTGCTTTTGCACAGACAGATTATGAAAAAATAATGGCTGAAAAAATTGCAAAAATAGAAACCTGTAAAACCCCTGAAGATTTTCAGGCATTGTCTAATGATTTCCAGAGAATAGGCAGCAAAGAAAGCTCACAATGGCTTCCTCCATATTATGCTGCATTTTCGCAAATTCAAAAAGGAAGGGTAATGATGAGAAATGGGAATACCCAGGATCTGGATGGAGTGGCAGCACAGGCTGAAAAATATCTGGGAACTGCACAAAGCCTTGCTGGAGGAGATAATGCTGAGATTCATCTGCTGAAAAAGATGGCTTACTCTTTAAGAATGATGGTTAATCCGCAGCAACGTTTCATGACAGATGGAGCAAGGGCTTCCGAAGAACTCACCAGAGCTGAAAAATTAGATCCATCAAACCCAAGAATTACTCTTATTAAAGCTGAAGATATCTATTTTACCCCTGAACAGTATGGAGGAAGTAAGAGCAAAGGGATGGAAATGTTCAAGGATGCTGTCTCAAAATTTAATGCCTATAAGCCTAAAACGGCATTAGATCCAAACTGGGGAAAGGCTGAAGCAGAATACTTTATGAGTCTGCCAATTGAAGGCACAAAATAATTTATTTAATATTCTTAATTATGAAAAGTACCATAGTCATGTGGTACTTTTTTAATATAAAAATCTAAGCGTATTTGGGCATTCTAAATCGGTTAAATATGAATATTTTTCAAATGAATAATGTTGATTTAAAACAAAATTCTGTTAGAGAGCAGTGTATTCAATTATTCCAACAGATGCGATTCAGCGATAAAAACGAACCCTTCGGTAAGAAATAATTTTGGATACCTTTAATAAAAGCTATTTTTGAACCAAGAAAACGAATCATGAAACGTAAGGGTATTATAACAATGTTTGGGATTTCATTCATCGTCTCTATGTTTTTCTTTTTTGCCTTCACAGAAGAGAAAAACCTGGAAAACTTTGTGCTGACCATACTCATTTCTCTTCTTTATACTTTTGTCCTGGGAGGCGGAAACGGACTGCTCAACGGATTCCTGAACAAGAGGTTTCCCTGGTCTGATGAAACATCCAAAAGAGCAGTAATAAGTATTATTTCCGTTATTATTGTCAATATTATATTGGTCTATTTTTGTAATTATATCAATTTTGTATTGATTCAGAAGGCAGCGACTACAGAAGAATATTTTTCCGGGAAATATAACTTTGCCAACTGGTTTACCATCAACATAGCATTGCTTGTTTCGGCTTTTCTTCACGCAAAGAATTTTATGCAGGAGCTGAAGAAGACTTCCAGAAAAGAAGTCGTAGAACAAAAACTTATCGCAAAATCTGCCAATGCCCAGTTTGAAAGTTTAAAGAACCAGCTGGATCCGCATTTTCTTTTTAATTCTTTAAATGTTTTAAGCTCTCTAATTGACGAAAATCCACAACAGGCACAAAAGTTTACCGCTTCAATGTCAAAGATTTATCGATATGTACTTGAACAGAAGGATAAAGAACTGGTAACCGTGGAAGATGAGATAGAATTTGCCAAAACGTATTGCGATCTTTTGAAAACAAGATTCGAAGACAGTGTGGATTTTACTTTTGATGTGAAAAAAGAAGACTATAGAAAATTTGTAGTACCTCTGTCCTTGCAGCTTCTGTTGGAAAACTGTATCAAGCACAATTTTGCGACCTCATCAAAACCATTGGTCATTAGAATCTTTGCCGAAAATGATATTCTTTGTATTGAGAACAATCTGCAGGTAAGAGAACAGATCAAAGAAAGCTCAGGAATCGGTTTGGCGAATATTGTACAACGGTATTCCCTGCTTACCAAAAGGAATGTGTTCATTGAAAAATCTGAGGATTACTTTAAAGTAAAGCTTCCGATGTTAGCCAATAAACCTAATATTGTCAGTGAAAAACAAGATGATGACTTTAAAGCCTACAAAAAAGCACAGAAGAGAATGAAAGAGATCAAAGATTTTTATATCAACCTGATTTCGTATTGTATTGTCATTCCCTTTTTAATCTTTATTAATTTTTTTACCAAAAGCTCATTTCACTGGTTTTGGTTTCCGGTATTGGGGTGGGGAATTGGACTGGCTTCACATGCTTTCCAGGTTTTTGGTGTAGGAGAATCCTGGCAGGAAAAAAAGATTCGCGAAATTATGAACAATCAAAAAAATAGAAATGATGGAAACATTTGATGAAAATGATATTCAATATCAGAAAGCAAAAAGATACGTTGAGAAATTGAGAGGTTTTTATGCGCATTTATTTGTTTATATCGCCATTAATGTGATAATTGTTTTTTACAATTATTCTCATCTAAAACCTGGAGAGAGTTATTTTGAATTTAAAAATTTCTTTACACTCACATTCTGGGGCATTGGACTATTAGCTCATGCTGCAACTGTTTTCTTGTCAAAAAGCAGCTATCTGCACAATTGGGAAGAAAAAAAGATTCAGGAACTGATGAAAAAAGAGAAGAAAGATTTGTAAGCTCTCCCTATTTTTCCTTGAATTTTGAATTGAAAACCTTTTAAATAGTAATCAAAATGAAAGCTTTACACATTCTTTATATAGTCTCTATGATTGCTTGGTTTCTCAGTGAGTTTCTGTATAAGAACATGCTGAAATCCGGTAAAGAAGATAAAAAAGGAAAAGATAAATCTACCCTCAATATTCTGTGGCTGGCCATTCCTTTTTCCATTGCTGCGGCAGTAGCGGTTTCCAATCTATCAACACTGCCCATAGCCCATGGAAACTGGATCATGTATTGTGGGGAAGCTCTTATTCTTATCGGGATTATCTTCCGTTTCATCATTATCAGATCTTTAGGGAAATATTTTACGGTAGATGTGACCATCAAAGAAGATCATAAAATCAAAAAAGAGGGGTTCTATAAATATTTGAGACATCCATCGTATGCATTTTCCCTGCTTACCTCATTAGGACTTGGATTATATCTCAATAACTGGCTGTCACTGATCTTTGCCTTCGTGCCTCCATTTTTAGCCTTTGCCTACAGAATTAAAATAGAAGAACAGGCTCTTGTAGAACAATTTGGTGAGGAGTACATCGAGTACAGAAGAACAACAAAAAAACTGATTCCGTTTATCTACTGACATTCTTAATTCACAAGCATTCTTTTACATTATTCAATAATAGATACAGATAAATTATTTGTATTCAGCCTATAAGCCTATGTCCCTATGTGGTATAAAAAAAATTAACCACATAGGGACATAGATCATATTGCTAAAATTTATTTTGTTGAGAATCTTCGAATTCCTTGCATGTTGGCATTTTCTACCGTGTAGTATCAAGGAAATTTCAGTTTTTTATACCCCATTTAATTTCATAAAATTTATTACTCCTTCATTTTTTACCATTCGGGAAGCATAATCTACCGTTCGGTCATATAAAATTGATTTGAGGCTCTTTTCCGCCATACATTTGAATCAAGAAAAACAAATCAACCTTTAAAAAATTAAAAAATGGAAACTTTTAATAAAGAAACAACTGCTTACGAAAGAGCATCAAAAAGAGTAAAAGAATTGAAAGAGTTCTACGGGAATATTTCTTCTTACTGTATTGTCATCTCCTTTTTAGCTTTTCTCAACCTTATGACTTCTCCCGAATATTTATGGTTCTTATGGCCAATGCTGGGCTGGGGGATCGGTATCGCATTTCATGCCGTAAATGTTTTTGGAATTGGAAAAACCTGGGAAGAGAAAAAGATCAAAGAACTGATGGCTGAGGAGAAAGGAAAGATTAAAACATTATAATAACTCAAAAAAACAATATATCATGGATTATAACAGAGCATACGACAGAGTTCAGCAGTTGAAAAAATTCTATAAAAACCTGATGTGGTTTGGAATTATATCTGTAATTATTATTGGAGATGACTGGTTTAATGACGAACTGCGTTATCAGATCTTCGGCGGACATTTACTTTTAGGAATCTGGGCATTGATTCTGGTGATGAAAGCTACCTCATTATTTATTTTTAATGATGAATGGGAAAAAGGAATCATCGAAAAAGAAGCAGGAAAAAATAAAAAAACAATTGACTTTTAAACCTGATTATTTTTTGTCTAATTTTATTTCTCAAATTTTAAAACTAAAACGATTAGCTCAATGATCAAAACAGTCATTATCGAAGATGAAAAACCCGCTTCAAGAAAACTAGAGAGAATGTTAAGTAACTTTCCTGATATTGAAGTCATTGCCAAAATAGAATCAGTAGAAGAGGGAGTTGCCTGGTTTTCTGAAAATGAGCATCCGCAGCTGATCTTTTCAGATATTGTTCTTGGAGACGGATTGTCATTCGATATCTTTGAAAAAGTTCCTACAAAAGGCTTTATCATTTATACGACTGCATTTGATCAATACACCCTAAAAGCTTTTAAATTAAATAGTATCGATTACCTGTTAAAACCAATTCTTGAAGAAGATCTTTCAGGAGCCGTTGAAAAATTTAAGTCCTTTATTCCTTCCAATAATGATATCGGCTCTCAGGATATCAAACAATTGATCAGAAAAGAAAAATCTATTCTTTCAAGAGTGTTGGTGAAAATAGGATACAATCTGAAAATTGTTCAGACTCAGGAAATCAGTTGCTTTTTCAGTGAAAATAAGATTGTATATCTTCAGACCGATGATCGCTCTTACCCCTCAGATTTTACGTTAGATGAACTGGAAGACATCTTGGATGATAAAAAGTTTTTCCGAGCCAACAGACAGTTTATTATCAATTCTGACTACATTAAGAATATTCATACTTCACCTTATTACAAAGTAGAACTTGAATTTCAGCCTCAGGAAGAAATTACCGTTAGCCGGGATCGTGTCAAAGATTTCAAAGATTGGCTGGTAAGCTAAACCGGAGCATTTTATACTCTAAACCCTAAAAAACATAACCATGGATCTTATTCTTTTACTTTTCAGACTTTTTCTCTCTATTTTCTCATGATGATCAGGAATAAAAATCACTGGCAGATTTTGTAAACTGATGAAAGGCTTCTGTTATTTCAGTCTTGTGCTTATGCGTCAATGGAAATGGAACCATATGAGAATACTCAAAAGGGAAATCCTGTATCTCAACCTCTACATTGATGTTTCTATATCCGCCCTGCAGCGTATTTAAGGCTTCTATGGGAGGAGCTACATTATCTTTTTCTAAAACATAAGCCTTTATCTGAGAATGAATATCTTGAATTCGTTCCTCTCTTTCCCTTTGGAAATAATTATATCGGAGCATTTTTTTGAACCAGCTTTCCTGCGGGTGAAGCTCATCATCCTGATAATGTTTCAATCTATGATCAAACTTAAAATCAGAACTCAGTAATTCTGTAAAGACAGACTGCATTTTAATCGTAGCCTGGGAATCCATGATATATTTTGAAATTGGGAACATACGGTCAATAGTCATACCTCCACAAAAGCAAAAAACTTTAGATTGGGCAAAAAAGCCATACGGATCTGCCATTTTAATGATCATGGAAAGAAAAGAACCAATGGAATATCCAAATAGATCCAGTTTTGCATCTGGAGCAATGCTTTTAATTGTATGGCCTTTAATTTCCTTTACAACTTCAATAATATCTGAATAGGTTTGTAATCCTGACCAGAAAATTCGTTGCGGATGAGCCTCCAATCTGGAACTTGTGGCAGCATTTACATAAGAAAAATGAGTGTTCTCAGGATATTTTTCCTTTCTGAACTTGACAATTTCTGTCATTTGGTGACGATCACTCCACACCGCTTCAGCACGATCCATATGAAAGGCAATCGGAAACAACATAACTGCTTTACGAGTTTTCTGAGCCAATTCATAGGCCCATGGAAGATACTTATCCCATTTCTTTTCATTCAGTCCATGGAAAAAAATAATACAGCCATCAGCAGTTTTTACGTCAGCTCTTTTGAGAATATGGTATTCAAACTTTTTATTGCATTCAATATCAAAATCTTTGATATCTATTGAAGGCTGATCATAGAGCAGATAGGCATTTTCATTAATTTTCAAAGGGTGATGATGTTTGGGACAATCCAGATTATCAGAACCATACAACACATCCGAAACCTTGGATTCAAAAGGAACAGATTCAATGGTAACATTCAAATCTTTGATTTCCACAATGCCTCTTCCGGAATCAAAATGGCTTTTCAAAACTTCATACAATTCATAATATTCCATAGCAATAGCATTGAGAGTTCATATTTAGAACACTTAAATTATGAAAATATTGCGGTAAAGTGTTGATTTTTAAAGACTAAAAGTATTCCAGGCATAAGATCAATAAAAATAAACCCGAAACAGGAATGTTCCGGGCAGATATGGTAAATAGATATTTATATTTTATTTTTTTCATCAGTTTTGGTTCCGTATTTCTGAACCATCACTGAAGTAAGTGCTACCAGAATGATACTGATAAAAAGTTCTGATTTTTCCGGGTGATAGATCTCCTGATAAATATTATATCCTAAAAGAAGAGATACGATGAAGATCAAAACATTGTTTGCAAATACATACTGATTGTTGGTGGTTGAAGTTTTCATAATGATATTTTTTATTGTTATTTACTCAGTAAGTATCGTCATTTAAAATACGTTACAGAAAAATTTTAAAAAAAATAAAAATACCTTCTCACTATCCTCACTCTTTATTTCTCACACTTAATATCCTGAACCTAGCATCTCGTATCTGCACTCACTTACCTATAATCAATCCTGTTGGATTCAGTATCTTCAAGCTGTTTAAGAATCGTTTCCGGAATCTCATCACTGTCGATGGGCAGGCTGATAGAATCAGAAATGAAATTTTTTCGGTCAGCCTTACGGAAAATCTCAAAGAGAGCAATAGGTTCCTGATTGAAACTGATACAAGTGCTGATGAAATGAAGCTCATGAAGTTTATAATCCGGATTTTTCAGTTTTTCCTTACTGTCTTTTATCCTTGATATAAAATGCCTTTGTCGGATAAAAGTATTACTGTTCATAATGATAAAAACGTAATCAGAATAAGCGGTTACCTTACCGAAGTACTTATGGTGATCCCCGCCGCTTCTTTCTATAAATATTCTCCGGTGGTTTCAGACTTATAGATTTCCATGGCAGAGCGCCAGATCCGGTCTTCCTTTGCCTGAGTAGGATTCTCCGGAAGATTTCTGTTATAGGAATACCAACAGCCTACGAGACGATCCAGAAGAGCCGTATTCTGCTTCACATTATTCATGTCAATCTTAAGATCATTAAAGTTAAAGGCTTCCGTATTGGAATTGATAAAATCAATATAATTTGAATACCCTAATACTTTGACGATCTGGCTTAATTTGGCAAGATTGGGTCGACTTAAAACCGCATTTTCATTCTGACTGAATTTTTTTAGTTTATTGATGATCAGATGTTCGTAGAGATAGTTAGTTCCCAGAAGATCAGGATCCTTCTTTATTTCTTTTTCCGAATGTTCCTGGACGATAAGCTCATTAAGTTCAGCACAGATGTAAGACCATTCGGTTTTGGTAACATCTTCCCAATGATTTTTCTTTAAAAAATGCTGACTTAAGAAATTCATCAGCTTCTCAAGATGCAATATGTCTTCCTTTTTCATAGTGTGATTTTGTAAGACTAATTTAAGATTTTTATCAAACTAAATAAGATTTTTGAAAGACTTTTATATTTTAAAATCCATTGATATTTGAGTAGAAAAACAAAAGAAAAAACAATGGAAACAAAAATGTTATTAAAAGATGAGTCCCTTTGGAGCAGAATTCAGGGATTCTCACTGGATGCTTCTGATGCTGATTTTCCTTTTTCGAAAAAACTGGCAAAAGAAGAAAATTGGAGTCTGGACTTTACCAGAAAAGCCATCGAAGAGTATAAAAAATTTGTCTATCTCTGCTGTATTCTTCCCAAAGGAGCTTCTCCAAGTGAAATTGTAGATAAAGTATGGCATATGCATTTGATTTATACGCAGAATTACTGGGAAGAGTTTTGTCCGAATATTTTAAAAAGATCCCTGCATCATCATCCTTCAAAGGGAGGAAGTAATGAAAAGGTTAAACATCAGAATTGGTTTACAGAAACCTTGAACAATTATAAAGATATTTTCCAGTCTGAAGCCCCTGAGGAAATCTGGATACAAGAGAAGCCTTCTGAAAATATAAAAAGCAAGTCACAAATATGGAAATGGATTCCATTCCTGATTTTAATCTTAATGTTGAGTTCCTGCCTTGGAGAAGTGATAATTACTATGGGTTCTATCTTCCTTTCCTTTGCAGGAATTATCATTTTTGGAGCGATCGTAGCTTTCATTAAAGAGATTAAAGTTAAAAATGAAGGAAATTCCGGGTCAGATAGTGGGGGAAATAGTAGTTGCCGCGGAGGAAGCAGTTGTAGTGGGGGAAGTAGCTGTGGCGGAGGCTGCGGTGGTGGATGTGGAGGCTGCGGTGGTTGTGGTGGATAAAAAATAATAATAAAAAGAATCATGAAAAAGCTAATCATTCATTCTATACCTGTTGCAATAAGTTTTACATGGCTTGTTATTGAATGTCAAACATTCAATCCAATTGCATTAAAAGGGCCGGATTTTTTAAAATTCTATTTGATTCTGGTTTTTGGATTCTACCTCTCAGTTCTTATTTTAAAATCATTTGGAGAAACCGTTTCACAGGCCACCTTTTATTTTTTGATGCTTATTGGCGGTTTAGGAGTTGTTAAACTGATCCGGGGAATTATGTTGGGAAAACCAATAGGATTCTTAATGATGATCTTAATTCTGGAACTGATTGTAATGTTCTTGCTAATAGCCTCTAAGGCCGGGAACGAGTTTAAAAAATAATTTAATTTCAAAACAAACCCGAAACAAAAATGCTTCGGGCTTTATATCATTAAATATTGCTATTAATTTTGTCTGATTCTATACTTTGGATTAAGAAATTACACCGCTTCCAATCAGTTCTTCATCAATATACCATGAAGCAAACTGTCCTTCAGCAATAGCAGATTGAGGTTCTTCAAACTCAACATAAAAATCGTTTTCAAACTGATATAGAGTTGCTTTTTGTAGAGATTGTCTGTATCTGAATCTGGCCATTACCTCCATAGATTCTCCGTTTTGAAGTTTCATATCCTCACGAACCCAGTGAAGTTCAGAATTATCTATTTTTAAAGCTTTCTTGTAAAGGCCTGGAAAATGACTTCCTTCTCCCACAAAAATAATATTGTTTTCCATGTCTCTGGAAACGATAAAACAACTTTCTTTATGGCCACCAATTCCCAATCCTCTGCTTTGTCCGATCGTGAAAAATTGAGCACCCTGATGCTTTCCAATTACTTTTCCGTCCGCTTTTTTATAATTGATCTTTCTGGATAAGAAGCTAAGTTCTTCTTCTTTATTAGAAAATTCAGGAGTTTCTTCAGCAAACAAAGGGGAATCTTTGAAAATCTCTACAATTTCTCCTTCATTTGGCTTCAATTGCTGTTGCAAAAACTGAGGAAGACTTACCTTTCCGATAAAACATAATCCCTGAGAATCTTTTTTATCAGCAGTTACTAATCCAATTTCCTTAGCAATCTCCCTCACCTGAGGTTTGGTAAGTTCACCGATAGGGAATAAAGCTTTTGACAATTGATCCTGGCTTAGCTGGCAAAGGAAATAAGACTGATCCTTATTATTATCCTTTCCTGCCAAAAGGTGGAAGATTTCTTTTCCGTTTTCATCAACAGTAGAATCTACTCTTGCATAATGTCCTGTAGCCACCTTATCAGCACCTAAAGACATTGCGGTCTTCATAAAAACATCGAATTTTACCTCTCTGTTACACAAAACATCAGGATTCGGAGTTCTTCCTTTCTGATATTCATCGAACATATAATCAACGATACGTTCCTTATAAAGTTCACTCATATCAATTACCTGGAAAGGAATTCCAAGTTTTTGAGCCACCATAAGGGCATCATTGCTGTCCTCAATCCATGGACATTCATCTTCTAATGTTACCGAAGCATCATTCCAGTTTCTCATAAACAAAGCCACTACTTCATGACCTTGCTGTTGTAGCAAATGTGCTGTAACACTTGAATCTACACCTCCGGAGAGGCCTACTACTACTTTCATTGTATTTCAATTTTACGAAACTCTTAACGGGAGTTCTTAGTTTGACCCGGCAAAAATACAACTAAATAAATTCGTAAAAAAACCATAATTTTAAACATTGATAAAAACGATATTAATATAAAACACGATTAATAAAGTTTTTGAATGATAAGCACAGATGAAAATGTGATTATGTATACCTTAGAACAAAATAAAATATTTAGATATGAAAAAGTTTATTATTTCCATGATGCTGATGGTTTCAGGATCTGTATTTTCCCAGGTTTCAATAGGCACTCCAGTACAGGAAAACAATAAATGGACGTTTGGTGGTGGGATCGGCCTTGGATTTGGAAGCAACAGCTCTTTACCTGCAGGCTTCTCCAAGAGTAGGGTATCGTCTTACTGAAGATCTGGAAGCAGGGGCGGTGGGAAGTGTATCTTGGCAAACCTCAGATTATTATAGATCCACGATGTTTGGAATAGGACCGTTTACTAATTATTATATTGCACGATCATTTTATTTAAGTGCCAATTTCCAGCATTATTTCATCAATTATAATGATAAATACTACGATTATAAGTACAACAGAGAAGAAAATGCATTATACCTTGGAGGAGGATATATGCAGAGAATCGGAAATAATTCTTTCATGCAGATTGGGTTGATGTATAATGTACTTTGGAAAGAACATTCCAGTGTCTTTTCAAACGGCTTAGTCCCGAATATCGGATTTGTAGTAGGCCTCTAACCATTATATTATATATATTGAAAAGCTCAGCAGTATT
>NZ_JAUFQR010000002.1:7500-150822 GCF_030409875.1 Chryseobacterium tructae | reverse complement strand
AGTATATGGAAGAGTGAAGGGTTAAATTCTGAACGATTTATCGGAATGTAATAATTTCTAAAAATATGATTAGAAAAAACGCTTGATCAATAGCTTATAAGTATAGTAGCCTATGAGACAACCGATCACATCTGCAACAATATCTAGGGTTTCCATGGATCTTCCCAATCCCATTTCTTCCTGCAAAATCTCTGTAAGAAAGGCATATATAAGGATGATCTGAAAAAAATAAGAAAATTTTATTTTGGGAAAAGCGGCAATGAAAGAGAAACCTAAGGCTGCAAATATACTTACATGCAAAACTTTGTCGATACCGCTGAACATGAACCAATATTCATGGTTCTCTTCTCCGGGTTTGAGAAGCATATAAGTAAGAAATGCCCAATAAATGGGCAATATCTTACTAAATATTTTTGAAATCTTATCCAATGATTGCTTTGTAATCTTCTGCAGAAAGCAATTCAGATAAATCTGCTCCATCAGCAACTTCTAACTTGATGATCCATCCATCTCCATAAGGATCTGTATTTAACAATTCCGGTTGGTCTTCCAATTCTGAGTTGAATTCGATAACTTTTCCTGCAATAGGTAAGAATAAGTCTGAAACAGTTTTTACTGCTTCTACACTTCCGAAAACGTCTCCGCCATTAAGATCATCATCTACTGTATCTACATCTACATAAACGATGTCCCCAAGTTCTCCCTGAGCAAAGTCTGTAATACCGATTGTAGCCACATTACCTTCAATCTTGATCCATTCGTGATCTTTAGTGTACTTTAATTCTGATGGTGTGTTCATTTTTTAATTTTTATTTTCTACAAATGTATTCAAAATTCTAAAAGGTTCAAAGCCTTAATAGGCTTCTTCATTAAATTTTGATGGTAAATAAAAAAATCGCTGCAAAAGCAGCGATTTAAGTTGAATCAATTATTTCTTTATTACTTTATTAGGATAAGTCTTTCCATTTGAATCAATAAGAGTTACCATATAGATTCCCGGAGGATATCGTAATAAATTGACCTCAACATTATTCATTGAGGATACTTCCTGAGTTAATATCTTCTTGCCATCTATTGAATAGACTTCTACTGTTTTGAAACGTTTTCCATTAAAATCAATGTTCAATATGTCTTTGGTAGGGTTTGGATAAAGCCTCACATTCTTATCAATAACGACTTCCTGGGTTGCTAAATTACCATTAAGTATAATTTCGTCGTAATATGGTTCATCTTTTAATTTCGTTCCTGCTTGTTTAAGGTAGAGAGTTTCATTAGGAGTTTCCGTTAGCTTAGGATTAAGTATATCATCAAAAGTAAGAGAACATGCGGGAATATCTGCAGGTAAAGGAGCCTGTGCTTTCGCAGTAAATTCCACCCCAGTTGTAGCAGAAACACTAAAGCCAGACTTCATAACAACAGAATATTTCCCAGATATGGCCACGCTTTTATACCCTGTCAGCTTCTCTGTTTTATCATCTAAAATGACTGTTTTAGTTAATTTTTTTCGCGAAGATAGCCTTTAATTCTACAAACAATGTATCATTAATAAAAAATAAAGCCTCTTCCTTTTTAGAAAGAGGCTTTATTATAAAGTATTGTTTTATTTCTAGAATCCGCCACCACCGCCGGAATCTCCGAAGGTAAATGTTGCGGAAATACCTGCTCTGATCGTAGACAGTGGGAAAGCTGTTGAGATCTTATATTTTGAAGTCATCTGTTCATAGAAAACTCTCAGGTTTAAGTTTTCGGAGACATTATAGTCTGCAGAAATCTTAATATTAAGAAGTCTTTGTCCTCCTGTAATCTGCGAATCATTCAACAGAATATTCATAATGGAAGTTTTACTATCTCTTAGTGAAATATCTCCTCTGATATTAAGGTCACTGCCTTTTCCTCTTGTGCCTCTTCCTCTCACATTAGCCGTCCCTAATCTGAAGTTACGAACAATGTATCCTAGTCTTACTACATATTCTGTATTGGAATCTTCAGTCAGGGTATGGTTTACCAATCCTAATACCATCATTCGATTCTTGTTGTATTGTAATCCAAACTGCATATTGTTTCTCATGGTAACATCTATCCCAAGAAGTGGTGAGAAGGATTCTACATATCCTACCTGAGAGAACGTATAAGGATTGATCTTATCTCCATCATTCACTTTAATATTACCAGCATCATCTACTGTCTGATAATTCCCTCCAGGATTAGCATGATAATCAATATTGCTTTGAATTCCTGTCGCCGTATAGGTAGCGGTATACCCGTGCAGGATATCAAATTTTGTGAACTGTCCGCTAATAATTGGAATATTCTTTAATCCTGAATACGTAATTCTCCAGTTTGGCAATGGTATTCCTGATTTTTTAGGGTTGCCTATCGGAGAAATAGATCTTCCTTCAAGAGCAGCTCTGAACGCAGGGATCAATACATAAGCATTGGCTATACTGTAATGCTTGGCAAATCCGTCATTTCCTATTTCATTCGTCCCGCCCAACTGTTGTGAAAGCTTCATGGCATTTTCTCTGATTGACTGATACACTGCAGCCCCATCTTTGAATGACGATTTAAGAAGCATGGTAGAGTTGGAGTAAGTCACCATATCCGTAGCAAATGTAAAATTAGGGTCTGCAACTCCTGTTCCATTAACGTAGTTGAATCCTGTATGCGAAAAATTACTATTGAAGTTGTGTAACACATTAAGGTCTATTCTGAAGTCATTCATTGGCATCATCTGCAAATTGGCTCTGAATTCTCTGGTTGACATTCTTACATAAGGGTCTGTCATAAAAACAGAATTACTCACCCATCCATTCTCCATCACTGTTCTTCTGATGTCTGCTTGAGATCCTAACAGGAATCCAATACTAGGTCCACCTAATGTCTGTCCTGCACCATACCAGTTTGGAGCTGACAATAGCCCAGGAAGTACAGTCCATTATTCTCCGTATAGCTTACATCCAACTGCTTGAATGAAGTCAGGAAGAATGCAGCACTTTGAAGTACAGTAAGCTTATTTTTGAATTTATAGTGCTTGTATTTGTATCTGTTCTTTTCCCATTGCTTTGTATATACATTGTTCAGGGAATCCATTTCCTGCTTCCGTTCTGAAGCTTAGCGTTAATATCTTTGAAATATTTAAATTGGCCAAAGAATTTCGGAATATCCGCTGTTGCAGTAGCCTGAATTACATTGGTATTCTGTCCTATGGAACCTAAACTTCCTTCAGGGCTTGCAAGTAAGGCTGTAGATCTTGCATTCCAGTTATAGGTAAATCCATATCCTACTTCTGCATCAATAAAATCCAAAAGTGGAAGATACTGGAACGGAAGTTTATAATTCAATTGTGCTCTGTGATTATATAATACAGGTCTACCTGCTCTGAATACATTCCCGAAAATCGCTTTATTGTCCATCGTATTTACATCGATGTTATCATTAAGAGTTCTCGTAGCAGAATTAATTTCCAGTTTTAATGACTTTGTAAAATTGAATCCTAGCCCATACTGCCACCCGAAGTAGAAGTTTCTATTTCTGATAGCATTCATATCTCCACTGGTATTTCCACCTAGAATAGCTTCAATATTTCTAAACTCTAATTCACTATAGTTTCTGTCAATCTCTGTTCTGAAAGATAATCTTGTTGGAATAGGATTGATATTGAATTCTTTTACCCATCTCAGATATTTAGTAGATTTTGCAGTATCACTGATCATTTTATTGAAAGGTTTGATCACCCATGGCTTAAAGGTATAATTGTAATCAACGTAACCTCTCAGATACTGTCTGTAATTTCTTTTAGTATAAATATCTCTGAAATAATCATCATTATACACCGCAGTTACTGATACGTTTTCGATATCATAGAACTTCGCTTTTTTATTTTGATTGACTCTTTCTTTACGCATATTAACAACCCCGATACTTCTTTGTTGTGTATATGTTCTTGCCACTTTTTTAAGCTGATCTCTGTTGGGAGCTTTGCTAAATTCAACATCGGTATCCAAAGGATTGTACTTCGGATCTTCGATAGTTTGTGAGTAAGAATAGTTCAATGGAATCTTTACTCCTGTCTTTTCCGGTAAAAGCTTATCTACATTCACCATGGTATTAATACTGAACGCTGATTGAGTAGACTGAGTTCTTTCCGCTGGTTTAGAGTCAATATTTCCAAATCCTACTGAAGTATAAGAAGCATTGGTATTAACAGTTGCAAAATCTCCCAAGTTGAAGTTTAAGCTCGCATTTCCTGCATATCCCCCATCATTTTCAATATCGGAAAGACGCATTTCATTAACCCATAAAATTCTGTCTATAGGTACTCTTGATCCTCCTGCGTTTTTAATACCAATCATAATGGTCGTCACATTTCCTAAACTTGGACGCCCTTTGATATAGATCCTTTTATTTGTATCACCTCCTCCAAAAGTTGGATCAAGGAAACGTTGCATGATTTTGTCAGCATATACTTTATCTCTCCTAATTTTTGCATCAACAAAGTTCTGTATATCAAGATCCACATCATTTTCCATAGGCCAAATTTCCATTGGAGCAGTCGCTGTAGTTGGAGTAAGTTTTAAAGAAGTTTCATATTCATAATAGTTATCCGTAGCATCGTTTCCGAAACGAATGAAGAATTTGGTATTACTATCAATTCCAACTAAATTACCCGTAGGCTCATGAGCATGTACAAAAACTTTAAGTTTTTTATATCTTCTCATATCAAGGGTTGTATTTTTAAACACCCCTTGTGCTTTATTAGTTCTTAAGCCACTTGCTTTTAAATATAATGAAGCCTCATTCTGTCTCTGTGCCCCTGCATTACCACTTAGTACTTGTCTGTCAATTCCCGGAGGCAATACGTAAGGTGGCTGGTTAAGAGCATTTTCTTCTATATTCACACTCCCTATCTCTAGATTTCCAATTTCAGGATCTACTGTTACTCCCTCATCAGTTGCTGGATCTAATTCATTATTGGAATACGTAGCGAGACTTTTAGGATACTTTCTCCAGTCTGATCTTACAAGATCCATTGTACCAAATCTTAAGGTAGACGTATTTTCAAAGCCCGTAAGCATTAATCTTGCAAATCTTACATTATTAAGTACAGTTGGATTGTGAGCTCCTTGTTGCGGATCAAAATTGGAAACCGGTATTCTGAACAAATACCATTTTACATCAGCAGTTTGCCCGTTCAGGAAAGATGCCTTTACAGTTTTCACATCCACGATATTATTATCTGTTCCTAATCCAAGGCTGGCCTGGTCTAATTTTATTGGGTATTCATTATAACTTTCAATTTGATCCAGGTTATAGTCTCTGTTTATATCTTCGGCATCAGGAGTCTGTGAAGCTACATTCAATGAATTGGCTTCTGAGTTTCCATCCGGGTTTCTGAAATACTTATAACGCTCAACAACGGAAGCAGCTTGACTTCCTGTAAATTTATCGGATAAATAGAATACAAAGTCATCCACTGCAGGGTCAACAATATTCGTTACCGGGTTTACAAAAGTATTTCCGAATCTCATGGCTTCCTGATCTGAACTCAAACCGTCATATCCAACATCCTGAGCTCTTCTTCCGTCTCCTTCTGTAGAGAATGCATATAGAATAGGTGGCTGCTTAGGCTGTATCCCCCAATTGGAAACCGTTGTAGCTGATGCTGATCCCGGAACAGGAAGGCCATTTTCATACAACATCTTCCCATCTTTAAGAATATCTTCAGATACGTTCCCTAAGTGTAATAATAATTAGGATTAGTTCCCAACTGATGACCATCAGCATAAGGATCCATCATCCAGAATTCAACATATTCAATGTTTGAACTTACAAAGTTCGGTACACTGATAGGTCTCATAATACCCGCCCATCTGCTGGCTGCTTGTTCTGTTGTTGTATTAACGTTATACGGTCCTTTTTCTTTAGGATAGAAGGAAATATCAAAAGTATTGGTATAGGTTTGATCTCCTGCTACAAAATCTCTGTTATTATAGATTTCTGAAAGCAATACCCTTCTTGAAGCATGGTTAGAAACAGATTGTGGTGTAATTCCTCCAGGAGCCTTACCTCCAATTCCCCAAATCTTGGGTCAATATTATACCATGATAATAATCCTCTTCCATATCCACTCGTTAAGTCATCACTTGTAGGCGGTATATTAAAAGGAGGTGCTGAATTTTTTTCAGGTCTTGATGCTAAGCTCCATGCTGCAGGTTCCTTTAAAGATATTTTAGAAGTAGTCTGCTCAAAATCATCAATATAAGACTGGCTGTTGGTAGACTTATTCAATCCGGGAATAAGGTATGCCGCTTCCATTTTAAAGTTGATATTGGATGGAGCCTCAGTTTTTATCAATGGAAGTTTATCTGTAAATCTCGTCAGGTAAGGAGCCTGATTATTGTACATCATATTAATCCCCGCCATTGTATTGTTAACAGCTTCCTGCCCGTAGTTTACTTTTTGGGTAAGTGGAGATTCTGAATAATTAATAACTGTTCCGCCTAAAATAAAGTGTTCATTGAATCTTCTTTCTAAATTTAATCCCAGGAACCTTTTTCTTTGGGTATTAAATGTAAGTTGATTCTCTAATGAAATATTAATGGCCTGTCCAGATTGTTTTACATTTTCATTAATGATCGTTACTGTTCCCAGCATGTAATCTACAGTATAGTCTACCCCTTCGGAAAGTTGTACTCCATTGGCTGAAACCTTTACAGATCCCTGAGGAACATTTACCGCACCTAGCGAAATACCTTGTCCTTGTACCCCCTTATAACGACCTTCAATAGTATAACGTTGAGGGACTGGAGTTTGACCTGCTGTTGGTTTTATTTGATCATATAGATCATGGAAAACGTATTGAGGATCATTACTTCCTAATACCTGTTGCATATAGTCCCCGAATGGCTGTACTTTGGTAAAGATAATCCTACCTGTTTCCGGCCTTACCGTAATGCCAGATACAAAGTCAAAAATTCCGTCCCCTTTCGTACCATCTTTATTATTCTGGATATCTCCATTCATGTTAAGACGATCCCAGTTCAGTAATTTCAATAGATTTAGATCTTTAACTGAGGTATCCGGAAGATAGTTTACCTTACCTCCTGTTTTCTGATCTTTAAAATAAACATTAAGAATAAACCCGTCAGGAGATACCTGTCCTGCATCCAAAGAATAAATGTTCTTCATCATCAGATCCCACATAGGAGAATTGGTATCTACACTGTTGTTAACTTTCAATACTTTAGTAATAAGAATAGGGCTTTCCTCTGAAAACTCACCTACTTTGTATACTTTACTGCTCCCATTGACTGTATATGAATAGGATACGGCCAAAAGCTGCTGATCATTAAGTTTCTGATTTAAGGATATATATCCCAATTGGGGCTGGAAGACATATTCATTCGCGTTTAACTTTCTGGCTTTGCTATTAAAGATAAAATGTTCTCCGTTGGTGTAAGGTGTTGTACTTCCAGGAAACGTTTTTCCCTGAAGGGTTGCCTCATAATTCTTACCAGCTTCTCTAGTCCCTACTGCAGATGAAATATCATTATAGAGGTTATTTAATGAGTTATCAGGTAATGTTCCCCCATTTTCACCCAAGTCTCTGATTCCAATAATTCCTTTTTGATAGGCAAGGTTCGTATTCCCTTGATCCAATACCCAAACTTCAAGTCTTGTGATATTAATGGTGGAATTGATTTGTGGATAATTGAGTAATGCATTATCGTATTTATCCAAAAAGTAATGCCCTAAAAAGTAGTGCTGATTCTCTTCATAATCGTTGGCACTCACTTTAAAATTATTCATTACTCCACCGCCTTGCACTACAATATTTCGGGCTTCCCCTTGTTGCTGAGAAAGGACAACAGTTCCGAAAGTTTTCCCTAACTGAAACTCTGTTTTTACCCCAAATAATGATTGTGAACCACGGATTAAACTCGTTGAAAGCGGCATATTTACGTTACCAAATTCAACTCTTTTAATGATTTTATCTTCTCCGCCTTCATTAGGTTTATCCACATTGCCTAGCCCTTTACTTTGAAGGTCTTTCCAGCTTCCTTTTGCCTGCCATACAAGGTTCATTCTGTTTTCAAAGGCAAAACCACTTTGAGTATCATAATTGGCTTTCAGTTGAAGATTCTCTCCTACTTTTCCTAATAATCCAAGCTGAATTCTCTGGTCTATATCAAAAGTAAAGCTGGTCCTATTCTGTGGAAGGATCAGCGGGTTATCTATTTTCTGGTAAAGTCCGGCAAAATCTATGGATGCATATCCGGAAGGGATGATCTCAATTTTGTTTCCTCCGAACAAGGTTTCAAACAATTTGTTGTTGATCATCACTGAAGGAATAAGTCCCTTCTTTCTGGCATCACTTCTGTCTTTTCTAAAAAGGAGATTATATTTTTCTGATTTCTCCTTATAGTATGCCCTTGTCTGGAGAGCGAGTACATATTCTTTATACTCTTCCGGGGACATGGCTGTAGGAGGGCCTGTAATTGTATTTCCAATTTTGGGATATACATAATACATACCGGTTTTTATATCGAAATAGGCTTCGTACCTTGTAGGGTCTGCCACTTCATATTGCTTTCGTATGATCGTGGTGTCTTTCGCCTGTTGTGCAAAAGCACTCACAGACATACAGAGGAACGACAGGAACAAAAATATTTTAAAATGCTTATTATTTGCCACCAAATGTTAAATGTTTTTTAAAATTTGTTTAACCAATTCTTCAACGGAGAGGTCAGGATTTTGTTTTAAGATCTTATCCGCCATCTTCTCGCTCGTTCGCTTAGGAATTCCTAAAACTTCTAATGCAGATAACGCTTCATCCTTGATTTTATTATTCGCCAGCGATGAAATATTCTCCGCTGGACCACTGAATTTCTGTACTTTATCCTTAAGATCAACAATAATTCTCTCTGCTGTTTTTGCTCCGATTCCTTTAGCCTTCTGAATCAGTCCACTATTCCCCGAAAGGATGCCGGAAGCAATCTCATCAAGGCTTAATGTAGATAACAGAATAAGGGCAGAAACTGCTCCCACTCCATTAACGCTTATTAACAAATTGAACATCTCTTTTTCTGAACGAGTGTTAAAGCCGAACAAAAGATGAGCATCTTCACGGATAATCTGCTGAATGAATAAAACAGTTTGTTGATTTAAAGTAAGTGTCTGTGAGGTCATTAAGCTGATCCCCACATAGTAGCCAACGCCTTGTACGTTGATTACTGCATAGGTAGGTGTAAGTTCTTGAACAGTACCTTGTAAAGAAAATATCATTATTAATTTTTGAAACTCCCCAAATATAAAAATTTAACCTCCAAATACAGCACTAAAGGTTAAAATAAATTGTTTTTAACGACTATGGATATTTAATCGCTTCTGACAATTCTATAGGATTGTTGCTTTTTTTCAGGTAAGATTGTGTATTTTTTGTCATTTCCCTAAAATTAATTTCTAAATCATTTCCCTTTTCATCCTTAAGTTTTGCTTTCACATTTCCAGAGCTCATCTCACGAAACGGATCATTATAATAGTCCAACATTACCTTTTTAAAATTATTCCTGGAAATTTCCATTGGCTTAGAACTAAAACCCTCAATGTTCATTTTATGAAAGCTTTTTTTCAATCCTGAAAAGGAAAATTTATAAGAATGACTTTTATCTTCCATCTCCACAATCAGCCCTGGTAATCCTTTGAAGACATAGGGACCTTCCTGCAATGGAATATCCTGTGTAAACCAGGCCTCCCAATCTCTTCCTTTGTAGTTTAATGTTGCTTTCTGACAATTATAACCATATTTTTTGGCAACTTCTTTCTCTATTTTCCAGTCCAACTGTATAGGTTCTGTCAGTTTATATACATCGGCTACTATATAGTAATATCTTGAGCTTCTATTCTGCTTATCCTTCACCACATCAAAAACATTATCTGGCACGGCAAAACCTTTAAAGCCAATACTTCTCAGAGAATCTACCTGATATTGTTTTTCCGTACAAAATCTGGATTCTCCATCCTGGATAAGGAGCACCATTTTTTTTGATATTGTTTCAGAGCTTAATGTGTCTTGTTTATAGACCAGATTATAGTCTATTCTCATATCCTGAGAATAAAAATTTTGAGCGAATGAGAAAAGCAGAATTGCGATGAACGTTTTCAATTGCATATATCAGATTATTAGTTTTGTTCTTCTGTCCTTTGGGTGCGGATGATCTTAGACAACAAAAGTATATCACTACACGTTGATGCTAAAATAATAAAAACCTCATTAAGAGAGCTAATTGTTTTAAAAATAATATCCCTACATATATAAACAAAAAAGCACCTTAAAAGGTGCTTTTATATAATAAAGTCAATCAAATTATTTTTTCTCTCTTCTCTGTGCATCAAGAACAGCAATTGTTGCAAGATTTACGATCTCGTCTACGCTTGAACGCATCTGAAGAACGTGCACCGGCTGCTTTAATCCCATCAAGATTGGCCCGATAACCTGTGCTACTTTCATTCCTCTTAAAATCTTGTAAGAAAGGTTTGCGCTTTCAAGATTCGGGAAGATGAATGTATTTGCTGGAGTGGTTCCCAGTTTTGAGAAAGGATAATCACTTAAATGATCTGCATTCATTGCAAAATCCGGTTGGATTTCTCCATCCACGATCATTTTAGGATATTTCTCATGAAGAATAGTTACTGCCTTAGCTACTTTTTTGGAAGTTTCAGAGATGGCAGCAAAATTTTCAAATCCAAGCATTGCAATTCTTGGTTCAATAGCAAAAGATTTCACTGTAAATTCTGCCATTTTAGCAATATTCACTAGATCTTCAGCCGTAGGATTCTGGTTGATAGAGGTATCTGCGAAGAAAATAGGTTTCTTTTCAGACAGAATCATCATCATTGCTGCTACTTTATCTACGCCTTTATCTTTTTCAATAACTTCTAAAACAGGACGCAATACGGAAGCATAATTTTTAGAAAACCCAACGATAAGCCCATCAGTATCACCATGCTTCAGCATAAGTGGCCCAAAATAATCTCTCTGGCGAACATATCTCTTAGCTTTGTACTCGTTCATTCCTTTTCTCTGACGAAGTTTCCAAAGTGTTTCTCTATATTTCTTTCTGTTTTCTTTTTGATCGTCATCACTTGGATCAATGATAGGAACATCAAGGTTAATTCCGTAACGTTCCATCTGCTGCTTGATGTATTTTTTATCTCCTAAAAGGCTTGGATAAGCAATTCCTTCTTCATAAAGAATCTGAGCTGCTTTCAATACATTGTACTCTTCAGCATTGCCAAGGGTAATTCTTTTCGGGTTAGATTTTGCACGGCTCTGCATCATTCTCACCAATCTCTCGTCTCTACCCATTCTATCCAAAAGCTGGTTCTCATACTCTTCAAAATCAGTAATTGCTTTTCTTGCAACACCGCTTTCAATAGCTGCTTTGGCAACTGCACTTGACACTTTTGTAATCAATCTGTTGTCAAATGGTTTTGGAATAAAGTAGTCTCTTCCGAACTGTAAGCTCTGAACGTTGTAAGCAAGAATTACAGCTTCTGGTACCGGTTCTTTTGCAAGATCAGCAATAGCATGTACAGCAGCCAGCTTCATTTCTTCATTAATTGCTGTAGCCTGAACATCTAATGCACCACGGAAGATATAAGGGAATCCTAATACATTGTTTACCTGGTTAGGATAATCACTTCTTCCTGTTGCCATGATTACATCTTTACGGGTTGAAAGAGCAAGATCATAAGCAATTTCAGGATCCGGGTTTGCCAAAGCGAACACAATAGGGTTCTCACCCATGCTTAGCAACATCTCAGGAGTCATCACATTTCCTTTGGATAATCCTACGAAAACATCAGATCCTTTTACAGCATCTTCTAATGTTTCAATATCTGTTTGAGCGATGAAGTCTAATTTTTCAGGAGTAAGGTTCTCTCTTTTATGATTGATTACTCCTTTACTGTCACACATCAGGACGTTTTCTTTTTTCAATCCTAATGAGATATAAAGTTTGGTACAAGCAATGGCCGCCGCTCCGGCACCATTCACTACCATTTTCACTTTATCAATATCCTTATTGGCGATCTGTAATGAGTTGATCAATGCAGCAGCAGAAATAATTGCTGTTCCGTGCTGATCATCGTGCATCAAAGGAATATTCAATTCCTCTTTTAATCTTTGTTCAATATAGAATGCCTCAGGAGCTTTAATATCTTCCAGGTTGATTCCTCCGAATGTAGGAGCAATTCCTTTTACAATCTCAATAAATTTATCAGGATCTTTTTCATCGATCTCAATATCAAAAACGTTGATATCGGCGAAAATTTTGAACAACAGTCCTTTCCCTTCCATTACCGGCTTGGATGCTTCAGCACCGATATCTCCTAGTCCAAGTACCGCAGTACCGTTAGAAATTACAGCAACCAGGTTTCCTTTTCCTGTATAATCGTATACGGTCTCAGGTTTATCGTGGATTTCCATACAAGGAACCGCTACTCCTGGAGAATAAGCCAGTGATAAATCTCTTTGAGATGAGTGTGGCTTGGATGGTATAACTTCGATTTTCCCTTTGGGTTCTGCTTTATGATAATCTAACGCGGCCTGACTAAAATTCTTTTCGTCGCGATTGTTGTTATTTGACATAAGTTTTATTTTTTGTTAGAGTATATATTTAATGTGGTAATCTACTAAGCTTTCAATTGGTTTCTGAACAACATGTCCCACATTTAAATTTAGTTCTTCCGCTACAGAGCGTAAAATATTTTCATAATAATAAGCAATAGAGCCAATAAAATTGATTTCTGCATCATGTGCTTCCTCATAAGGCATAACCTGGTATTCGAAAAAACTTTTCATTTCCTCGAAAACCATGTTCATAAAGTAAGGGTGATCCTTTCTTTCTACAACAAATTTATTGAAATCAGCCAAATAAGCATTTGGTCTTGGTGCATGATACATATTTTTCAATGCATCTTCTATGGTAAGTTTATAATCTGCCTCAAATTCACTTCGAAGATCTGCAGGAAGTTTTTTCATGAAATACCTGCGTACCAGCTGTTTTCCGATCGCACTTCCACTTCCCTCATCTCCGATCAGGAATCCAAGGGATGGTAATTCTATTTTTAAATCTTTACCATCAAAATAACAAGAGTTTGATCCTGTCCCTAAAATGCACACGATTGCAGGTTTCCCTTTATAAGCGGCATAAGCGGCAGCCATTAGATCTTCTTTTACAATGATTTCAGCTTTTCCAAATACTTTCTTAAGCTCAGCTTCTATGGTTTCGCGGTTTTTTTCCACTCCACACCCTGAGCCATAAAAAAAGACTTTAGTAATTGAATTCTTTACCAATATCAGGTTGCTGTTCTTTTGTATTTCAGGAGCGATAAGCTCTCTGTTGATAAAATTCGGATTAAAGCCGATGGTTTCAGTTTTCAGAAAAACCTTTTTGAAGTCATCAAGGATTACCCAATCCGATTTAGTAGAACCACTATCTACAATAGCAACCATATTTTAGAATTTAATTTAAAGATGCTAAATTATGAATTTATCTTCAATTAGCATTTAAAACAACCTGGAAGCTGTCTAAAATCATTAATGTTTAATCTTGGTTTTTGTTTCGTTGAATTGTAAAAGCCAATCTTCAATTTCATCTTCAAGATAAGATGTCTGCAGCACCATAGCATTGATAAAATCGTCCGGAACAGGTTCACCGCCGGAGTTTTCAAGATTCCAAAGTTCATTGGACATATTTTCGTATTCAGAATACACTCGTTTGAAGCGGGAGTTTTCTTTTTCCAGTGCTTCAATATTTTTTTGTTGAAGCTGGAATTTTCTGTATTTGTTTTGACTTTTCATACAAATATTATTAACAATTGGTCATAAAAATTTAGAGTAATATGCTTTCAAATAGGCATTACAAGATAGAAAACCCATTACCACAAGGGATTGAAAATGAATTTATTATCAGGTTATAGTAACATCATTCCGCTTATTAAAATTAGAAATAATTTTAATTTAAAAAAATATTTTAACAACTTTTTTCAGTGTTTAACATATAGTTATAAATTTGCATATCCATATTGTAAGGGCTCTTCATTTTGAATGTCTGAAAACCATTATGAATACAAAGGCTTACATGGAACACTCCTTGTTTTGCTTATAAAACATTCTAGTTTCCAATACAATATGAGATATATTTTCAGTTTTTATATTAATTAAATGAAAGAAATACTCATACGCCAAAAACAAGTTTTGTTCTTCATCATTGCAGGAGGACTAAGCGCCATTGTTGAGATCGGCAGCTTTAAAATATTCAGTACTTACCTTCCTCATATCTTTATAAAAGAAACCAATTTTTATGGTATCCATTACCCTTTAAGCAATATCTTTTCTACCAGCTGCGGGATCATCACCAATTACTTTCTGAGTATCTGGTTTGTTTTTGAAAGAGGAAAACATTCCAAGAAAAGGGAGTTTGCTTATTTCATGGTGGTCTCTTTTATTTCCACTTTATTCAGTCTTGGTTTCTTCCAGATATTTTACAGCTTTATATTTAAAGATAATATCAATTTAATTTTTTATACCTTGAGTCCGGAAATAATCAGTAAGATTGCAGCAATCCTGTTGGTTTCCATTCTTAATTATTCGGTAAAGAAGAAAGTAATTTTTAACGGTTAGATTGTGACAAAAATTTTAAATTATCTCTGGAGATTTTGGCTATTGTTATTAGCTTTTGTTTTAACAATCACTCTTGGGATTCCCGTTTATATTTTATCCTTTAATAAAAAGCATTATAAATACGCATATAAGTTCATCCGACTATGGTGTTTCGGGATGTTTTATGGAATGGGATTCAGGTATGATCTCATCAATCTTTCTGAACAAGAGAAAGATAAAAATAAAGAATACGTTTTCATTTCGAATCATACTTCGATCATGGACATCATGCTGACCTGTATTCTTTTTCCACAACATCCTATTTGTTTTGTAGGAAAAAAAGAGCTGGTTAATATTCCTATTTTTGGAACCATTTATAAAAGGATCTGCGTCATGGTAGACAGAGCAAGTGCAAGAAGCCGTGCTGATGTATACCGCAGATGTGCTGAGAAAATGGAGGAAGGCAACAGCATTGCTATTTTCCCTGAAGGTGGAGTGCCCGATGATACTTCCATCATCCTGGATGACTTTAAAGACGGAGCATTTATATTATCTTCAAAACACAACTCTCCTATTGCAGCCTATACCTTTATTGGACTTAAGGAAATGTTTCCTTTTGACAGCTCCAAAGGCTACCCTGGAAAAGTAAAAGTTTATTTCAATGGAATTATAGAGCCTACTGATTCTCCAAAAGACTTAAAAGCAGAGGCTTTTCAAGTAATTAAAAAAACTTTAATGGAGCATTCCATTTAAAAGAAATAGTTATATTTGTTTGCGAAATTTTCAATAAAATATGTCAAAAACCAACCAGCCGACTAATTACCCGGCGCTGTACACACTTGTACTTGTATTTTTTTTCTGGGGTTTTATTGCTGCCGGCAATAGTATTTTTATCCCTTTTTGTAAAAACTATTTTTCTCTCGACCAATTTCAGTCCCAGTTAATAGATTTTGCTTTTTATACTGCTTATTTTCTGGGAGCATTATTGCTTTTTATATTCAGTACTATAAAAGGAATTGACATTATTGGAAAATGGGGGTATAAAAAGAGTATTGTTTATGGGCTATTGCTCTCCGCCCTTGGTGCTGCAATCATGATTATTGCCGTTAAAAGTAATGTGTATTATGGTATGCTCATCGGACTCTTTGTAGTTGCATTAGGTTTTTCAATTCAGCAGACTGCTGCGAATCCTTTTGCCGTATTATTGGGAGATCCTAAAACCGGAGCCAGCAGGCAAAACCTTGCGGGTGGTATCAACTCTTTTGGGACGTCTATCGGGCCAATTATTGTTGGTTTAGCGCTTTTCGGAACTACAGCTACAGTAGATGATGATCAGATCAAACATCTTGCACTGGATAAAGTAATCCTTCTTTACACAGCAGTAGGAGCTCTTTTTCTAATTGCTGCAGGAATTTTTTACTTTTCAAAGAAACTTCCTGACGGAATTTCTACTGAACCAATGGAAAAAGCAGGAAAAGCAAGAAAAACATTGATCGCAATGACTGCTCTTGTCATACTTTTCTTTATTCCGGTATTCAGCAGCTACAATTCTGAAGAAGCTAAGAACATTGAAACATTAGGTAATGAAATTACGGTATTAGACAAAACTCTTGAAAAAGAAACTGATGCTGTCAAAATCACAGAATTAAAACAGCATATTGCAGATAAGAAAGTAGAGCTGGAAACAGTAAAACATCCTTTAGAGAAAAAAAGAATGATGTACTTAGGAGGTGCATTATTAGCTGTAATTATCTCTCTTGTATTTGCCAATTCAAGTGCTAAGAAAAACGCAGAAGGTTGGGGGGCTATGAAGTATCCGCAGCTTGTACTGGGAATGATTGCTATCCTCGCCTATGTAGGGGTAGAAGTTGCCATAGGAAGTAACCTTGGAGAACTTTTGAGTATGCCGGAATTCGGAGGACATCAATCTTCTGATCTTGCCCCTTATATTTCCATGTATTGGGGAAGTTTAATGATTGGTAGATGGACAGGTGCTATTGCTGTTTTCAATCTGAATAAACAACAACAAACCATCGCAACCATCATTGTTCCGTTCATTGCTTTTTCTGTGATTATCGGGATCAATACAATCGCTCAAAAAGATATGTCTCACCTTTATTTCTATGCCGTTTGTGTAGCGATTCAGGTTATCCTATTCTTGATTAGCAAAAACAAACCTGCCGTAACCCTAATTATTTTCGGATTATTTGGTACCGCAGCAATGATTACAGGACTATTAACAACAGGAAATGTGGCTATCTATGCATTCCTTTCCGGAGGTCTTGCTTGTAGTATCATGTGGCCATCTATTTTTACATTAGCTATTACAGGTCTAGGAAAATATACCGCTCAGGGATCTGCATTCCTTGTGATGATGATTCTTGGAGGAGGAATTATTCCACCGCTTCAGGGTAAGCTTTCTGATATTATCGGAATTCACAGTTCTTACATCATTCCTGTACTGTGCTTTGTGTACATTACTTTATTTGCCTATTTGGCTAAAAAATCTCTATTTAGACAGGGTATTAACGTTGACGTTTTAGAATCTGAAGGTGCACACTAACAATACATTACATATATATAAGAAGAAGAGATTTTGGGCAGGTGTTTTACTTGCCCAATTTCTTTTGTTTTATAGTTTTTCGAAATTTTCACTAATGATCTCTTTCTTTGATCAATTTTTCGAACTCCAAAAAAAAGTACATCAGATGACATTCAGCTGGCTTCCTTTTTCGATGGGAGATGTCATCTATATCGTGCTGGGAATTGTCCTTTTATACAGCCTTATTGCCTTATATAAGAAAACAAAAAGAAGTACTTCCTTTCTGAGAATCCTTATCATTGTCAATATCTTTTACTTTACTTACCAGATATTCTGGGGAATGTTGTATTTTCAGACTCCGATCATTAAAAAACTTTCCAGACAGGATGCTCCTGATATAAATAAAGCGAAAAAACTAGCCTTACAATATCTTGAAAAATGTAAACTGACACGTTCATCAGTCCATGAGGACCACAATGGTATCTTCGTTGTTACCAGTCTAAAGGCTGTGCAACAAGAAATCCTTTTCCAGCAAACCAGACTTCCACAGTATATTTCCAATAAAAGAGCAACTCAGATCCTTGCTATAAAACCGAGTTTATTTAAAAATGTCATGAACTTTACAGGCATCTTGGGCTACTACAATCCTTTTACAGCAGAAGCGCAATATAATTCCGAATTACCTCACACTTTCATTCCTTTTACCACCGCTCACGAAAGTTCCCATCAATTAGGTTTTGCCAGGGAACAGGAGGCTAATTTTATCGGATATCTGATAGGGGTTCATTCTAACAATACAGATTTAAAGTACAGTACTGAATATTTTACTTTGAAAAGTCTCTTACGATTCATTGTTGAAGAAGATCCTGAGTTTGTAAAGTCTGTTATTCGAAATTATTCTCCAGGCATGAAAAGAGACCGTGCTTACGAGAAAAGCTTTATACTCAGACACCAGGGCTGGCTGGATGACTTTTTTGGATTTACCAATAATCTATTCTTGAAAAGCAATCAACAAGAGGGTTCTGTAACCTACTCTTACTATATTGATCTCCTTTTAAACTACGAAAAATAGAACATAAAAAAAAAGAATCGTATCAGGCGATACGATTCTAAAAACACAAATGATGAAAAAAAATTTATTACCTTGACTTGTTCCCTCATTCAAGGCGATGTAAAAGTACGACATATTTTATAAATACAAAAACATTTTATTTCTTTTTTGAAACTTTATGAAAACTTTATGATTTTTTAAGTTTTTTTGAGTTTGAGGTCAATTAACACCAATTACCATCAAACAACCCTTCACTTAATAAAATAATACCTAAATTATACTTAAACTACGAAAAACATACAAAATGAAAAAATTATTTAAAAATAAAACATTCCACTTATCTCTGTTTTTTTAGAATGAAAAAATTAGAGTTATTTTCATTATAATTAAGAATATCTCTAATCTTTGTCTCTATAAAAGTAAAAAATTTTCTCCTCTGATGATTGAGACTACAAACTTCTCTTCAGCTTTATTTCCTCCTTTCATCATCTTACCCAATTACAACAAGATGATTATATACTATCTCAACAAACTCCAATAGTCCCTTCATCCATCCTTATTACTTAGGCAAACGCTCATAGGCTATTAAAAATCAGTCGATTTCAAAAAAAGCATTGAGCCAATCAAAAAACAGATCAACAATTCACTTTTTTTCATACATTGCAATACAACATTTGAAAAATGATAAAATATGAAACACTTATCTAGAGATACCTCAAAATATCTACGAATTAATTTGATATTAATCATAAGTATTTTCATTTTATCTTCTTGCAAAAAAAATTACATTACTTATTATAAAAAGGTCAATGAAATTGACAGTACCTACAGACTCGCTAATAACCCTAAGTTAGCCATTCAAGAATATAGAAAACTTTTTAATGAATACGACCCTAAAAATCAGGAAATGATTGAAGAGTTCTCTACTTATATTACACTATCTGATCAGTATCATGAAGATTTTGGAGGCAAAGAAAGTTTATACCAGCTTATTTCCTTAGTAGCTCCTTATAATGACAGTTATAAAAAATATCTGCCTCTTTTCAAAAAATATGGGATAGATAACACAGAAGTACAACAAAAAATAGCAGACTGGAAAAAAGACCTTAACCAACAAATGGTTGATTCTTTTAAGATCGCCTTCACAAGAGATCAGCTGGGAAGACCTAATGATACTGTATTGGTAAGAAAAAATATAGAAAAGAATGCTCGCCTTTTCAAATGGACTTTTGAAAATATAGGATTTCCTTCCAAAGATAAAATAGGAGACGCTCCTATGCTAACCCTTGTGAGCCACATGGGAAGCTCCAATACCCTTTATCCTTATCTGGAAACAAAGATTCTTGAATATATAAAATCTGGAGATTGTCCTCCACTCGATTATTCTATGATGGTTGATTCACATAAGTTTTCACCAGGAAAAACCACTCAATATGGAATGGGAAGAAGCTTTATGGAACAAATAGATACAGCAGCAATAGACCGCCATAGAAAAAGCATAGGACTTGCGAGCCTTAAGCATAGCGCTGCAATCAAAAAGGATTTCCTGAAGAAACTCAAAATGGAAAATGCAAATATCATGACAGAATAGAAGAAACATTGTAGATAAAGCTATAATATCCTGCAAAATGAAAAATCTTTTTACATTTTAAGGGGGCTAAAATATTGAAAATTAAAATAAACCTACCAACCCATCTTTATATCTCACCAATAAAAGAAAAAAACTTTTGTTAATTTAAAACATCTGTGTATTTTAGATGAAAATATTAATATGATTTTTGATAAACTAATTAACTACCTAAAACTTGATAAACAGGAATTTATTTTCCAGTTCAATTCTCATCCCAACTATCCGTCTGCATTAGCATTCAGTGATACCTTAAACTTTTTAGGGGTAAAAAATGATGCCTATCAGCTTGATAAAGAATATTGGGACGAGCTTCCGGAAGAATTTATCGCTATTGTTGACAATGCATTTTCATTGGTAAAAAAATCAGGAAGCAATTACTCCGTTTATTCCGAAAAGGCAAAAACATTAGACAAAGAAGAGCTTTACAAAAATTCTACAGACTTTGTACTTCTGTTTGAAAAGACTGAAAATGCGGAAAACAAAACAGCATTCGATTTCAAACCCATTTTGTATGCTGTATTTGCGATCATCCTTATCTATTCATTTATATACCAAAGTCCATATGAAGCGATCTTCAATCTCCTTTCATTGGCTGGTGTTTATATTTCACTGGAAATATTCAATCAAAAATTTGGAAACACTTCTGCCGTCATAGGAAGTATTTGTGGAGCTGCACCTGCTGCTCAAACTGCGAACTCCTGCGACAGAATTATTAAACAAGACAAAACAAGTGTCTTAGGTTTAAAGTTTTCTGATTTCTCACTGATCTATTTTACCGGACTAGCTATATTGGGATTATTTTTACCCGCCACCGCGTATCTTATAAAAGGATTTTCTTTTGTTTCAATATTGGCAATCGGTTATTCTTTATACATCCAGGCTTTTGTTGAAAAAACATTTTGTAGAGTTTGTCTTTTAATCATCTCTATCCTGGTTGGACAATTAATAATCAGTGCTTTCTTCTTCCAGAATCTTTCTTTTGGAGTGGGCGCTCTTTTATTGACGGTTGTTTTATGGGCGATCATCTTTTCAGCAGTAATATATTTTAACACACTGCTTGAACAAAAAGAAGAACTTCAAAAATCTAATGCTAAAAATCTTAGGTTTAAAAGAAACTACGAGTTATTCAAAAGTCAATTATTAGAAAAAGATCAAATCGTCTTTCAGGATACTGAAACATTTTCAGTGGGAAAAAAAGACGCAAGACTTCGTATTTCTATTATTTCTAATCCTTATTGTGGCTTTTGTAAAGGTGGCCATCAACTGGTGGAAAGTCTTTTAAAGAAATATCCTGATGATGTTTCTTTACAAATGAGATTCAATTATACTCCTGAAAGATCCAATGAGAAATACAACACCTTAATTTCAGATCTTACCTACATCTACAACAATAAACCAGAGAAAGAATTCCTACACGCAGTGGAAGAATGGTTCGAAACAAGAGACGAAAATAAGATCAACACTCTGTCTGGTGGAGTTCCTACCTCTGAAAACCTGAATCCACTGATTCAAATGAGTATAGAGAACAGTAATGCAGGGCTTAACTTCACCCCTATTCTGATCATTAATGGCTACCAATTTCCAGAAAAATACGATCGAGAAGACATCGCATTCTTTGTTGATGAACTCATAGAAGACGAAGAAATTTAATCTTCACCTGTGATGTAAAATTCACTATATTAGGAACAATAAAAGCAGCCACCGAAAAGCTATAAAGAGTAGGTAAACCAAAAACTATTTATTATGAAAAATCTCAAAAAACTTTCAAAAGAAAGTCTAAAAACACTGAAAGGCGGTATCACCCAAGAATGCGCAAGAATTCAGTATGAATCCAGCTATTGCGAATCCAAAATAAATCCTCCTAAAGAAGGAGCAGTAGATGCGTGTAACAAATGGTGCTACTAGCCCACCATTTCATTGAATTATAATATTGAATAAAGAAAAAATGCCGTTATATTCTAGCGACATTTTATAATGATTATTAGTTTTGAAGAAATTTCCCTTTTATAAACAACCAGACACTAAAGACTGTGGACCTACATGTCTTAGAATTGTAAGTAAGTATTACGGTAAAAGTATATCTCTGCAACAAATCCGGGCTCTCTCTGAAACAACTCGTGAGGGAAGTAGCCTTCTTGGATTAAGTGATGCAGCAGAGAACCTCGGCTTCCGTTCATTAGGAGTTCAAGTCGATTTCAAAACCCTCGTAGAAGAAGTTCCGCTTCCATGTGTTGTGCATTGGAATAAAAACCATTTTGTAGTTGTTTATAAAACCGATAAAAATAACAAGGTATATATCTCTGATCCTAGTTATGGATTGATTTCCTATACTCCGGAAGAATTTATCAAATCCTGGATCGGAGAAAATGCTCATCAAAGCACAGAAGAAGGAATTGTCCTTATCCTGGAAACTACACCGGCATTCTTTCAAACTGAGTTTGATAATGACCAAAGCAAAGCCAGCTTTTCATTTCTTTCCAGATACCTTTTTAAATACAAATCGCTTGTTGTTCAACTTGCTGTGGGACTTCTCGCAGGAAGTTTACTATCACTTGTCTTCCCGTTTCTTACCCAAAGTATTGTAGACGTTGGGATACAAAACCAAGATATTAACTTTATTTATCTTGTCTTAGCTGCACAAATCATGTTATTTATCGGCAGAATGGGTATAGAGACCATCCGAAGCTGGATTCTTCTCCATCTTTCAGCCAGAATTAACATTTCTATTATTTCCGATTTCTTTATCAAACTGATGAGACTTCCTATCAGTTTCTTTGATACCAGAATGACCGGAGATATTATGCAGAGGATCAATGACCACCACAGAATAGAACAGCTCCTTACGAGTTCATCATTAAACACTCTGTTTTCACTGGTCAATTTGATAATCTTCAGCATTGTTCTTCTATATTATGATTACAGACTATTCCTTGTTTATCTTGTGGGAGCTGTAGCATATATAGGATGGATTACGTTCTTCCTGAAAAAAAGAAAAGAACTTGATTATAAAAGATTCTCCCAGGTTTCCCAGGAACAGAGTAAAGTAATTGAACTCATCAACGGCATGCAGGAAATCAAAATGCATAATGCCGAAAAGCAAAAAAGATGGGACTGGGAATTCCTTCAGGTAAAATTATTTAAAATCAGAATAAAATCATTGTCTTTAGAGCAATGGCAATCTGTAGGAGGAAACTTCATTAATCAGATAAAAGATATTTTGGTAAGCTTCCTATCTGCTAAATTAGTATTGAGCGGAAACTTAACTTTAGGGATGATGCTTTCTGTACAATATATTATTGGCCAGCTAAACAGTCCGCTTCTTCAGCTTATCGATTTTATTAAGCAAACTCAGGATGCTAAAATTTCCCTTGAAAGATTGGGTGAAATTCACGATAAAGAGGATGAAGAAAATAAAGAAGAGCAGTATGTTACTGATATTCCACAAAGGGATATCGAAATTACCGACATGTCATTCAGATATATCGGATCTGATGTTCCGGTTTTTGAAAATTTAAGTCTTTCCATACCTTATCAAAAAACAACCGCTATTGTAGGAGCCAGTGGAAGTGGAAAAACAACGTTATTAAAGCTTCTGATGAAGTTTTATGAACCGAATAGTGGTGATATCAGAATTGGGAATACTGCTTTGAAAAATATCTCCCCTAGATTCTGGAGAGATCATTGCGGAGTCGTAATGCAAGAAGGTTATGTATTCAATGATACAATTGCCAATAATATTGCTGTTGGTGAAGATCATATTGATAAAAAGAAATTAAGGCGTGCCGTAGAAATAGCCAATATTAAAGAGTTTGTAGAAGGGCTTCCGCTAAGTTACAATACAAAGATCGGAAATGAAGGTGTAGGAGTAAGTGGAGGACAAAAGCAAAGACTTTTCATAGCAAGAGCTGTTTATAAATCTCCTGACTATATTTTGTTTGATGAAGCCACCTCTGCATTAGATGCTAATAATGAAAAGGTTATTATGGAAAATCTTGAACAATTTTTCAGAGGTAAAACAGCAGTCGTTATTGCCCACAGACTTTCCACCGTAAAGCATGCTGATAAAATCATTGTATTGGATAGAGGAAAAGTTGTAGAAGAAGGCAGCCATGCCGAATTGGTAGATCTTCGCGGTGAATATTATCGATTGGTGAGAAACCAGCTTGAACTAGGAAATTAATCCCAGCATCAGAAACCAAACCTGAAAGCTTAATTTAAATTAAATCCCCTTTTAAATTTGAGGTGGAAATGTATCAGAAAACAATGAAAGAAGAAGTTTTAGACAATATTGAACTCCGTTCAGAAAGTGTACAGGATATTCTTACCCAACCTCCAAGCTGGATGATCCGTTGGGGGAACACTATGATATTTATAATTATCCTACTTATTTTTGTAATGAGTTACATTATAAAATATCCGGAGTTTGTACCCGCTCCTATTATAGTAACGTCTCAAAATCCTCCGGAAAAATTAGAGGCAAGAATCAACTCTAAGGTTGAGAAGATATTCATTAAAGATCATCAGGAAGTAAAGAAAAATCAAGTTTTAATGGTCATGTTATCAGCAGCCAACTACAAGGATGTTATTGCATTAAAACAACTGATAGACTCTATATCTCCAAACCAGTTAAGTTCTTTTCCTATAGCTCAGACGTCAAGATATAAGCTAGGAGAAGTGCAAGGTGAATACAATAGTTTTGCAAAAGCATTTCAGGATGAAGATCTTTTTACAAGATTACAACCCTATGCTCCTGAAAACCTAGCAACTAACCAAAGTTTATCTGAAGCAAGAGCGAGAATTACCACTTTGAAACAACAAAAAAGCCTGGAATCAGCCAAATATGATCTTACCAGAAAGAACTTTCAAAGATCTCAGGAACTATTTAATCAGGGAGTTATTTCTGCCATGGAACTTGAGAATGAAAAAATCAAATATCTTCAGGCTCAACAGAATCTTGAAAACCTCAATATTTCTATTTCGCAAGCTGATGAAGGTATTTCCAATCTAAACAAAACAAAAAGTGGAACTGTTATCAATACAGAAAAAGATAAAATCACTTATTCGTCACAAACTTTACAACTGTTCGAACAATTAAGGAAAGCGGTAAAGCTTTGGGAACAAAATTACCTTGTTATTTCATCTACGGATGGTGTTGCCAGCTTCCAACAGTTTTTTGGTGAAAATCAATTCGTAAAAGCAGCAGAACCTATTGTATCTATATTACCCGACAATAAAAAGAGTTTAGTAGGTAGAATGTCTGTTCCTACAGTGAATTCAGGAAAGGTTGTGACAGGGCAAAAAGTATTGATCAAACTAGACAATTATCGTTTTCAGGAATATGGAATCATAGAAGGGAAAGTTCAGAATATATCACTTATCCCGGATGATAAAGGAAATTACTATGTAGATGTCGTTTTACCAAAAGGATTAAAAACAAGCTATAATAAAAATCTGAAATTTGATAAAGAGCTTAGAGGAAATGCAGAAATTGTAACCCAAGACCTGAGACTTATCGAAAGATTCTTCTATCAGATCAGAAAACTATTAGGATACCAGACCTGATAAAATTTTATACTAAAATAAAAAACCGTTTCTCATCATTTGTGAAGCGGTTTTTTATGCTCTTATTTCTGAAAGCAAGAATACAAAAATCTATACCTGTTTCAAATTTCAATTCGCTATTAACTTTAATTGGAGTATTTCCACACTAACATTTACTATTTAAAATATAACTGAACCTTTCGGATGGTATTTTCTAAGGAGAGTGAAAAGTAGTCAACGAATATTATTCTAAAGAATGAATAGAATTGTCTAAAAAAGAAAACGACAACCATTATACATGATTGTCGTTTTTTGTAGCGAAGACGGGACTAGCATTATCTTTATCAACTTTCTCTTAACTTTTCTTTATCACTCTCTAAAACATCCTATAAATAGCAATCACAATGATTTAATAATACAAATTAATAAACTTAGAGACAATAAAACAAAGCAAATTATTGGGATTATGTCGGGATTTTATTAAATTTGCTATATTATAGTACATATATGGCAAGTATAAAATTTTCTTGTATTAAAAAAGGTAATCCCTCAAGTCTTAATATCCGTTTTTATCATGGTAGAAATATTGATTGTAATGCTCAATCTCATATTCTAATTAATCCCAATGACTGGAGTGAGAAGATGCAAAAGTTTAAACCTAACACAGACATTAGTATAAAAAACCACATTAATCCTTTAATAGAAAATTTGAAAAAGGAAATTTTGATGAGGTTTAATATTGATTATAGCAAAGGAGACATTATAAATTCAAAGTGGTTATCTAAAGTCATTGAAAATTTATACAAAAGACCTGAAGGCATTGAAGACCATAGAATTTTCTTTGCACCATTTATCGAAAATTTTGCCAAAGAATCAGAAAAAAGGGTAAACACCAAAACAGGAAAAGTAATATCTCCCCGAACCATCCAAAAATATAATACAATTAAAAATCAAATAGAAGATTTTGAACAAGTTAAGAAGACTCGGTTAAAAATTACAGATATTAACCTTGAATTTCACAGACAATTTACATCTTATTTAAAAACTGATAAAAAATATTCTAACACATTAATCGAAAAGAATATCTCTACAATTAAAGGATTTATAAAAGAAGCCAAAGAACAAAACTTAGAAACCAATCACGAAGCAGAAAGTAAAAAATTTACATTTAGGAGAGATGAACCAATAGATACCTATTTAAGCGTTTCAGAAATTGACCTCATCTATAATTTAGATTTATCAAAAAATGAGAGATTAGATAATGTTAGAGACTTATTTATTATTGGTGTTTGGACTGGTTTAAGGATTTCCGACTTAAAAAGAATCAATAGTTTCTTGTTTAACAAAAATTCCATTGTTATTTCTGAGACTCAAAAGACGGGAGCAGTCATAGAAATACCTATTCATCAACAAGTAAGAAAAATATTAACAAAAAGAAACAATCAGCTCCCCCATATTATTTCAGAACAAAAATTTAATGAGTACATTAAAGAAGTCAACAAAGAAGCCGAAATTAATGAAATGACTCTAGGAAATATTAAAAATCCTAACACAAATAGAAAAGAAAAGGGATATTATCCAAAATTCAAACTAATCTCAAGTCATACAGCAAGGAGAAGTTTTGCAACCAATCATTATGGAAAGTTACCAGATAATACTATAATGGCCATTACAGGACATAAGAGCCACTCTCAATTTATGAAGTATATTAAAACCACCCAAAAAGAGCACATAGAGCAGGTGGCTAAATACTGGGAACAACAAGATGAACTAAAAAATTCATTACCAATTTTTAAGAAAATTTAATTTTTTTTCATTTTTTATAAAAACCTATAAGTCAATAAGTTAAAATACTTATCCCAACCCACTTATCCCCACTTAAAATACTGATTTACTGAACATTACACTGGTTAATATTTGCAAATTACAATAAAGCACTATATCTTTGCTTCATGAAAAATATAAAATATTAACAAAAGAAGTAAAAAATGTTTTCTTTGCTTCTTTCAGATGAAGGTAAGGAATTACTCAAGTCTGTAATTACGGAAACAATAAAAGCAGAGCTTAAAAAGCTTTTGGAAGAAAAAAACATCTATGAGATTTTACAAGAAAATCCTTCCAACAAAAGCAAACAAGGAGCAATTAAAGACCAGTTTTTAACAAGAAAAGAGACTAGTGCATTATTAAAAGTAAGTCTAGTTACACTTTCAAACTGGCAAAGATCACAAACTCTTATTCCTCATAAAATAGGCAAAAGAGTTCTCTACAAAAAAGAAGATGTAGAGACTGCAATGTTGAAACAAAATTCTAATCCTAAAATTTAGTATTATGGTGAATAGGATTAAGTTTCAACACTTCAAGTATGTCAAATCTGGAAGAAAGGGCATTTTTGATAAAATTACTAGTGATCGTCTCTATCTATTCGATTTTTTAAAATTTGAACCGCCTAAAGACCAATGTCTCATAGATGCTGGAGTTACGGATGTGTTAATGAGTTTTGATAAACAAAGGAAGAAAATTCTTCATACCGGTTTAATACCTATTGACTTTAATCTTTACATTGGAAATAACCTTAATGAAAAGGGAAAAAAAGATTTCATCATTGTCTATTACCATCATGATACTCAAATTTTACACTTCTTCTATTTTCCAGATCGCATCCCAAAAAACAAACTAAAATTCAGCATTGAGATACTGAAAAAGAACCTTTTTAATAACATTTAATAATAAAAGACTTCCTCTTTTAGGGAATTTGAGGAAGTCTTTACAAAATGAATTATGCACTACAAAGATAATAAAAAATACCCACAATTTCAATTCATTATTATCTATTATGATGTAATAAAAGAACTGGAATTAGCAGATTTTGAATCATACATTTTATTGTACTATTTAATGAAAATCTCAAAAGGAAATGAAATTGGAAAAATAAATATGTCTAAAATAGAAGAGAAATTATATTCTATAATTACACGAAAGACCTTACACAAAAAATTAAAAGTCCTTATAGAACAAAATCATATTATTGAAGAAGAGAAAGGTAGATATAGACTAAATGCAGATACAGCAAACAAATTTACTCCAATTGGACACTTTCTAATTGTTTATTTTGAATTTATGTTAGCATACAAAATCAGACTAAAAAAATACCTCCTATTATACCTAACGTATTCTCTATTTCGGAAGAGCAAAAATAACAATGGATTCTTTAATGAAGAAACTTTTTGCTATTACTTAGGTATAAAAAAGTCAATGTTATCTAAACACAAGAAGGATTTAATTGATAGAGAATTCATAATAAAACAAGGTGGAACTCAATATAAGATCCCCTCTTTCATATATGAAGAATTTGAGAAATTAAAAACCAAATACAAAATTGAAAGTGAGTAAAACATGGATTGTAAAAAAAAATGGGTAAAAGATGGATTATATTGGGTAAAAATTACATTCATTTTGAGTAAAAATTACATCAATATTGAGTAAAAGATGGACATATATAGAACTCTATATAAAAAGATATAGAAACAAAAATAGAAGCAACGCTTTTTCAAAAAGCATTGCAAGTATTTTATAAAACAACAAATAAATATTTAATAAAATGGATAAACAAAATTCAAGAAACAGCGGGAGAAAAATTGGATCTCGAAATAAATTAAGTACTAAAGCAAAAGAAAACCTATTAGAACTATTCGAGGACAATATTAAACAGCTTCATAAGAGTATTAACTATGTTAGCCCGGATGAAAGATTTGTAAGGTTAAAACCTATTATTAAATTATTATGCACAGGAAATGATGAGATAAGCAATAATACAAGAAACCTCATCTATGAATCCTTGAAGAGCGAATTTACAAAAACTAAATTCTACCTCAATCAATTACCTTCTGATAAAAGAGCATCAGAATTAAGGCAATACATGAGTTACCTTAACAAGGAACAGATTGAAAATATATTTGGTAGCATTAAACGATAGGGTGGGTAAAACTAAAAATCCATCAAAATAAGCTTCTATTTATTCCCCTACTTTCCTATTTATAGAATTTAGGGGATTTTTCTTTATTATAAGGGTTTTAAGACAAAAATAAGGCAGGGATTAGCACCCCCACCATTAAAATATTGACACATTTGAAGAACTCCACTAGGTTAGAAGTATACCTCACTGTAATTTTGTGCTAATTTAAAAGTTGATATTTTTTGGAATTATTCTTTATTAACCTGAATAAATATACCAATATCTTTATCCGGAAGCTCACTGGAAAAAATATAAATCTTATAGACATCTACAATATCAGATAAAGTAAATTCCATTACTCCTTGATTGTTATAGTCTAAATAACCAGAGCTTTTATCTACACTTTCTACTTTATGCCAACCCTCACTACTGGAAAAATAACTATTTAGAAACCATGAGCCTTTTGTAGAGCTAACAACTCCCCGGTAAATAACAGAGGTATTTGGTTTTACAGCATTCAAGGAAACCAAAATCATATCATAATGCTTTTCAAATTTAATTGAAACATTTTCATACGAAACTATTTTTGGTTTGGCCAAGATAATATATTCCTTCTTTTGGCTGAACATGGAAGTAAAAATCAAAAGAAGGCTAAATAAAAAAAACTTATAAAAATATTTTTTTGTTTTCATCTAAATACTTGATTAATTTTCTAATTCTTTTTTTGAACCTTGGTAAACTTTATAAGAAATTCAGGTTTTCTCATACTCCCCTCTTCTGTTAAACTTAATTCTTGGATATAGTCATTTTTATCCGAAGGAAAGAATGAACCACTAATTATAATTACATCACCTTTCTTTAATTCAGAAATCTGATTGTAAATAGGGTTTGATTGTTCGATTAAAGAATTTTCAAACATATTGGAAAGCTCGTTGTTTACTGTACCCATTTCTATATTAGTCCCATCAATTTTAACAATAAAATAAGCCTTTCCTTTCCCTGTAGTATGCATTTCTTTTACAACTACAACCCAATCTGAAAAGTTTCTTTTTCCATCAACTTTTTTTTTGATGAGGTTACCTCTTTCAGTTCTAATTGCCGATTTTTTTAATTCGTTGGGAGCATCCTTATAATCGCTATATGCCTGCTCAACTGCTTTAATGAAATTTTGTTGATCTACAGGAAATTCTAATGAAGCATCAACAATCCCTTTCTCATGTTTTCCAACTATATTTTCTTCTTCTTTTCTTTGATTTTTTGCAAGTTTTTCATTTCCTTTTGCAGTGTTGATACTATCCACAATAGGTTTTATTTCAGAAATTTTTGCAATAGCATCATTGTAATTTTTATCATCCTGTTTTACCATCTGAAAAAAATCATACGCCTTTACAAAATCTTTTTTATTATAATAATCAAGACCACTTTTATAACTATCTACAAAGAAAGAGCCTATTATTCCTATGGTCAGTAAAATAGTAACAATAGCAGAAGGAGTGATGTACAATACCTTTTTCCAAGTATCGGTTTTGTGTTTTAACATTGCATAAATTCCTAAAGGAGGAAATAAAAAGAAAAGAACAATAAGTAGGACTTTGTTATTATACCATTGTTTTAGCTGAGGTCGTTGTGTTTCCATATAACTTGAGTTTTAACTTTCAAAAATAAAAGCCATTCTAAAAAAATCTTTATGGAAAACCGTAATCAGATAAAAAGAAAACAGCGCATCCAAATCACGCTGTAAGTAGTGGCTCGGCAAAGCCATAGTAAAACAACGGATAGGATACGCCTTTAGAGGCATACCAATTAATCCGTCTTGTTTTACTATTTGAAATTTTGCCGATTTCTACTTACAAGACTTTTTAGTATGTATATTAACACCCTAACAAATAGGGTTTATTTCTGAAACAAAAATATTAATTTTTTGGTAAATCCGGGTAAATTACTATCCTAATCTCACATATTATTTTCCCTTCTCTAAGTTACTATTTACATTCTCAAAAAGTTTAGGAGCCAATTATTAAGTTTTTCTAACAAAAAAATAAAAGCAGTATAAGCAGATTGTTATAAAAGCTACAACATATAAATTTTAAATCTTATCCATTAATTATGCTTCCTCCTTTTAATATTTATACTTGATCGTAGTTTTACTACACTTTTTTAAATAGTTACAAAATAATCTACTTTGGCACTGTTTTTATCTATATTTGGTGATATAATAAAACACACATAATCTTATGAAAAAAAAAATCTCAAATTCAGAGAAGATTTCTGAAAACCATATTTCAGGTATCAATCGTGTCATTCAGCTTGATATTATAGCTGGCGGAAAACCTATCAACCATTTTAAACATTTCCGTTTACAGCAGAGTGCTAAAACACATCATAGCTTTGAACTTATCCTGGCTCATGATTCTTTGGCTGAAACCCAAAACTATAATCTTGAACAGGCAAGACAATTCATGGGAAAACGATTGACCGTAACCTTTAAATATAAAGATCCAGAGCATGAAAACCCAGAGAGAACATTTGTAGGAATTATTACAAATGTAGCATTCAGCAAGGAAAAATGAGTTTGGGAAATATTGTACTCAAAGGTTACAGTCCCACAATTCTAATGGCCTCTGCTCCACACACTCAAAGCTTTGGAGGAGATCAATCTGTAAATACATCCATTATTGCAGACAGAATTATTAAAGAAGCATTGGGTACAAATGATTTTGATTTTAGGGTAGATACTCAAAATAATAGCTACATCAACTATAGCGCACAGTATTGTGAAACTCATTATAATTACCTTGCCAGAATTGCAGAAGCTTACGGAGAGCAATTTTATTATGATGGAGAAGTCCTACATTTTGGAAAACTTCCACCTAATGAAAAGTCCATTAAACTTATTGATGGTAGTAATGTAAATGATGTTACCATTGAACTCAAAGCGGTTCACACAAAGCCTGAATATTTTGGTTACAATAGTAGCAGTCATACAAAAATGTTGGGTGTTGACAATCATATTAAGCATTTAGGTGAGTTATCTTCCAAAGCTTATGAATTGAATGATAATATCTTTAAAACTCGTTCATTAACCCCTACTCCCATTAATGCCAATATGTTTCGTGATGTAGATGATTCCCAAAAGAGTGCAAGAGGTAGTAAGGCAGTAGATGTTTTTACAGTTTCAGGAGAAACAACAGTTCCGTTTCTATATATTGGTTGTGTTGCTGACTTAGCTATGAGAAAACCAGACAGCAATCAAACCTCGCATTTTACTACTTTAATGATTACTGAGGTAAATCACGAAGTTGATGCAAGAGGATATTACACAGGAAGCTTTGAAGCAATTGCCGAAGGAACAGGTTTTATGCCTAAGCCTAATTTTGAAATACCTAAAGCAGAGCCACAAGTAGCAACTGTTATCTCCAATGTTGATCCTTTAAACCAAGGAAGAATACAAGTACAATTCGATTGGCAATTGAATGATACAACAAGCTTTATCAGGATGATGAGTCCAGATGCAGGGGGAACAGATGCAATAAGTCAGAATAGAGGATTTGTAGCAATCCCTGAAATTGGAGATCAAGTAATGGTAGGTTTTGAATATCATAATCCAGATTTTCCTTTTGCCATGGGTGGAATGTTCCATGGAAATGTTGCTTTAGGAGGTGGAGTCAATAATCATCTTAAATCCATTCAAACCAGAAGCGGAATCCGCATTTTGATGAATGATGCTGAAGGAAGTGTAAATATTATTGATCCAAGTGGTAATACTTATTTTATGGATGGGCAAGGAAATATTTCAGTAACCGCACCAAAGAATATGACTTTCAATGCAGGGGAAAACATTAGTATGATTGCAGGAATGAATATTACATCTAATGCCGGGATGAATATTTCTGAAACCGCAGGTGTTAACCACAGCAGTTTTGCAGGAGGAATGATGATACAAAATGCTGTTGCTGATTATTCACTAATGGCATCAAATATTATGGAAATAGCTCAGGGAGAAAGAAAATCCAAAGCAAAGAACGTTACAGACCAATCCAATAAAAAGCAGGTTGTATCTGATGAAAAGAATGAGCTTCATACAAAGGGAAACTTTGAAAATAATAGTGGAGAAAAATCTAAAATGCACTAAATATGGCAGGTGGAAAAATTACAAGAATTGTAGGTGGTACTAATAGCATAGAATGCGAAACATGGACTGTTTACACAGATGAGTTTTCAGTGTATGCTGGACAAGGAAGCCACTTCACAGCAGATGGAGGCACTAATTTCGGAGAGCCAAAGGAAGCTCCATCCTCATACACATATTTTGAAAAGGGTTGGTGGACAGATGAGGAAGGCAAGGAAATCAAAGAAGCTCAATTAGGTGATAAGGTTCAGTTTCATTTGAAAATGAAGAACATTAAATCTCCTGAAGGAAAAAAAGTAAACCTTGAATTACGGGAATGGGATGAGTTTGATTTTCTGCTCTATATTCTAAGTTTAGCAAATAAGGAATTAACAGGCTACAAGAATACCAAAGGTTACGAAAAAATAAATATGGTAAGTACTAATCCTGAAAACAATGAAGCACTGACAGACTGGAAAATGGATGCAAATTCTGAAATAGTAATATCTTTACTTTTGAGTGAAGACGCACTGATAAAAATGATGGCCGATGATGAAGGCAGGGATTTAGAACTTTATTTCAGATGTAAATATATTGATGAAAATAATTTTATTGAAGTAGCAGAACTACCCTGGGAAAATTGGAATTACCTGAAAGTAAAACCTAAACAGATAGTAGAGCCTATTATTTTCGTTCATGCTTCGGATAAGCATCTCTTACCTGCAATATATTCTGTTGAAACTGGAAGTCCTTGGTATGTTTCAGCCATTAAAAATGGACTATATGCCAATAAAGTAAATACGCTATCAAAACCTTACGGAACAGGCGCAAAAAAAGAACTGACAGCTTTTGAAAAGAAAGCCTATGATATTGCAATAAGAAATCTGGAGAAAAAGAACTTTTTCAGTACTATAAGAAAAGGTGCAACTTCTGAGTACTATTATTATGATGTATCTGATATTGATAATAGGTTTGAAAAAGAGATAAAAAGAGCCGTAAATGTAGGAACCGAAACATCAGCTAATGTACCCAAAGGAATTAATGCAATAGAATATGAATCTGGAAAAGGTCTTGCAGGAAAAATAAAAATTGTAGGTGAAGTTATGGGAATCTTTGGTGTTTTATCTGATATGGCCGCTTTATTAAGAGGAGTGGCTGACCACAAGATTCCACCGCCGTCTATTATTCCACCATTTGTAATGGATACTGTAAACCGAATGAAAGCAGAGAATGATGAATTTATTATTGAAAATTGGAATAAGGAACTACAAATTTCAATTAATGAGGGAAGAAATTCTGTGAAAAGAGCTATTAATTCTCCAATTAATAAAAACTATAATTTAGGTTTTAACTTTATTGATATTTCCGAAGAATTGCTTACGAAAATATTGAAAAGAGAGGTATATGAGTATGATAAAAAGTCCGTTAACTTTGAAACTTATTTAAAGGATCAAAGCCACGGAAAAAACGAGGCATCCGTATTAGTACAAAGTATTGAAGAAAATGACAAATACAACCGTTTAACGATTAATCATTATATTCACGCTCTATATATAAAAGATTTGAAAATATGAGAAGTAGCATCTTAAATATCTTACTATTTATCCCATTGTTATGTTCTTGCCAACAATACAATAACCCAGCCTATGATGAAAAAGAAAAAGTATTAAGAGATTTTCCTATAGAAAATAGCACAAGGATGGTTATGGATTCACTATGGAATAAAAGGGATTCACTTACTTATCTTAGACTTAAAAATCTTGATTTAATCTTAATGAATGAAACTTCTACGATTCCTAATTGGATTGGAAATTTTCAAAAAATGAAGGTATTTCAAGTTGCCAATGAAAAGAAAAAAGTTACATTTATTCCGGAAAGTATAGGGAAATTATCAAATTTACTTCAATTTGACGTTCCAAACAATAGTATAACTGTGCTCCCAAATTCCTTTTACAGCCTTAAAAAACTAACATATATTGATTTAAGAAATAACCCTATTGTATCAATCAATGATGATATAAACAATCTTACAAACTTAGAAAGTATTAATTTAGATGGAACTGTTATAAATAAAGTACCCGCTTCTATTTGTAAATTACAAAAAGTAAAATTTTTAACTTTAGAGAATACTCATATATCTGATTTACCTCAGTGCTTAAACAATATGTCCAATTTGGAGTGGATCAATATTTCAGGTACAAGAATAACAACAATCCCTATTGCTATTCTAAATGCACCTAAACTAGAAACAATTGACGCAAGAGGCTTAAAACTCAAAAATTTTAAAGAAGTTAAAACTATCTGCGAAAAAAGAAATATTAACTTTTATTATAATGAATGAAAGATTGGATTGATATTAATCCGTGAAGACTGTACATTAAACTATTTTTATGGCTAGTCTTCTTGTTGACACTTTTACACTTGATCTTTGGTTAGAACCTAACTATTCGGGATTATGTCGGGATTATTTAAAAGCAAAAATCCGTAAAATGCCTTTTATAAGCATAATACGGATTTTTTTTGTAGCGAAGACGGGAATTGAACCCGTGACCTCAGGGTTATGAATCCTGCGCTCTAACCAACTGAGCTACCTCGCCGTTTTGGTGGTGCAAATATAAAAAAATAATATTATCTGCAGACCTATAATGAAAATAAAATTTGAAATATATTTTACATGATATACAGAATAGACTATACTGGTTATTTAATATAAGATTTAAGCATCATATACCTCAGAAAATAAAAAGGAGATCAAGATTCTTAGTCTTTCCATTCTTATGAGTCCTAACTTCAATAGTAGTATTTCTACCCTAGCCCATAATAATTAAAATAAGGCTGACGTCTTCGGATGACATTTTTCTAAAGAGAGCGAACAATTATAAGCGAAAGTGATCTGGAAAAATGAGCGTAATTATATAAAAAGAAAAACCGCAATCATTATAAATGATCGCGGTTTTTGTAGCGAAGACGGGAATTGAACCCGTGACCTCAGGGTTATGAATCCTGCGCTCTAACCAACTGAGCTACCTCGCCGTTTTGGTGGTGCAAATATAGAAAAATATTCTTTACCTCCAAAATTATTTTAACATAAAATATTCTAAAACATTCCCAACATGATCTGGTTTGTTGATTATCTTGTTATTAGCATCTAAAATAAAATACGTTGGAGTTGCATGTACATTATATGTATCCACGTAGCTACTATTCCATCCTCTCAATTCTGAATCATTGATCCATGGGAAGGCAGCAATCTTTTTAGAATAAGAGTCTTTATCCACATCAAGAGATAAGGCAATAACCTGAATATTTTTTGCTTTTAAATCATTGTATTTCTCCAATAGCTTCGGAAGTTCACTTTCACAGTGTGAGCAGGTAGATGACCAGAACACAATAACCTTCTTATCAGCTTTCACATCGTGAAGAGATTTAGCCGTAGTATTTGTTGCTGACTGGAACTTATAGTTAGGGAACAAAGCTCCCATTTCCACATTCGCATTAGATTTCAATGTAGAGGCCAATCTATCGTTAATGGTACATTTAAGGTTCTTAGCCATACCAAGATATTTGCTTTTAAACTCATCCATCTGGTAAACATCAAAAATATCGATAAGCTCAGATAATACAGTCTGCCCTCTTGGTGTTTCTACCTTTAAACGCTCTAAAAGCTTATCTACTGAGCCTCCAACATTCGTATTACCTCCGGAGTTCAAATAAGACACCAATACTGGTCTTAGCAACGATGAACTTTCAAGCATATCATTAGACTTATCAAGGAAATTGATGATCTCATCCTGATCAACCTTTTTGGCACCTTCTGCAGAGTTTCCAAGAAACTTGCTATAATTAGTATTGTAATAAGAAATAAACGGATGTTTTGCCGCATCAATAGAACTAGCGGTACCGGAAAGCCTGTCAATTTCTGTTTTCAAAGCTTTTCCAAAGTCTGTATTGTCTTTATAATATTCTTTAATCTGAGCTAAAGCAGGTAAAATAAGTTCTTTCTTTTGAGAACCTTCCTGTTGTTTACTCATCAGCTCATTGGCTTCATCCAGATAAACAACATCCTTCACTTTATTATTCTGGATATCCAGTTTGAAATTGACATTCTTATTTTCAGAAATAAAGCTTACTGTATTGTTGGTTGTAGGGAAGTAAATCTTCATCATCCCCATATAGTTATTTGGATATTTAAACGTCCAAGTATTATTCTTACTTTGTTCTTTGGTAACAATAATGTCTTTTGAACCATTTAATGTATATAGAATAGCATCCTTATCTTTAAAATCTGCTGGAGTCTGAACTGTAACTGTAAACTGAGCCTGCAGCGCAAATGCAGCTAAAACCGCAGATAATGTATAAATCTTTTTCATTGAGTAAAAATAAAAAAACTCTCTGATTAATCAGAGAGTTTCTTATTATTTTAATAAAATTTTATGCTTTTATATTTTTATACTTCTTAGTATAAAATGCGATGAACGCAACAGCTACCACAGCCAGTAAATATACATACATATCAATTGGTGCTGATGGAGCTCCTCCCGTACCGTGACCTCCTGTTCCTCCACCTCCGGGAACCGGCATATCATCAGGATCCGCACTTACCAATATTGTGGTAAAGAAAAACAATGCAAATACTAGTTTATTTATAGTTTTCATATTAATTTTTATTTTAAGATTTTGGTGTTAACTATTACTCCTTTATCCGAAACAACTTTTACAATGTAAGAACTCTTAACGGAACCATCAAGTTCAATTACGAAATCCTTAGATGTATCAACAGTTTTCTTAGAGATGATAAGTTTACCACTCATATCATAAACCTCAATATCTGCTTTTTCCAATCTGGGTCGAATCTAACTATATAATTACTGATTGCAGGATTGTATACAACTGTTGTTCTGGAAAGCGTAGTAGCAGTTTCCTTAGTTGCAAGAGTTCCTTTATTAGGCTCTCCATAATATAAATTATAAGATTTAGAGCTTACAGGAATTACATCTCCTTGTTTTGCTTCTTGTACAGAACCATTAGACGCTTTATAGAAAAATCCTACTCCTGAAGACAACTTGTGTGTTCCAGCAGGAACCATTTCTGCATTCTCTCTGATTTCAAATTTATAAGAAACTATTTTTTTATCCGGTTTGCTAAAATCAAAATTCCAAAGTAATAAATCTTTTCCTAAGAAATCTTTTTCATTAGCTTCGTTGATATATAGCCAATATTTTGCATTATAATTCGGATCATAACCTCCAGTTGTTAACTCTTCAAAAGTACCAATAAGGTTACTGCTGCTAGCTGCAGCCTGTACCGTAGTGGCAATAGAATTCTGGTGACCTGTAGTGGCTGTAGCAGAAACTACATAATAAGCTCTTCCAAGCTCATTGCCATTAGCATCAAGACCAATAACACCTAATTGCTTAACACTTAATCCAGCAATTTTATTAGCTTTTCCAGCTGTTTTAGCTGCATTTACATTATAGTCTGTCCCATTTGCTCTCACTACATCCTTAAATCTTCTAAGGGTACTGAAATCCAAAGTTTGAGCACTATTATCTCTAAGCTTAATAATAAATGGCTGCATTGGTTTGATAATTAATCCAATATCTCCAACAGGAGTTCCATCTAAATTAAAAGTCTGCTTTAATGCACCCGTCGTAAAAGTATACCCATTAGGCTGCGTTACCACTGAACCGGATGTATACTCAATCCCCATGATATTGGAAACATTATTACCGTCAGTAATCGTTCCGTTTTCAATATAACCAATCTTAGAAAGATCCAGGTTTGTCAGGAACGGGTTACCAAACTGGTAAATATTTTTACCATAAGTTGGATTCCATTCTCCGTTAGGAAGATCAAACTGATCCTGAAGATAAGAGTTATAAGCTTCACCGTAACTGTTTGCTGCGTTACCGCCAGGACCGAAATATATATTTCCTCCATTTTGTAAATTCACAGCAGCAAAGGTAGCATATGGTCTACCGCTTATCTTATTCACTGAACCTGAAACAGGCGTATTAAGATTTAGGTTGTTATTTCTAGAACCTAACATATAATAAGCCGGGCCATTACTGGTTGTGCTTGACAAATCAGTAATATGATCAGATTTAGCCTGGGTATTATTCCATTGCAAAATAAGATCATTGTTTATATTACCAGGATTCTGAATATTTCTTACAGTACCGAATGTTTTTCCTAATTCAGTTGATAATGAACTGTAAGCTTTACCGTAGAAGGGAAGTGCAATTTGTTGGAAATAATTGCCGTTACCTTGTTTGTCTGTCAGGTATTCTTTAGTTACAATACCTGTAATGTTGGACTGAGTGAGTCCATTAATGTACAATTGACCGTACGTAGAAGCGGCATAAGTAGCAGGGGTATTTAGCCTTAAAACAATATTATCTCCACTAGTGGTTTTATCTGCACCTAATGCATCAATTGTTTTAAAAGCATCTGTACCTGATCCTACAATCATGACATTTCCATGTACATCCAGAACACCAGTATCTTTTGTCTGTACACCGCCACCACTATACACTAGGGTGCCTTCGCTCACATACATATTAGCACCAGTGTCTACGTGACATAATATCTGCGCCTGAACAGAATAACTGATTGCTAAAAGACCTATAGCAAATAAACTTTTTCTCATTGTATAAATTATTTGTGTGTTAATACAATCTTCACCCGCAAAGGTATTATTTTTTTCTTTAAAAAAAAAACTTTTTTTTATCTATTAATCAAAATATTATCTTCCGTTAATACAATCTTTTTCTCCTCTCCGATTGAAAACATATAGTCTTCCAAGACCTTCTCTGTAGTCCCTCTCAGACCTCTCGCTCCTAATCCTTTTTCGATCGTTTCCTCTACAATTTTTTCGATTGCACCGTCTGTAATTACCAAATCCGTGCCATCCATTTTGAAAAGCTCCACAAATTGGTTCACAATTGAATTTTTAGGCTCTTTCATAATTCTTACTAACGTCTCTTTTGTGAGTTTATCGAGATAAGTGATGATTGGAAATCTTCCTAAAAGTTCGGGAATTAATCCGAAAGATCTCAAATCGATTGCATTAATATTTGTTAATACATATTCCTCTTCATCAGTCTTATTGATTTTTTCAGAACTGAAACCAATAGCCTGCTTATTCATTCTTCTTTCGATGATTTCTTTGATTCCATCAAAAGCTCCTCCTGCAATAAACAGAATATTTTGAGTATTCACCTGAATATACTTCTGATCAGGGTGCTTTCTTCCTCCTTGTGGGGGTACATTTACAATACTTCCCTCCAACAGCTTTAATAATCCCTGTTGTACTCCTTCACCGGATACGTCTCTTGTAATACTTGGATTGTCTGATTTTCTTGCAATCTTATCGATCTCATCAATAAAGACAATTCCTTTTTCAGCTTTTTCCACATCATAGTCTGCTACCATCAAGAGTCTTGAAAGAATACTTTCAACATCTTCCCCTACATATCCTGCTTCTGTTAAAATAGTAGCATCTACAATACAGAAAGGAACATTAAGTTCTCTTGCAATGGTTTTTGCCAATAGGGTTTTTCCTGTACCGGTCTCCCCTATCATAATAATATTTGACTTCTCGAGCTCTACTTCTCTGTTTTCGTCCTGAGCATGAAGTAATCTTTTATAATGGTTGTACACCGCAACGGAAAGCTGTTTTTTAGCCTGATCCTGTCCGATTACGTACTGATCAAGAAATACTTTGATCTCTTTTGGCTTTTTAAGATCTTCCATATTATTTGCAGGTGAATGTTCTGACTTAGAAGCACTGTCTTTTACTATAACGTGTGCTTGCTCTATACAATTTTCACAAATAAAACCGTTCTGCCCAGAAATCAGCATCTGTACTTCATTTCTTTTTCTTCCGCAGAAAGAACATTGGTTTGGATTCATATTATAATAATATATGTATATGTTAAAGAAAATCGTAAAAAATTACTTTTTTACGATTTTCTGTTTGTTAAGAATTAATAATTGAGTTTTGAATCTCTGTATATTCTTCGTTCGTTAATTTTAGTCTTTCATTTCTGAAATTCATGTCTTCCATTTTATTTAAAGGAATAAGATGAATGTGTGCATGAGGAACTTCAAGTCCTACAACCGCCACTCCTACTCTTACACATGGAATTGCAGTTTTGATCTTCTTCGCTACCTCTTGGGCAAATCCCCAAAGGTTTTTGTATTCTTCACTTTCAAGATCAAAAATCAAATCCACTTCTTTTTTAGGAACTACCAAAGTATGTCCTTTCACCAAAGGCATTGCGTCGAGGAATGCAATAAAGTTTTCATCCTCTGCAATTTTATATGAGGGAATTTCTCCGTTGATGATTTTTGTGAATATAGTGCTCATTTTTATAAAAGTTAGAGATTAAAATACTAGAAGTTTAGAAATGAAAGAGGGTATCAGACTATAGAGAAATGTCTAATACTTCAAAAGAAAGTTTGTTTCCGTTCGGTAAAGTAATTTCAGCGGTTTCACCTTTAACTTTACCTAGTAGCCCCTTAGCGATAGGAGTATTTACAGAAATCTTTCCTGATTTAAGGTCGCTTTCGTTATCTGGTACCAATGTAAATACCTGTTCCTGCTTCGTTGCATTATTCTTAAGCTTCACTGTAGTTAAGATAGAAACTTTTGAAGTATCTAATTGGCTTTCGTCTATAATTTTAGAAGTTGAGATAACGTCTTTCAGCTTAGAAATTCTCATTTCAAGCATCCCCTGAGCCTCTTTAGCCGCATCATATTCTGCATTTTCAGACAAATCTCCTTTGTCTCTAGCTTCTGCGATCTGCTGAGTAATTTTTGGTCTTTCCACAGTTTCCAACTGTTCCAGCTCAGCTTTCATTTTCTCAAGGCCCTCCTTTGTTACATAGCTTGCCATAATTTTCAAAATTTAGTTTTAGTATAAAAAAATAATCCGACATTTGCCGGACAATGTTTTACGTGTTATAATCGTTTAATTTTTACAAATATATAAAAATTTAAATTGAAATGAAAAAAACTTTTTCGATACTATCTATTTTCATTTTACTGATTTTCAGTATTTTAACTATAAACTCATGCGGAAGAAGAGAAGATACTGTGAACTGTTTCCTAATGTTCCTATCGGCGTAACTTTAAATTTGAACCTTCCCGCCTACTATAATCTTACAAACGGCAATGGCTGGATTTATGTTAACGAACAACAATCTGGAACAAGGGGTCTTATTGTTGTAAATACGGCATCGGGATTCAAGGCATTTGATAGAAATGCACCACACTTATGCCCAGATAATGACACCACACTTGAAGTACAGGGTACTACTGCCATCGTTTGCCCAAAAGACAAGACCAGATGGATGTTAAATGGGACACCAGAGGCAGGAGGAAAAACATCACTTCCTCCAAAAACATATATTTGTAATTATGATGCTGGAAGCAAGACTTTAAATATCTATTACTAGAAAAAGTCTTTTATATTTACCCATACAGAAATTATAAATAGCTGTCCATAATAAACTATAGCAGTAAAATAATGAATCCGTTAGTACATCAAATTATCTATGAGGAAGAAACTTTGAATACCCGTTTAAAGTTGCTCCACAAGATTGAAGACCCTTTACTACTTTGGGAACTGATGAGCCATTACAATTGGGATGATGGTTTTGTGATTCCTCTTGAAGTTGTAAAACATAATCAATGCGACCTGGGATTGGCTATGATGCTGTTCTGGGAGTTTGAAGAAGCAAAAATGTATTATGAAGATCCCGCATCAATTGTTAGTAACTATGATAATACAGAAGAAAGCACTTATAAAAGTCAGTATTGCAAAACGTTGATCAATGGCATTCGCAAAGGATTATATCTATCTGGAGTTAATAAATATGATACAGGATTTCTAGGTGAAAAAATGCCAATTGAGGATGAACGTAAGCAAAAGATGAGAGCACTAAAAACGAAACGCGCCTTAGAGACTTATGAGAGTGTTTTTTTAAGTCCGGTTTTTTAAGTCCGGTTCTTTAAGTCATTATTAAAAATATTATATTGAAGAAGAAATGTCTTCCTAAGAAAAATACCAGAAGACAAAAAATAAAATAAAAATGAAGATCGTTATACAAAGAGTCTCTGAAGCCAGTGTAAAAGTAGACGGAAAGATCGTTGGGGAGATAGAAAAAGGGCTCATGCTGCTGGTAGGCATTGATGAGAATGATGAGAAAGCAGATGCAGATTGGCTGGTACAAAAAATACTGAATCTAAGAATCTTTGGTGATGAAGATGATAAACTCAATCTTTCGGTAAAGGATATTTCCGGAGAACTCCTTTGCATCAGCCAGTTTACCCTGATTGCAGACTATAAAAAAGGCAACCGTCCTTCTTTCATTAAAGCAGCCAAACCTGATAAGGCCATTCCATTATTTGATTATTTTAAAGAAGAAATGGCAAAGTCCGGCCTTAAAACTGAAAGTGGCATTTTCGGAGCGGATATGAAGGTTTCATTAATCAATGATGGGCCAGTTACCATCATTATGGATTCCATTACAAAAAGTTAATTAAACAAATGAAAAACAGAAATATAGTGATCATCTATCTGGTGATAACTTTAATTTTCCTGAGTGAAGTTGTTTTAAATTTTAATCAATACAGTTATGCCGGATATTACCCGGATAAGATTATAGGTTGGCTTTGGCTAGCGATGACTGTTTTCATTATCATCAAACTTTGGAAAAGAAAAGCAATTAAGGTGTATTTCGGCTTTTTGGTAGCCGGAATTATTTTGAGTATTCTGCCAATGATGATTCCTTTCTTTGCCCTTCTCAGTTATTTTTCAAGGATTGACAGCTACCAGAGGATTCAGCTGGATGGCAATTATCGAATTGAAAGGCATCGTCCCGGAGCATTATCTAAAGTGCAAATTGCTGTTTACCAACAGAAGGGTATTCTTGAAAAAAGAATCAGTAAAACTCCCTATATTGAGGTTTTAGAAAAGGTTATGCAGCGGCCTTCGATTGATATCCCGGCAGATGAGCAACAAGCACCTATTCAGGAGGCAAAATTTGTTAAAGCCAATAAAGACAGCATTGGAATTGAATATAAAATCATGAATAAAAAGCAGGTTGTTTATCATAAAATCAATGAAAAACAATTTGAAGAAGGTTAAGAATTCATCATTTTATTTACATGATAAAATCCCTTTCAGCAAAACTGAAGGGGATTTTTTTATAAAAAAACAGAACAATTCCTTTATCTAAAAGCAGAATAATTTCATTGAAAAATAAATTCACAAAAACGTGATTTGTTTTCATTTTATTATTATTTTTGACATTATCCAAATCAATTCACAACCATTTAATAAAAATAATATGAAAACAAAAATTAAACTCCTTATTGTATTTATGTTCTGTTTCGTCCTTTCATTTGGACAATCGCTTTCAAATCGCAGTAGCAAGCAAAACGATCAGATCTATGTATGTTTTTCAAAAGGTGTCACTTCAGAGAAAGATGCATTTGAAAAAAATGCTGAATTGGAAAGATTTGTTAAAGAAAATGGAATTTCATTTACTTATGATCTGGGTTTCAGTGATAAGAAAATTAATGAAATGATGGAAAACAGCAAAATGAATGGAAACTCTGGAGAATCTGTTCAAAAGCTTAAAAGAATATTTAAAGCGAATGTTCCTGTTCAAAATGATGATACTTTCCAAAGATTGACTCAGACCCTTGAAAAGTTTCCTGAAATAGAATATGTATCGGTGATGAGTAGCACCCCTATTGAACCACCATTGGTCAATATGTTTGTTACCACTCCGGATCTGGAAAGTGTACAAACCTATTTGAATGACAATCCGGGCATTAATGCAAAATATGCATGGTCAAGAGGAATCACCGGGCAAAATATTCGTATTCGTGATGTAGAATATGGTTTCTATAAAACTCATGAAATGTTAACCAATCAGAATTCTATCCAATTAGAGCCCGGATATTCTCCAAACTCGGGATTATCAGGAAATAATTATAGAGATCATGGTACTGCTGTGGTAAGCATTTTAGGATCTATAAAAGATAATATTGGGCTTACGGGTGCGGTTTACAATGCCTCAGAAATAAAAGGATATATGGAATGGACTACCGTTGGATATAACAGAGCTTCAGCAGTCAGCAGATCCATTAATGCTTCTCAAGCCGGAGATATTATCCTGTATGAAATGCAGACCGGTGGAAAAAACGGTGAATATTGTCCTGCTGAATATGATAGCGTGATCTGGGATCTTACAAAAGCAGCTACAGATTCGGGAATCATCATCATTGCAGCAGCAGGAAACGGAAATCAGGATCTTGATGAACCTTTTTATGCAGCATACAGAGCCAGAGGCAACAGTGGAGCCATCATTGTAGGAGCCGGAACTCCTAACACAACACATTCAAAACAAAGTTTCAGCACTTATGGGAGCAGAGTGGACGTACAGGGATGGGGCAGCAGTGTTTGGCTGCAGGATATGGATCGTATGCAAAGTATGATAATGACAACAACAGAACATACAATTATTTCAGTGGAACAAGCTCTGCAACTCCTACAGTAGCTTCTGCAGCAGTACTTATACAATCTTTTTACCGTCAGACTAAGGGGCAATATTTAAGTCCGGCTGCTATGAAAAACCTTTTGGTTTCTACGGGAATTCCACAAGGTGGTACTGATGTTAATAAAAAAATAGGTCCACTTCCAAATGTGAGAAATGCCATTTTACAGTTGGAAGGTAAATCTGCAGTTTCTGTTAAAGCACTTCCTGCACTTGAGGTAAAAATATATCCTAATCCTTCCAGTAATTATATAGCGATTCAGAGTACTGAAGATAAAAAATTAGAGGTTGAAATCATCAATATGCAAGGACGATCAGTGATAAAAAGTACAGTTTCTTCCGGAGAGAGGATTATTATTTCTCACCTTCCTACTGGGCAATATATCATGAATATCAATGAAGGCTCAAGACGAGTTCTAGAGAAGTTTACTAAATTATAATTAAGAGACAATATTTTCCTTTAAAGCAAAAAACTCCTTTCAGTATTTTGAAAGGAGTTTTTTTAGTCATAGACTGTTTGTACAAAATTATTTTGCAGGAACACTGCTGAAATTAAGGGCAACTTTAATGTTCATATCTGAAGATGTTTGGTTCTTCAATTCATAAACGGTTCTTACAGTAAGCCCTGAGCTTTTTACAATGCTATCCAAGAATCCTGTATCATTCAAATCCAAGCTCATGCTGGATGAATTGGTAGAGATATTGGAACGGGATGCGATGAGCCTTTCCCCTGTTCCGTTGGATGAAACATATATTTTAATCGTTTTAAATGCACTTAGATTTCCTCCGGAAGGAGATGCCACAGAAATTTTAGCATCAGAGATTCTTACATCTTTGATCTGGGCATTATTATTTCCTCCAAACCATGTTTGTACATTGGTAGCTGTTGCCGTTGAAGAAACTTCTTTATCAACAGGTACCCCTGTAGAAACTAAAACATTCGTTGTATATGGGAATGTATTCTGAACGAGCGACTGTACGGTTCCGCAACTTACAAGTACAGCTGAAGCGGCCATTGCTGTTAGAACTATATTTTTCATAATTTTTAAATTTAAACTTCTTCTATCAATTTGCAGAAACTGTACCAAAATGATAAAAACTATTCAATACTCACTGTAAAATGTCCTTTGGTATTCCCGGAAGCCATATTACTTTTTCCAATAATCAGCCATACTTCTCCTTTTTCAGGAATTTCATAAGTAAGTTCTCTTCCGAATGGGCCATCATAATTTCCATTAGGAAGTTTTATCTGATTGAATCTGATATTAAATTCTTTTTCTTTTGTTGAGATTTTTGCCTTGATATGAGATTGTTCAAAATGGGTTAGCTTTAAAACCAGTTCCTGATCATCTTTTTTGAATTCTTCACCTATTGTGAAAGGAAGCTGAGATGCATCTGCCGTTCTTACGATCTGCCCTTCTTTCTCACTTCTCATTACTCCTTTTTGTAAAACTTCCTTAGTAGCAGGAGCATTGTTAATGATTGAATCTTTCTTTCTCAGCGCTACAGAATCTGCTTTATAAACAGAGTCCGGCATTTCAGTTACGATCGTTGAATCCTTTTGAGATACATCTGCCACAGCAGGATCTTTTTTACATGAAATAATAATCAATGGTATTAACAATAAGCTTTTTTTCATAATAATCAATTTTAAGATTGGAAAAAATTGGAAGATGGAGGCTGGAAGATGGAAGTTATTATAGTCTTCCATACTTCTGAACCCTGTTTCATTAGAAATTATCAATGTTCAAATTTCCCTTTTCAATTCAATCCTGGTTAATCAGTCTTTTTTAAATGCTAAAATTGTTCCAACTCTTTTAACCGACTAGATTTTTAGACTGAACAGGCTCCCCGCTATTATTTCTAATCAGTTTAAAAGTGAAATACATAAAATTGAGCATAATTCCCATTAAAAGGGTAACACCCCAGGTTTTTGTGTACTCCAGCGGATATATAAATCGTACGACAATATCATTAAACAATCCAAAAGGATTATTCAGGACATCCCAGCTGTTCCATCTTAGAAATCTTCCCAGATACACTCCAAAGCTGCTCATAAAAAGAAAGAGGACTACAATTCCATTGATAACTTTTTGTTTACTGTAACCTGACAGAAGTTTTTCAATATCATTAAGGCTTAAAAACCCACAGATAAGCCCTGTCCAGGCATAAGAAAGTATTACAATCAGATCATACCAGATAGGAATTGTATTTCTTACTTTTAAATGAAAAAGATCGGTCAGGATATAGGGTGAATTTGGGAAAAATAAGATCCAGACAATAATGATCAAAGCAAGGGATATTTTGCTTTTAATATTGAATGCCAATATAAAAGTACTTAGAAATAAAGGGATCCATGCCAGAAACAGATTCCAGTTCAGAAATAAAAATACTTTTGTTTCGCTGATATAATACCTGAAAAGGGAAAGGCTGAAACAGAACAGGGTCATTAATATCAACAAAGAATTCATTTTAAATCTTGGAGATTCCATTAACTTTTTCATCTTGTTTTATTTTTATTTGATGGTTTGATAATAGATGATCTTTGAAAGGAAAGATTTTGACTTTTCTCCTTTGATTTTGTCCTGAAGAGCTCTTTTAAGCTTTTGATTATTCTTTTCATCTGCATATTTCAACAAACCTTTTTCGCTGAAGTTAACAGATCCCAAATGATAATTCACCGCAAAATCTTTTCGCTTCATATTCTGTGAAGTAATAAAACCACCCCAGTTGATATAGCTGCAAATCAAAATGGTTCCATAAAGATACCACGCCATGGTATTGAAGAGGAAGGCATTTCTTTTTTGTCTTTGAATTTTAATGAAGGTTAAACCAAGTCCCACCAGAGATAAAAGAAGGAATGCAAAAACACCCAATCTTTTATAAGTAAAGGCATAGTTGACGATATATTCATAGTTTTTGGCTGCTGCAGAGAGGATCAATACAGCATTTAAAACAATCCAGACTTTAGCTAAAATTTTCAGCAGCTTGGCTTTAGGATCAAAATTGAATCCTGATTTAAAGTAAAACATAATGACCAGGATAGCCATTACAATAGACATGATAACTGCATTGACACGTTCATGAGTTTCTTCTGAAAGCTGAACCGGTGTTTTGGAAACTTCATAAAACTGTTCATAATTATAGGTGATAATGAAGAATACCAGCAAAATATTCAGACAGAAGAAAGATATTACACCACTCATTCTTTCTGCATCCAGATCAAGGAACGAATAGGTTGATTTAGGAATCTGAACACTTTTCTGAAAGTCATTATCCAAAAAGTGATGGTTTTTATAGATCAATTTTTCCACCGCGAAGTTCCAGAAATTAAAAGCGATTAAAAAGCCTAAAACGGTAAGACAGAAGACCTGCCAAAGATTGAGATCCAGTTCATAATCTGTAAAAAGAGCTGCAAAATGATCACTCCCTGTGGCATAAATTCCAAAGAAGACGGAAATAAGAACTAAAGGAATGAGTACAAAGGCCATGATCTTCTGCCACATTCCCGGAATATTCTTTTGAGGCAGCCATTTATCCAACATAAAAATTCTGCAGATTGAAGTACAGCCATTGGTTATAAAAACAGGAATTAAAAAAAGGATCTTCATTTTCCTGTTCCTTGATTTATAAGCTAATAAAAGAAGCGAACTGGCCACTGCCAGGAATGACGGAAAGTCACCATACCATGCAAATGCAACTCCCGAAAGTAAACTTGTCCCTGTAAGCAAGTAAAATACCCTGGTTTTGTTTTTTTGAGGAGTTTTAAAGAAATTCAGAATTGTATATAGAATCCCAAGGATTCCAAAATTCAGCCCCATGTCCTGATCGTAGAAAAGGATAACAAACAGAGCTGTTGTTAAAAATATATAGTGATGTGTTTTCATAGTATATAATAATTAGAAGTTAGTTTAACAAAAATTGAAAATGGTTAGGAGATATATTACTGCAATTGGAATATTTGCCAATAAAAGGAGAACAGAGTTTCCTGAGTCTTTTCTTTCAGAAATGTCCAGCAGAAAAACAATCAGTTCACATAAAAGTACTGTTACGTTCACAAGTACTGCAAGGATTACATACATTAATCCGCAAACCAGCAAATATTCACTTCTAGTGATAAAAAATAATAAAAACAAAAATGTTCCCAGACCAAGAGAGATAGCAAAAGTATATTTCCCGGTAGAACTGAACTTTATATTTTCTATATGATGCGTTTTTAATGTAAAGCAACCGGATCTTTCTGTTGGATAAAGTCTTTCAGATGCTCAAAGTTCTGCCAAAGTAAACCTTCGAAGTCCCATTGATGAAAAGCCCTCATCGTTTGCCCTTTCCTGTAAGCTTTACCATATATTTTGATATATTCCGGCAGAATCAAGGTTCCCAGTACAATAGCTGCTAAAAGATGGGCATTGAGTTTTCCGTTTCCTAACAAGAGGTATTGCATGGCAATTTCATCCTCGAAGTTGGTTCCACAATCAGTAATGAGATGATGAACATCGTGATTTTCCATTTTAGGGATCATAGAAAACCCGTGTTTGTGGTAGAATTCTCCTAGCTTTCTTCCCAGTGAATCTTCCTGAAATTCCAGCAGCTGCCTTTCATTGAACTGCCATTGCCTTTTTTTCTTTTTAAAGTATTTTCTGTATAGTTTTTGAGTTTTATCGTATACAAAAAGCAGAAACTGAACACGTATTTTTTTCATAGTGCATGTATTTTAAAAAACAAGATCCCAACCTATTATGATATAAAGAATAGCAAAGGGTATAATAATGAGAAGATATCCTGCTGACTGAAAGCAGGTTTTGGTTTTATTCTTATCGATCAATCCGTAGAGCATGAGACCTGCTAAAACAATGAGGTTGAAAGCAGCCCCATAGCTAACAATTAAAAAGCCCAGACTTGCAAATTTGAAATCTTTAGTTAAAATATATCCGAAAAGGCAAATGTTTCCTATGAGGAAAAACACGCCAAATACAGCTTTTCCTAAATTTAAAATATTTCTTTCTGACATCTTTTGAATAATTTAATAAAATAAACTGATCCCTATTGCCCCATATAGAATTGCAATGGGAATATTGATTGAGAGTATACCAACTGTCTTTAAGCAGGCTAAAAATTTCGGACGATGTATTATACCGTAAATCAAAAAGGATAATACACACAACAGATTTGCCGGCACTCCGAAATAAAACAGTATATAGCCTGCTCTAGCAAATACTTCATCTCTGGTTATTACTCCTCCTAAAAGGAAGATTGTTCCCAGTATAAAAAATACTCCAAATATGGATTTTCCAAGGTTGATGATTTCTTTGTTTTTCATTTAATTAATTTTTTAAGCTTGAGTTAATGTAAAAACAGTGATTTCGGGGCGAACCATAAATCTTACTTGGAAAGAATGTCCAAGAGCACGATTGATATACAACATTCTTCCATCTTTCAGATCAATCTCTCCGGATATATATTCTTTATTTTTTACCGGAAGTATGGGAGTAACGATTCCCGGAATTCTGCATTGTCCGCCATGGGTATGGCCACTCAAAATCCAGCCTTGATAACCATTCCAGATGTTCTTATCACAAGCATCTGGATTATGACAAAGCACAATATTGGCTTTTGAAGGATTATACTGTGCCATCACTTCTGAAGGGTGAAAATAAGGTGACCATAGATCTTCAAATCCTATAAAATGTAAACCATGACTTTCCTGTTGGGCATTCCTAAGCATTGTAATCCCTGAGTTACTAAGAGTATCACATACTTTTTCTGAACATTCTGCATCCTCCCAATTTTCTCCGTAATCATGATTTCCTAAGATTCCAAAGGTTGCTAAAGTACCCAGTACACAGTTTTCCATTACTTTTTTTAGATCTTCCTGTTCCTGAGATGTTCCATGATTTACAAAATCTCCCGTATACACTACAAAATCCGGTTTGTATTGTTTAGCTTTTTGAAAAGAATCAATTAAAAAATTCCAATCGAAGCGAGCTCCTACATGCAAATCGGAAATCTGCATCAGTATTTTCCCATCCAAAGCCTTAGGTAAGTTTTTCACAGGAAGCTTTCTCTGAACAAATTCCACCCAAAACGGCTCTACCTGCCATGAATACAATCCCGGAAAAGCTCCCAGCACTGAAATCTGTAAAATCTTTTTTAAAAATGTTTTCCTATTCATGATATTTATTTAAAACAAAGAACTTTGAATTACAAAGTAAAAATTCAAAAAAATATAGGACTAGCGTCCCAATAGTTTTTCAAGCGCATCCAGATGATCTGTAAAAGCTTGTCTCCCATTCTGCGTAACTCGATAAGAGGTTTTAGGTTTCTTCCCTACAAATTCTTTTTTCACTTCAATATATCCCACTTTTTCAAGGGCATTACTATGACTGGCAAGATTTCCGTCTGTAATCTCCAACAATCCTTTCATTTCAGAGAAATCAACCCAGTCGTTCACCATAAGAACAGACATAATGCCCAATCTTACACGACTTTCAAATTCTTTATTGAGTTGACTTATTTTGATCATTTCTTTATCTTATTTATTCTAAAACAGTCAAAATGTGACTATTTTTTCATTCTCATTAATCCTTTGCTGATATAGTTTTACCACTTTTTTTGTTTCAAAAAACGGTGCAAAAATAGGGATTAATTTTTTTTCCTTCCGAAAAGCCCTATTTATGACACATATGATGATTTTTCAAATATTAAAAGATTAAATACTAACTTTAATATATATACCACTCCAATGCTGATTATGAGAGACAAGAATACTATCAACAGAGGCCAGTATCCCATTATATTATTTTTTCTTTCTGAATAAAATTTTGTAACATCCTCCAACTTGAGTTTCTTATCTGAATGAAGCGTAACCAACTCTTTCTCTGTAGTAAACTTTTTCAACATATCTGTTTTTGTATCCAACAAAAAATACTCATTATCAAAAGTTTTTCCGAAAATCTGATTTCCTTTCTCTTCAATTCTTGCCACCATTGAAATCTGAGTTTCTCCATTGTTTTTATTAATGCTCGCCTGTTCCGGAATATCAATAAATAGCAGTTGATGATTATTTTTCAAAGGAATATACCATGCATCCCCAATTCCGATATCTACTTTTTTATTCTCTGATATTATGGATAATCCAATAATACCAACGATATAGAAAGTATAAAATGCCACAAAAGGAGCTATACATACCAATATCACTTTCCGTTTTCTTTTTTCTTTTCCACTGATGAAATAAATAAGCAGACAACCTATTATGGCACATATGAAAGCCAAAATAGCTATAATGATAAGGTGGAATAATATGACAAAACCAATTCCCATTATTGATACTTCTTATGCATGATAAGCCCATAGACAATATGCAAAATCCCAAAGCCTACAGCCCAGAAAAATAATCCCCATCCCAGAAAAAACAAGGAAAATAACCCAAGGACTACTTCACAATATCCCAGATATTTTACATCCGGCAAGGTATACCTTTCAGCACTAATCAATCCCAGTCCATAGAAGATTAAAGTGGTAGGAGCAACCCATACTAGTAAATGATGTTCAATAAGGGCTGCACAAAAGATCCCTCCAGCTGCTAACGGGACTGCAAAGGTAACTAAAAGTCTTTTGGTAGTGGCATCCCAGATCTTTAATCCTTTCTTTTTACTTTTATTAGCTGTAAAAATATAGCCACTGAAAACTGCTGCTACTAAAACTACCAATCCTGTGATGATAAGCTCATGAACCAAGTCAGTAGTAAAGCTAAGCCTGCCCGTATGCATATACCCTACTTTTTTACTTTCCATGGCAAAATAAGCATACCCCGCACCTAAAAGTGCTACTACACCTGCTACCACTCCGGAGAGACCGCTTAAAGAAATAAATCTGGAAGACCGTTCCATCATGGAACGGATATGGGATAAATCTTCGTGATAATTTTTTGAATCCATAAAAAGAACTTTGAATTACAAAGTTATAATTTTTTATGAACCTGCAAAATATTTTTTTAAAATTATGGAAATGAATTTGAACTTAGATGATGGAAGCTTGAAGTTATAAGAGTAATAATCATTAGTTATTATCCTTATTTTCAGATTGAAAAACTTCATTAATAATACCGTAATAAAAGACCTTTCCCAATTTTCTATCAATAAAAAAACCGCTGAAATAATCAGCGGTGAATATCTTTTGCGTAAAAAGAAATTATTTTGCTCTCAATCTTTCTTTGATGGCTTCAATATTCTTTTTTGCAGAATCTTCTAAAATAAGGCTTGCGCTCATGTGAATTCTTGCCGGCATAAGTTCGTTAAAATGATCTGTTCCTTCCCATGAAACTTTTTTGATCAATGCCAAAGCTTCCTTGCTTCTTGAGGCTAGAGTTTGTAAGAACTTCTCAAGCTTTTCATCCATTTCCTGGATATTATCTGAAACAGAATGATACACATTATGTTGTTCTGCCCACTCAGCGGATCTGAAATCGGCATCAATAGCCATTGCTGAAAATTGTGATTTCCGATCTTTCTTTCTACGTAAGGCCCAATAACGAAAGGTCCGATTCCTAGATTGATCTCTGTAAGTGCCAATGCAGAATCTTTTGTTGCAAAACAGTAGTCAGCACCACATGCAATTCCTACTCCACCGCCAGTTGTTTTTCCTTGAACCCTTACGACTACAATCTTTCCACAATTTCTCATGGCATTCAGAACTTTAGCAAAACCTCCGAAAAACTTTGTTGAAGCCTCAAGCTCCTCAATAGCCAAAAGTTCATCAAAACTTGCTCCTGCACAGAATGCCTTTTCCCCTTCACTTTTTACTAAGATCGCTTTTACCTCATCTTTAGCTCCTTCTTCTAAAATGGTTTGGGCAAGTTTTTCTAAAATAGCTCCTGGAAGAGCATTACTTTTTGGGGTTCCGAATGTAATTTCGGCAATATTATTTTTAATTTCTGATACTACGAATTCGTTCATTTTAATTTTTATTGGATTCTTACAAAAATACTAAATACAGTGCTTTTGAAGAAACTTCAGAGAGAGAAATTAGATGGAAAAGTGTTTGATAATTAGGTTTATGATAAAGAATCATGGAAGATGGATATCTGAAACTGTAATCAGATTTGTAATGAATAAAAAAATATCTTAATTCTTCAACTGTACATGCTTCGTTTTTCTCTTTATGTACTCAATTTATTTACCCCTCAAAAATTCATTATCCGTAGAAATACGGAATACTCAATTTGGTATTTTCTACTCTAGTACCGCCTTATGATTAGTTGTTCCTTTGGGTAAGAAAAAATCACTAACGGCGGAATCTGAAAAGCCATCAACAGAGTAAGAAAATTAAAGGCTAAAAAAATATATCATGGAAGAGTACATGGGAATCGTTAAATTATTTGCAGGAAATTTCGCACCAAGAGGCTGGATGTTTTGTGACGGAAGCATATTATCTATTTCAAGAAATTCGGCATTATTTTCTCTTTTAGGAACCACATATGGTGGAGACGGAATAACAACATTTGCCCTTCCCAACTTAAAGGGAAGAATGGCTTTGGGAGCGGGAAATGTAAATGCCAATGAATTTTATCCACTGGGAGTAGTAGCCGGAACAACTCAAAACACATTATTGGCTTCAAACCTTCCAAGTGTTGGAGCGGGTTTTCAACTTAAAGTGGCCAATAAAAACGCAAATACATCTACTCCAAACGCTACCACCTCTATTGCTATTACAGGAACACAGGTAGGAAGAGATTTCAATGCAGTGACAAGTTATGTCAATAATGATCCTGATACCGCTATTAACAACAAAAGTATTGCTTTCGTTGGTCAAAATTTACCTATGAATAATATGCCGCCTTATCTGGGATTAAATTATATCATCTGTGTGGAAGGTATTTACCCTCCGCGAGATTAATACATATCATAACCTAATATTTAAAACAAAAATCATGAAAAGCACTACTATTTTTACAATTTGTAGTCTGCTCATTTCACTTTTTTCATTTGGGCAGACCAGCACAGAACAATTTGAGACGGAGTCAAACGCAAGTACAAGCTTCACCGATAATGGGGTTGTCTTTAATATCATCTCCTATGTAAGTGTTTTTGATATTCAAGCTAACTATCCGGGAACAGGCTGGAATGGAACAGCCAATGATAACCGTTACATTGATAATTCCAATAATCAAGAGTCTCCACCATCCTTCAGTATCAGAACGACTTCTAATTTATTTAAAGTAAACAGATTCTGGATGTATCTCTCGGCATTGAATCTTGATCTTAATGTAACAGGCTCCCTTACGATAACCGGAAAATTGAGCGGGGTAACAAAATTTACCCAAACAAAAACCAACGGATTTGCAACAAGTTTAGGAGCGACCAATGGTTATACCTTGATAGATATGACCAACTTAAATGGCCAGAATTACTCAAACATTGTTATTGACGAACTCCGTATCACAGCAAATGGCGGGTTTAGATATGTAGCTTTAGATGCTTTCACCTGGGTAAAAGATAGTAACATTGTATTAGGTACTTCAGAAAATAAAAGCACTCAAAAAAACTTGACTCTTTATCCTAATCCAACCCATGGACCACTTTCCATTACAGCAGAGAACAACTCTGAAGCACGCGTCTACAGTGTTGATGGTAAAATGTTGAAAACGGTTCAGGTTCAGAAAGGATTGAATGAAATTAGTATTTCAGAGCTTCCTAAAGGCGTTTACTTTATCAAGACCGCTACCGAATCTACTAAAGTTATTAAAAACTAATATTTCAAAGTTCACATCCGAGCTTGTTCCCATAAAGATTCTAATTCATGAATAACAAAACCCCTTGATTTATTAAGGGGTTTGTTTTTTATCTTGTCCATTTATGAAGGTGTTCTATTCTTCCATTTCTTTTTAAAAGAGATTCAAATCTTAATTTTAATAAAATTTTACGACCATCAATGGTTCTGGTAAAAACCAGTTCTGATGTTCCCATAATTTTATTCCAGACCTTCATGAAGAATTCCGCACTCTTTTTGTTTTTTGCAAACATTTCCGGCACCGGAAAGTATTGTTCACTTTTTTGGAAAAAAGAATTTCTTTTCTGCTTCAATAGATATCTCGGGTTATCTATCTGAGAAACCAACTCTTGTAATGTCTGGATAAACTGCGCGTTTTCGTATTGGCTGCCTCCTTTCAGATAGCAGAATGCTCCATCATTTCTGTTGGATGAGCTTACAATTTTTAATTTCTCAAAAGAGGTTTTTATGACTTTTTCATGAATCAGTCCATATAAGACTACTTCTGCAAGTGCACTCAGCTGCCTTCCGACATCCCGGCATCTCCAGTATTGCCTTGCAGATCTATATAACTTTGTTCCATACACCACGAAACCTGCTAATCCAAATAGAGATACAAACAATGAAAAAGTTTTTACAGAACTAATTGCCTGTATATTCCTTAAGAGACCAAATAAAAGATTCTGCCAGAATAATAGTACAGAAGATGCCATCACCTTAACCATATTCCTGGACATTTTTCCAATATAATTCATTTTCACCTCTTCCATGGCAATCATATTGATGACAGGAACCTGAATCTCTTCTACTAAAACATTTCCTTGCTCTAAAGCTTTTTCCCAACGTCTAATAAGGTTCTGTCTATCTTTAGCCAAAGCGAAAAAGGATTGATTCATCGCTTGAATATCTTCTTTATTTTCAATCGTCTTAGTATTAAGCCTTTCAAAATTGTTTTCAATAGTTGGAATCTCTTTATTGGAAATGCCTACAAAGGTTCTAAACCTCCGCTTCATAATATTCAGATCTTGCCCTCCAGCCTCATCGTTGGAGTCAAAACATACAAGATGCCATATATTCCCGGTTTTATGAGGAATATCTTTATCAGTTCTTATAACTCTTCCCCGCATCTGATTTGAAAGAACAAAGGAACTTACAAAACTTGCTAGGATCAGCGTATTCATCTTGGGTGCATCCCAACCTTCTCCCAGTAATGACTTGGTTCCAATCAGAACATGAATTTCTCCGCGTTGAAAGACTTCCGTAATAATGTGTACAATATCATGTTTTATCTGTTCTGAAAGATTGATAACAAGGTAATCCTGATCATAGCTCAATGGAGAAAGTCCTATTCCTAACAATTCCTTTCTCATACAAAGCTCCTCAAATATGTTCCTTGCACTTGCAGGAATAATGACCAAACTTCCTGTAAGAATTCCGATTTTTTTATGTTGAGAATTTTCCCGCCTCAGTTTTTCAAAGATTGGAACCGCACCTATTTTATCCAGAATAAGCGTATTTTGAGTTCCGTTATTTAAATATTCTTTTTTAATAAAATCAGTAAGAATTACCATTCTGAGTTCATCTTTAAGTTCTGAAAACTCAAAGTCGGAAATTTCTTTTATCCCCTGAAGTTTTCCGATGCTTGAATTAAGGATTTGATTGAGATTTTTATTATTAAAGAAACTCAATGTTTTTTGCTCCAGAAAGCCAAGCCTTCTTAATCTGTTACCCAAATCAGTACGGTGACTTTCATCAACCTTAAAATGAGTCTCATCCACGATTAAATAAAAGTCTAAAAGTTCTTCCATCCAGAAGAAATCAAATTCGGGAATATATTGCTGCTGATCGCCAATAATTTCAAAATGGACTTCGGGAATTTCTCTTCCCCTGAAATGAAGGTATACCAATCCCGAAGTATAGGAAGATATATTTTCATAGATCCAGTCCAAGTGTTCCAACGGTTTCTGATATACGGGATGTTGATCAATAGCATCAAGAAGTGCAGCATCTTTTTTTATTTCTTCAAAAAACCCTAATGCCTGTGTATGGTAATATTCAATTTTATTTTGTTCTTCCTGAGAAGGTAACGTAAAGTGTACTAAGTCCTGATGTGGACAAAGATCTCCTTCAATCATGAGTTCAGGAACAGATATTTCTACATCTATAGGCCCATTCAATTGAATATATTTTTGCCATTCTATACCTGAAACATCAAAAGGCGGTGTGGCTGTAAGAGAGACAACAGTGGGTTCAATTTTACTTTTCAGTTCCATGAGACTTCGCCACCATGCATTTTTCAAATGATGGGCTTCATCCAGAATAAGAGTACCTACTTTTTGCTTCTTAAGTCGTTTTATAATTTCTGAGGCCGGAACTTTTGAAGACCTTACTGTTTCTTCCTCTTCTTCAGCTGTTTCAGAAGCAGAATGAATACCCTGATAGGTTGTTACTGTAATAATTCCCGGTTTTCTAATGTCTGAAGAGATCCATTCAGGAACAGTTTCTGTATTGAGGAACAGCTCACAAAATCTTTGGATCCATTGATTTTTAATGGCTAAAGTAGGAGCAACAATAAGTGTAGGTTTATCCAGTCTTATCATCACTTCCAATCCAAGAACCGTTTTTCCGGAACCAGGAGGTGCAGAGACATGCAAATGATTATCTATAAGATACTCCTCCAAATGATCCAGAAATCTTTTCTGATACATCCGCCAGCTGTATTTAAAGGCTGTGTCTTTAGGAAAAACATTCATGTTCACAATTTAATAAAAAACGAGCTTATCGGAATTACTGATCTTTATCTTTTAATGCTAAAACGTATTTGTCTATATACAGCTGTTTCTCCTTCGATTTATATTGCTGGATATACCGAGGATGTTCTAAAACCGTCATAGTATCGAATAGTTGGGCTTCTTTATTAAGTTTTGAAATAAATTCGGCATTTTTTTTACCTAACACAAAGACTTCTGAGGTATCCAGATTCAGGCTGATGTGCTTTTTTAATGAATCAATCATAAAATCCTTTACCTCCTTGAAAAGCTCTTTATCATCATAATAATTGGCATTGAGCCATCCATTCTTTGTTTTTCTTACAATGGCCAAAGGAAATGGCGAATTGATATAAATATCTTGGTAAAACACATCCGCTCCACCATAACTTTCTATCATATCATACATAAATACAGAAGAGACTTCATGAGTACGGGCAGATTCCATTTTTATTCCGCATACACTCTCCAATCGCTTGGTATCAGTAAAAGGAACACCTGTTACTCCTGCTCCATGCCGGCTAGGATTGATCCCAACGATAAATTTTCTTTTACGAAAATCGTTATAATACTTGTGATAAAACTTTTGCATGACCTGCATCGTCTCCGGATTATCCAGATATGGATTCAATACTTCAAAACCATCAGGAAGATTTCCCGAATAGCTAAGATTCTCATTGAATTCAATCACCTGATCTGCAAAAGTTTTATTCATTGAATTTATTTTAGGAAAACAAAATTATCCGGCTGATCAGTATCATCATCTTCATCCTCGTCTTCATCATATTCAGATAATTCTAACTCAATATCGATAAACAGGATATATAATCCGCATACTTGATCCTGTTCATCATAAGCAAAGTAAACCGGATATACACCATCTCCTATTCCACTGGCAAATATTGGGATCTGATATTCTGTATTGGGAACAGTCCAGTTGATCCAATCGCCTAGCTCTCTTTGGTTTCTTGGATTCTCTGAATAACTTTTCGCGAATAATTCTGCAAAATAATCATCATAAATATTGTCTACATCCAGTTCCTCAATAAATTTGTCTACATAAGGAACTACTTCAGGATCGGTAATACAAGCTAAACCAGCATCTACGTTAAATCCAAAAAACTCATCTTCATTGGCATTTTCAATATTCTCAATACCAATTAATGCCTCTCTATACATCACCGGTTTTTCCTTAGTAAACTCTACTTTTGCAGCAGCATACCGATCTCCCCAATCCTCCAGTTTTACAACAGCTATGGTTACGGGAAAGTTTCCTTTGGGAACCTCAACAAAAAAAGGCTGCTCTTTCTGATTCAGATATACCAGAGGATCTCTTACGATTACTTTTCCTGACGGCAGGGAAACATTACCAATTTCCATGGTCTCCATCTTCTGCTCCATGATCTCTTCCGCGATAAAATAGGTCTCAATATCTACAGGAGATACTAATTTATCTTTTATCTCTTTCCATTTTTGCTTCCAGCTTTCGTTCATTGTTCTTATTTTATGATTGAGGATTAAAAATACTATTCATTTATTGATTTTCAAAATACTTTAGTCTGGTTTTCTATCTTTTTACCCATGTCAAGGTTTGAAACCTTGACATGGTTCAATTAAAAAGCTCATCCGGTAAACTGAGTTCTAAATTCATTTTTGCAATTCTTGCTTTGCTCTATTCTCTTATTGATTTTATCACATAGAATAGCATTAGAAAAAATGAGACTTTTTACATCAAAATGAAAACTAAGATTGATACAAAATAAAACAACATATCGAAACAAATATAGTTACCTAAAATATCAATCTAGTATTCTAAGGGATTGTAATTTCTAAAGATTCTGTAAGAGTCCTCATCTGAACCTAGAAATGATTTCTTTTGAATAATTTTGAACTTTCCCGTAGCATCTTTTACTTCTACCTGAATGGTATCTGAAACATCCACCCTTGCAAATTCATCCAAAGAATCTTTTTTAATTTTTAAAAATGCTGTTGTGGTGGAACCTGTCAATATCAAAGAATTGATACAGTTTAGTTTTGTATTATAACTTAAATTCGGAAATCTTTCAGAGTTTTTAATATGAATAAAGTTTTTATTTTTAGGGTCGTATATAAATAGTGTCATTACGACATTTCCTCCCCTTCCTGCTATGGCACTTTGATAGGTTATATCATTAAATCCATCGTTATTAAAATCTTTAATTTCCACATTAAGATCTGAAACTCCATCTTTATCAAATTTAAAATTATTCTTCAGCTCCCAGGTGTACAATTCTGAGCCTTTGGATTCCACCCGGATTTTTTTCAGGTCATAAAAATGAATGGAAACATAGACCTCACCATTTCCGGAATGCCTAAACTTTTCAAAAACGATTTTGGTTTTACCTTTTACTCCTGCATTCAAGCTGTCTACAAATTTCTCTTCAGAAAAATACCCGTCATTTCCCGGTTTGGGATTCCCTGAACAAGAAAGAAGAGTAAGAACCCCAAAAGCTGTGAAAAGAATCCAATACCTCATGATAAAAATTTTGCTGAATTTAGAAAATAAAAACAGAATAATATAAAAATAAAAGTCCCTTTCAATACAATGATGAAAGGGACTTTTATACGTATTTATTTTGAATTAAATCAATCCAAACTGTTGGAAATGATGAGTGAAGTGCTTTCTGTGCATCAGCTCCCACATTTCTTTATTCAATTTTCCGAATACAAAGTTCATGTGCTCTGCCTGTGGATTTTCTTTGTAGTAGATTACAAATTTCTTCAGGTTATCCATGAAAGAGGTTTTTGCGGCATCCAGATTTTTGTGTATAGCTTCAGGAAGTGATCCATCTTTTGGTAAGAAAGGAGCTGTAAAGTCCTTTGGCATTCCTCTATGATTATAAAGAGAATCCTGCCATTTTTCAAGATGCTCTTCAGGAGTGAAACATTGGTCTGCTTCAGGTTCTCCGAAACTTACTAATAAAGCCTGTTCCAAATGTTCAATCATTTGCTGTGGAGACATTTTCCCCCAAAGTGCAGGAGTACTTTCCGTTAATCCACCTAAGATCTTTTGAACATTTTTCACATTCAGATCAATGAAAGGAGACTGTTTTGCTACCAAGGTTAAGATAGTTGCTACGCAAACTACCTCATCTCTTTGATTAACTACCTCAACCAACCATTTCACTACTCCCGATGGAATATTTCTTCCTTTTACCCCTCTGTTGATCTTTTCTTTTGCTGTTAAATAAACTGTAATAGTATCTCCGGCATATACAGGCTTGAAGAAACTACACTCTTCTAATCCATAATTAGCGATAACAGGGCCTTTTTTCCCGGAAACAAATAATCCTGCTGCTGCCGAAAGGATGAAATATCCATGAGCAACTGTCTTATCAAAAATAGTTCCCGTTAAACTTGTTGCGTCAGTATGGGCATAAAAATGATCCCAAGATACATTCGAGAAGTTGACAATATCTGCATCAGTTACAGTTCTTCCTGCTGTTTCAAGAGAATCTCCTACTTCAACTTCTTCGAAATATTTCTGGAAAGGATGTTTATCAGAGAATTTTTTCTCTGCTCCTTGCTGGTAAATTTTAGTAATAGCCTTCAATACATCTGGTGATCCTTGAATAGCCGTTTTCTGCAGGAAGAAATGCAGTCCGCTCAAGCCACCCATTTCCTCGCCACCACCAGCTCTCCCAGGGCCACCATGCATTAATGTCGGAAGTGGAGAACCATGACCTGTACTTTCTTTAGCGTTATCTCTGTTGAGTACAAAGATTCTACCATGTTGAGAAGCCATTTTCCAGGAAGTTTCGGCAATAAAGTTTTCGTCATGAGAAACAATAGATCCTACCAAACTTCCTTTTCCTCTTTTTGCCAAAGCCGCTGCTTCTTCAGCATCTTTATATGGCATTAATGTAGATACCGGTCCGAAAGCTTCTACATCGTGAGAGATATTTTTCTCGAAAGGTTTGTCATTCAGGAATAGTTTAGGGCTCATAAATGCTCCATTTTCATAACTGGCATCTACAAGCTCATGCTTCCCATCATACACAAGTTCCGTTTCTGTTTTTAAAATATTTACTTTTCTTAAAACTTCTTCGTATTGCTGTCTTCCCACCAAAGATCCCATTCTTGTTTCTCTGCTTAATGGGTTACCGATCTTCGTTTGGTCTAACGCTTTGGATAAAGCATTCTGAACGTCCCCAATTAAATGTTCAGGAACTATAATCCTTCTGATCGCCGTACATTTCTGACCTGCTTTTGTAGTCATTTCGTTACGAACTTCTTTGATGAATAAATCAAATTCCGGAGTTCCGGGTTTTGCTTCCAATCCAAGGATAGAACAGTTCAGGGAATCTGCTTCCATATTGAAACGAACAGCATTTCCTGCAACAGATGGAAGTGATTTTAGCTTTCTTCCTGTTGTTGCCGAACCAGTGAATAATACAGAATCTCCATCCTGAACATAATCCAGAATATTTCCTGGCTCTCCGCATACCAATTGTACTGCCCCTTCAGGTAATACTCCACTTTCAATCATATCCTGAAATACCACATTCGTAAGATAAGATCCGAAAGGAGATGGTTTCACAATGGAAGGTACTCCTGCTAACAACGATGTGGATAACTTTTCCAACATTCCCCAAACCGGGAAGTTATAGGCATTGATTTGTACAGACACGCCTTCACTAGGTGTCAAAATGTGAGTTCCCAAATGAGTTCCGTTAGCAGAAATCTTCTGAGTATCTCCATCTACCCAAAACGGAGTATTAGGCAGCATTCTTTTTGCCAATCCGGAGTAGGTAAAGAAGGTTCCGAAACCTCCTTCAATATCTACCCATGAATCAACATGTGTGGCTCCTGTTTTATATGATAATTCGTAATATTTTTTCTTTCTTTCTAACAGGTAAAGTGCTACTTTTTTCAACATTTCTCCTCGATCGTAGAAAGTCATTGAAGAAAGGTTTTTGTATCCTACCGTTCTACCGTAATCAAGAGCTTGTTCAAAATTAAGTCCTTCCGTATCGGAAACAGCAACCTGCTCTCCGGTTACGGCATTGTATAAAGGAATTCCGGTTCCAGTTCCTTCTACCCATTGTCCGTAGATATAATTTTTTAATTTTTCCATATAATATTTAATTTAACAATGTATCCATCTAACAGTTTACCAATAAATGCTTACAGTATTCTGCATGAAAAGAATGGTTAGATTTTTACATTGGTATATTGTTACATTTATTAATTATTTCGGTTCCTGATACGGAAACAATTTCAGCAGTCCTTCATACAAACTTCTGTGAAGAATGGTGGCATGATTGTCTGTTTCCATCATTTTGTATTCTACTGTCCAGTTTTTCTTTCCTGCTTTTTTCAAAACATCATAAAAATCTTCTGCATCTTTCACCATCACAGGATGCTCTCCTTTTCCTACAGAAACATAAACGAATTTTTTAGTATCTGAAGATTTTGAAAGTAACTGTGGAGCCTGCTTCAAAAGACTTTCATCATCCCACCATAAACTTGGGCTGATGATGAAGTAATTATTGAACATTTCAGGCTTTTTCAGTAAAATCTCTGTTGCTAAAAGCCCTCCAAGAGATTGTCCGAACAGATACTTCTCAGTAGTTTTAAACTGACTTTCAACATAAGGTTTTAATTCCTTTTCAAAAAAAGCAATAAACTTATCAGAATGTCCTGTTGTAGGATAATCTTTCTGTAAATCTTTTATATCCGTATGGAAAGTAAAATCTCTTTTTCTATCCACATTAGCAATTCCCACCACAATAGTTTCCGGCATAGAATACATCTGATTAAAGAACTGCATCAATCCTGAAACATGGATAAAGTCTTCATTCATACTTCCATCTAAAAGATAGATAATCGGATATGATTTTGCTTTATCAAAATTTTGAGGAAGATAGATGTTTAATGTTCTTTCTTCATTCAATGTTTTGGACTTAATCGTCCTTACTTCTCCTATTGTAAGCGGTTTAGTAGTAACAGTCTGTGCTGAAACTGTATAAGTTACCGCCAACATCATACTGCATACAAGAGCAATTTTCTTAATCATACTTAATTTTTTTTGAAACCTAACAGGTTTTAAAAACCTGTTAGGTTTAGATGTTCACAATTATTCTAAATCCAAATAATCGTATTCAACATTTGAATTATGGTAAACCATAAAATCGTTTATTGTGTCAAAATAATCTAATATCGTTTTTCTATCCAATTTGCTTTCTTTTTCTAAATTAAAAAAAGATTTATAAGAAGAATGTTTCCAATTTTCAATATTGTTGACAAAGCCATGGTGTACAGGATTGTTATGTACATAGTGTACAACTTTCAACAAATACTTTTCGTCATTCACTTTTTTCCTCTTTATTGTATTAAGAAAAAGAGCTCCTTTTCTGTTATATTTTTTATTGTATGCTTTAGCATAAGAATTTAGAAAGTCTCCAAAATTTTTCATCAAATATTGATGTTCATCTTCTGTATCAATATCATTAAAACTTTTAAACCTTAATAGCAAATGAAAATGATTGGGTAACAGGCAGTATGCATAAATATCTGCAATCGGAAGAATATATCTGTTTAACTGCTTTAGGAAAAAATGATAATTTGTTTCTTCCCGAAAAATAACTTCTTTCCCATTTACATGAGAAAAGATGTGATAAATTCCTTCGAATTCAAAACTTTCTGTATTAATCATTTTTAAATTTGATGCTTACTCTGTTAAAACCTAACAGGTTTTAGAAACCTGTTAGGTTTAGATCCACAATATTATTTATTTCACATCATCCCAGATACTGTAATCTACAATCTTTGTTGGGATCTGTTGTACATACTCAGTAAAAGGTTCACAAGGCAGAATGGCTTCTTTTCCTTCCCTTGCCAGTTCCTGATATAGTTTTGTTCCTTCTGTTTTCCAATGAATCATTTCATCGGAAACATCACGGATAATTTTTGCAGGACTTCCTACGATCAGTTTTCTGGGTTCACATCTGAAGTTGGCTGGAACAAATGCCAAAGCACCGACAATACTTTCATCACCGATATAAGCTTTGTCCATCACTACAGAATTCATTCCGATCAAGCAGTTTTTTCCGATGTGTCCCGAGTGAATAATCGCTCCGTGTCCAATGTGAGCCGATTCCTCTAAAATAGTTTCTATATTAGGGAAAACATGAAGTGTACAGTTTTCCTGAACATTCGCTCCATCTTTAATGATAATTTTTCCCCAGTCGCCACGGATTACTGCATTAGGGCCGATATAGACTTCTTCACCAATTTCCACATTCCCTATAATTACGGCTTGTGGATGAATATAGGCAGAAGGCTTTATAATGGGACGGATTCCGTGATATGAGTAGATGTTCATATTTTTAAATTTGAAAATTTGAGAATGAGTTAATTTGAAAATTAATAATGTCGCTAAACATTTTCAAATTCTCAAATTACTCCATTTTTAAATTGTTTTATACTTTTTCAATCACCATTGCATATCCTTGTCCAACACCGATACAAAGGGTACACAATGCATATTTTTTATCTTGTTTCTGAAGTTCTATAGCTGCAGAACCAATGATTCTTGCTCCGGAAACTCCTAGCGGGTGACCGATGGCAATTGCTCCTCCATTCGGATTTATTCTTGCATCGTCATCTTGCAATCCTAAGCTTCTTGTTACCGCTAAGGCTTGTGCTGCAAAAGCTTCATTTAATTCTATGATGTCTATATCATTCAGAGATAGATTTAATCTCTTTAGTAGTTTTTGAGTCGCTTCTACAGGCCCAATTCCCATAATCCTTGGTTCTACACCCGCTACAGAAGATCCTAAGATTCTAGCTTTTGGTTTTAATCCATATTTTTTAACAGCTTCTTCACTGGCTAAGATCAATGCTGCGGCTCCATCATTCATTCCTGAAGCATTTCCGGCCGTTACTGTTCCTTCTTTTCTGAAAGCCGGGCGAAGTTTTCCTAATCCTTCCATGGAAGATGTTGGTTTAATAAACTCATCTTTTTCAAAAACGATAGGATCTCCTTTTCTTTGAGGAATTTCAACTTTTACAATTTCTTCAGCCAATCTACCGCTTTGCTGAGCTTTCGTTGCTTTTTGCTGAGACCAAAGGGCAAATTTATCCTGATCTTCTCTGTTGATCTGGTGAAGGTCTGCAAGATTTTCAGCTGTTTCACCCATCCCGTCAACGCCATACATTTCTTTCATTTTTGGATTTACAAATCTCCATCCAAAAGTGGTATCATACATTTGGCTGTCTCTTCCGAAGGCTGCAGTAGGCTTTGACATTACATAAGGAGAACGCGTCATATGTTCTACTCCGCCTGCAATATAAATTTCCCCTTCTCCAGCTGCAATTGACCGGAAAGCATTGGCTACCGCTGACATTCCTGAAGCACACAATCTATTTACCGTCTCACCTCCTATTTTATAAGGAAGCCCAGCCAATAAAAGCCCCATTCTAGCTACGTTTCTGTTATCTTCTCCGGCCTGATTAGCACATCCGAAGATCACATCTTCAATTTCCTCTACAGGAACTTCAGGATTTCTTGCTACCACTTCTTTGATAACAATGGCTGCCAAATCATCGGCTCTTACTTCTGATAATCCTCCCTGTAGTTTTGAAATAGGAGTTCTGACATAGTCTATGATGTATACGTTGTTCATAATTTTAATTTGAAAATGAGTCAATTTGAAAATTTGAAAATATCTGATAGTAAGATTTAAAGAGTATAATAACTTTCAAATTACCACATCTTCAAATTTTCAAATTCTTTATAATTCAGTTACTTTCTTTCCGATTTTATAGACTGTTCCCACAAATTTGGCAATCAGTTCATTGTTTTGATTAGTGATTTTAATATCATAAACAGCTGTTTTTCTGGTATCGTTGACCAGGGCACTTTCTGCTCTAAACACATCACCTTCTTTTCCAGCTTTGGTAAAATTGATGATACAGTTTAAAGCTACCGCTGCATCTCCTGTATTGTTGGATGAAAATGCTAATGCTGAATCCGCAAAAGCAAAGGTAACCCCACCATGAACAGTTTTAAGCCCATTCAGCATGTCCTTTTTAATAGGCATTTCTATCAGGCAATAGTTTTCTTTCACTTCAATCATTTTAATATTCATCCATTGGGAAAAATAATCCTGATCGAACATATAATCTGCAACTTGTCTTGGATTCATTTCTGCTATTCGTTTGTTATTTCTTCATATAATTCATCCGATAATTTATCGTAAACACTCATCGTTTTCCCTAAAATCACCTGTTCATATGAAAGGTTCGTATCGGAATTGCCTGAGCTATCTTCGGCTTCATACATTGCGTTTAAATCAATTCCGCTTTCATTGGCTAGTCTTTGAATTAACATTCTGTATTTTTCATTAAACTTCCCCAATAATTCAAGTCTTTCCTGACCCTCCATGGAAGAAGCTTCCTGAGTTAAATACTGTTTTTCAATGAGAAGCCTTGTTTCCAGTTCTGCTCTGAATTCTTCTATATTCATAATATTAATTTGAAAATGAAATAAATCTGAAAATTTGAAAATGAAAACCAGTTATAATCAATTTTCAAATTGGCGCATTTTCAAATTATCTAATTCATTTACTTAATAAAGGACTTTGTCTGTACCTTTCTTCCTGATATTCGTTGTAAAGACCTTGTAGTGTCTCAGAAATTTTTGAATATCCGATTTCCTCTCCCCAGCCTAATAATCCTTTTGGATAGTTTACTCCTTTCTGCATGGCCAGTTCAATGTCTTCGTCATTGGCAACACCTAATCTTTTAGCTTCAACAGCTTCATTGATTAGCATTGAAATAATTCTTAAAAAGATCTGTTGATAAAGAGCATCGTTTTTCTGTGCTTCCGGTTTTATAGCACCTTCACTGTAGTCATAAAAGCCTTTTCCTGTTTTTCGGCCATGAAGTTTAGCTTCAGACATTCTTTGTTGAAGTAAAGAAGGCTTGTATTTCGGATCGTAGAAATAATCTTTATAAACCGTTGTTGTTACGGCAAAATTTACATCTACTCCAATGAGATCCATTAATTCAAAAGGTCCCATTTTGAAGTTTCCAAGAGTTTTCATTGCTTCATCCACTTGTTCAGGAGTCGCAATGTTTTCTTCTACAATTCTTAATGCTTCGCCATAATATGGCCGGGCAATTCTATTTACAATAAACCCTGGAATATCTTTAGCAATAACAGGTATCTTCCCCCAGTCTTTCATGAGGTTATATATTTTTTCTGCTAACGTTTTTTCTGTTAATAAAGAGGGAATCACTTCTACTAAAGGCATCAATGGAGCCGGATTGAAAAAGTGGATTCCGATGAAACGTTCCGGTTTCTTTAGTTCTGCACCAAGAGAGGTGATAGAAATAGATGATGTATTGGAACCGATGATACAGTCTGCAGAAACATAGGTTTCAAGCTCTGTAAAAACCTTGGTTTTGATATCTTTGTTTTCAATGATCGCTTCGATAACTAGATCAGAATCTTTTAAATCCTGCAATACCTCACCTTTTATGATATTGTTTCTGATTTCTCCAGCTTTTTCCTGAGAGATCTTTCCTTTTTCAGTTAATTTCTGAAGGGTTTTCTCTAAACCTGTAAGTGCTTTATCTATTTGTGGAGCATTAGCATCGAATAAAACGACTTTGCATCCTGCTGTTGCAGCTACCTGAGCAATTCCAACGCCCATGGTTCCTGCCCCAATAATTCCAATATTCATTTTTATCTGTACAATGTATTAATGTAAAATGTATTCATGTAAACCTGTTTTAAAATCATCAATACATTTTACATGAATACATTAATACGAATTTTACCTTCCTTTATAATCCGGTTTTCTTTTCTGTAAAAAGGCATTTACACCTTCTATGAAATCTTCTGTTTCTGCTGCTTCTTGTTGAAGATCGGCTTCCAGATCCAGCTGTTCTTTTAATGTGTTTGTATAAGAATGAGCAAAAGCCTTTTTCGTCAACTTAAGCGCTGCTGTTGGCATATTGGCCATTCTCTCAAGGATTTCCATTGACTTTGGAGTAAATTCTTCTTCACTGAAAACTTCTGCCACAAGACCATAAGATTTAGATTCTTCTGCAGATAGTTTTTTACCTGTAAATGCTAAATAGTTAGCCAATTGTCTACCTAAAAGCTTCGGTAAGAAATAAGTACCTCCTGTATCAGGGATCAAACCGATATTTGAAAATGCTTGAGCAAAGTAAGCTTTGTTGTTTGCCAGTACAAAGTCACAGATCAATGCCAGCATCGCACCAGCTCCTACTGCAGGTCCGTTTACCAAAGCAATAACTGGTTTTTTACAACGGGTAACTTCAGTCACGAGAGGATTGTAATAATCTACTACAATTTTTCTGATGATGTCATGATCATGGTGTTCTTTTCCTACTACAAAAGCTTCATCAAGATTCTGTCCTGAACAAAAAGCTCTTCCTCTTCCGGAAATAGCAACGCATCTTACCGTTTCGTCCTCACTGCATTCTTTAATGAAATCTTTCAGATCTCCTAAAGCCGGCTTAGTAAGAGCGTTCATTGTTTCAGGCTGATTAAGAAACGCGATTTTAAGCTTTCCGTCAAAGTGTGATTCAATATCGAGTTGTGTATACATAGTTTTTTGAATTTATATTTAACAATGCACTAATTTAATAATATAAATTAATGTAACAGTCTAACAATTTAACAATCTAGCCCTATCATCGTTATGTTTTGCATAGTCCGTAAACTGTATTGAGAAATTGAAATCTTGATTTATAATTACACTAAAGTTAATGACATTTAAAATAATCAAAAGGTTCTAAACAGTCTAAACACTGATAAGATGCCTTACACAGTGTAGACCCAAATCTACTGATCTGTTTGGTATGCTCAGAACCACAGCGTGGACATTTTTTCGGTTTCCCGATGTGATGTTCATCTGCTCCTTTTTCAGGCGGTGTAATTCCGAAAGCACGAAGTTTCTCTCTCGCTTCATCCGTTAACCAATCTGTTGTCCAAATCGGAAACATTTTGGTAACTACTTTGGCATCCCATCCATTTTCCTTCATCATTTTGATGATATCTTCTTCAATGGTAAACATTGCAGGGCAAGCGGAATATGTAGGAGTAATTATCACCTCACAGGAATTCTCTCCTGTAACCTGTGCATCTCTTACAATTCCTAATTCCACAATATCAATCACCGGAATTTCCGGGTCTGGGATTGTTTTTAATAAATCTAAAAGCTGATTCATATTCTATTTTTTACCAGAATCAAGAATTGTTTTCATTGAGTTCTGATAGTCCAAATTATCTGTTATTCCGTTATGAGCCTGACCTTTTAATACAATCAAACTATCTCCTTTTTTAAAATTCTTTTTAAGTTTCAAAGATGCATTATAATGAATGACCTCATCTTGATCACCATGAAAAAGAATAACAGGTGATGGAACGGTTTTTAAATATTCATTGGTTTCAAAATTATATTTCAGTAAAAACTTAGGTAGAAATGAAAATTTTTGATCCATTTCATCTTTCATACTGTAATACGGTGCTTGTAAAACCAATAATTTTGCATGATGGTTCGATGCTAATTTTGCAGCTAGTCCAGTTCCTACTGAGTATCCTAAAATTATAATCTTGTTCTCCGGATATCTTTTTAAAAGTTCTCTGTAAGCTTCTTCTATATCTGAAAAAAGCTGGGCTTTGTTATTAATTTCACCTTCACTTTTTCCATAGCCTCTGTAATCAAGTATAAATGTATCATAGTTCATACTCTTATATAGCTGAGCAACCTCACTCCATTCTTTAATTGATCCCCCATTTCCATGAAGATAAAAGATAACTCCTTTGGGGTCTTCAGCTTTAAATAAAACTGAATTTAAACTCTTATCGTCTTTTGTTCTTATTGTTATTTCTTCAAAATCATCTCTAAAATTAAACTTATAATTTTGAGGTAATTTTTCAGGATAAAAGATAATTTTCTCCTGATAGAAATAAACACCCACACATAGTATCACATATGCTGTAAGAAAAAAGATCAATATCCCAAGAAGCATCCTTCTCATGACCTGTTACCAAGTACACCCAGGATATGCTCTCTGCATATACTGAAGCTCGCAAAGGATAAATCCGAAATATTCCGTATGATACCCTGTTCTTGATTTTGGTTGCATAAACGGATTGGTTGGATATTCCAAATCAAAACTTTGGAAATCTTTTTCCGTAATTGCTACAAACTCTTTGTATAGCTCATCAACATTAGGAACAATATTCAAGACAACAAGATCATCTTCACCTTCTGATTTGGCAAATAATCCTTTTGTATATTCCCAGATTTCTTCGATCGCCTTCTCTAAACGCTGACGGCTTTCTTCTGTTCCCTGAGCGAAGATTTTCATCCAGGATGCAGCGTGAGTATAATGATATCTTACTTCTTTTAATGATTTTTGGGCAATGGCTGACAACTCTTCATTCGCTGAGTTGGATAATGCTTCGTACATCAGTTTCTGGTACACAGAGAAAACATACACCTTTAGAATCGTCTGAGCATAGTCTTCATTAGGAAGCTCTGTCCAGTGTGCATTTACATATTCGTGCTCGTATCTTAAGAAAGCGATATCATCTTCATTTTTACCATTGTCTATTACTCTTGAAGCATAGACGTAAAAGTTATTTGCCTGACCAAGTTCATCCAATGCAATATTTGTCAATGCAATATCTTCCTCCAGGTAAGGCCCTTCACCACACCATGCAGATAAACGCTGTCCCATAATGAAACTGTCGTCTGCAAGTTTAATAAATAATTATATAATGGATTCATTGTTTAATAGATTTGAAGACCAATAGATAATAGACGGATAGATAATAGATAGGTAAACTTTAACGTCTTTTATCTATTCGTCTATTATCTCGAAGTCTTATTACATATTTTTTACATCGTTTGGAATATCGTAGAAAGTCGGGTGACGGTATAGTTTGTCATCTGCAGGATCAAAGAAAGCTTCTTTATCTATTCCTTCTGAAGTCACTATATATTTACTTGGAACAACCCAAACAGAAGTTCCTTCTTTTCTTCTTGTATAAACGTCTCTTGCGTTTTGCAAAGCCATTTCTGCTGTTGGTGCCTGTACAATTCCAACATGTTTGTGAGATAATCCCGGTTTAGTCTGAATAAACACTTCCCACATATCTAAATTTGCCATAATTAATTTGAAAATTTGAAAATTGGTTAATTTGAAAATTGATGAATCGTGTTCATTGAAAATTTGAGCATAAATAACGTGGTTAAAGTCATTTTCAAATTTTCAAATTAGCACATTTTCAAATTATATTACTTCTTTTTGTTGTTTCTCTGCAAAAGCTATTGCCGCTTCTTTTACCCAGGAGTTTTCTCTTTGTGCTTTTCTCTTGGTTTCGATACGCTTCTTATTACAAGGGCCGTTTCCTTTTAAGATTTCCATAAATTCTCCCCACGGAAGCTCTCCAAAATCATAATGTTGTCTTTCCTCATTCCATTTCAAATCGTTATCAGGAATCGTTAATCCTAAGAACTCAGCCTGAGAAACAGTAACATCAATGAATCTTTGACGAAGATTGTCATTACTTTCTCTTTTTACTCGGTAATTCATAGAAATTTTCGAGTTTGGTGAGCTGTCATCATTAGGACCAAACATCATTAAAGCCGGCCACCAAAAACGATTTAACGAGGCCTGAGCCATTTCTTTTTGTTGTTTGGTACCACGGCAAAGTGCCATTAAAATCTCATACCCTTGTCTTTGGTGAAAAGATTCTTCTTTACAGATCTTCACCATTGCTCTTGAATAGGGACCATAAGAATTTCCCATCAGCATTACCTGATTCATGATGGCAGCACCATCTACCAACCAACCGATAGCACCGATATCAGCCCAGCTTAATGTTGGATAATTGAAGATACTCGAGTATTTTGCTTTTCCTTCCAACATATCGTCGTAAGTAGCATCTCTGTCTGCTCTGATGCTTCCGTTTCCTAAAGTTTCAGTCGCAGAGTAAAGGTATAAACCATGTCCTGCTTCATCCTGAACTTTAGCCAGAAGAGCCATTTTTCTTCTCAATGAAGGCGCTCTGGAAATCCAGTTTGCTTCCGGCAACATTCCCACAATTTCAGAATGGGCGTGCTGTGAAATCTGACGAACCAATAATTTCCTGTAATCATCAGGCATTACATCTTTAGGTTCTACTTTATTTTCTTCGTGAACGTATTGAACAAATTTTTCTAAGTCCATAATTTTTTCAATTTAGCAATGTATCAGTCTAGCAATGTACCAATGATCATTACACTGGTAAATTGTTACATTGTTACATTAAATTTTTAAACATCATAATTAAGCATCACCACATTCGTTGTCGGGTGACATTGACAGGTAAGAACGAAACCTCTCGCGACTTCGTCTTCGGTAAGTGCGTAGTTTTTCTCCATAAAAACTTCTCCTTCTAAAACTTCCGCTTTACACGTACAACACACTCCTCCTTTACAAGCAAAAGGCACAGGAAGATTGTCTTTCAATGCTTTATCTAAGATACTCTCTTTTTTGGAATTAAGGTGGAATGAATATTCATCATCATCAATAATCACTGTCACCATACTTTCAATATTGGCAATAGCTTTGAATTCATCACTCATTTCTTCTGTATTCTCTTCATCGGGAGCTGTGAAATATTCAAATAGAACCTGAATAGCAGGTACTTTTTTATCTTTCTTTAAATAATCTGCAATCCCTTTGATCATTTCTGAAGGACCACAAATAAAATAAGTAGCTTCTTTTACATCAACCTCTGTATATCTTTCAAACAACTGATCTAACTTTTCAGGAGAAATTCTTCCTTCAAAAACCGGATCTTCATGTTTTTCACGGCTTACCAGATAAATCACTTTAAGCCTTCCGTTGAACTGTTCCACCAGCTTATCAATTTCAGCTTTTCTTAAAACATGATTCATGCTTCTGTTACTGTAAAACAGATAAGCATTACTGCTAGGTTCCTGATAAAGACTTTCTTTAATATTAGACAAACCGGAGTAATTCCGCTTCCCGCAGCCAATCCTACGTAAGTCTTCACATTAGTTGGGTGATAGGAAGTATTGAAACCACCCATTGGAGGCATTACTTCCAACATTTCATCCATATGAAGATGTTCATTGAAATACCCGGATACTTTTCCGTTTTCCAACAATTTCACCAAAACTTCCAGTGTATTGCCTTTTTCACTTGGAGCATTACAGATAGAATAAGAACGTCTTTCTTCATTTCCGTTGATCATCATTCGGAAATTAAGATACTGTCCTTGTTTGAACCTGAACTTGTCTTTCAATTCTTCAGGAATCTCTACAGCAACATTTACCGCATCTGAAGTATCCTTCTGAACCTTTACAGTTTTAAGTTTATAAAATGAATTCATTATTTTTTTAGTATTCTATTAATTTTTCCACCTTCGCATTTTGGCAGGCTATCCTGGGCGTGCACTTTAACCTTTGTAGTGATCCCTACTCTCTTTTTGATTTCGTTTTCAATATTTTTCCCGAAGCTTCCGACAAAATTAAAATAATCATCGGTATCTGCTTTAATTTTTTGAGCATTTACAAGCTCATCATCAATTTCAACATCAATATCCAAAGCTACGCACATATGTTCTTTTTCAATTGGGGTTAAATAATAATTGGGAACCACTCCTTTCACATGAGAAAATGCCTCTTCAATCTGGCTTGGATATACATTTACTCCTCTTACGATCAGCATATCATCTGCTCTGCCAATGATCGGTTTCATTTTCACCAATGTTCGTTTAGCATTTTCATCGTAATAAAGACTTGTAATATCATTCGTCCAATAACGCAGAAGTGGCATTGCTTTTTTTGTTAAAGTGGTAATCACCAACACCCCTTCTTCCCCGAAAGGAACTGGCTGCTTCGTAATTGGGTCTAAGATCTCAGGATAAAAATGGTCTTCCCAAATGTAAGCTCCACCTTTTTCTTCAAAATCTTCCATAGAAACTCCTGGCCCAATAATTTCACTCAATCCATAAATATTGGTGGCATGAACTCCTAACCTTTCTTCGATATGACCTCTGATAATCTCTGTCCATGGTTCTGATCCTAATACGGCATACTTTAAACTTATTTCATCGGCAGAAATCCCTCTTTTAGCAAATTCATCCGCAATGGTCAAAGCGTAAGATGGAGAACAGCAGATCACTTCCGGCTTAAAATCTACAATAAGATCCACTTGTCTGGCCGTCATTCCTCCTGAAATAGGAAGAACACTCATTCCTAACATTTCTGCACCATAATGAAGTCCTAATCCACCTGTAAAGATCCCATAACCATAAGCGTTATGTAATTGCATTCCCGGCCTTGCACCAGCAGCATGTAGTGATCTCGCCACCACTTCACTGAACAGGCTTACATCTTCTTTAGTATATCCCACCACTGTTGGTTTTCCCGTAGTTCCACTTGAACAGTGAATTCTCTGTAATTCATCTTTAGGAACTGTAAATAAACCGAATGGATAATTGTCTCTTAAGTCCTGTTTGTAAGTAATTGGAAGTTTCGTGATATCCTCAATTGACCTTATATCCTGTGGGGAGATCTGCAATTCATCAAACTTTCTTCTATAAAATTCCGATCTCTCGTTCAGATAACCCATGAGATTTACTAACCGGTCGGATTGAAGCTGTCTCAATTGACCCAGCTCCAGATATTCAACTGAAAAATCCATAAAACTAACTAACATTTGTTAGGTGTAAATTTAAAAAGATTTTGGAAGCTGACAAAATTTTTATGATTTTCGTCATATTTTGAATGATTCTAAATAACTGATTTGAAAATGGCACGGAATGACCATAGACTCAATAGCAATATTAAAAGGTATATTTGAACCTTTACCAATTACTTATATCCTTACTGATTGTCATTCAGAGCGGAACGAAGTGGAGTTCGGAATGTTAACTAATGTGTTAGTTAAATTGAAATAATGACAGAGAATATTTTATTTATTTTGGTTCCCTAGAAGTCCAAAAAGAATCTTATCCCTTATTTCCTCAGTGATTTCATCAGTAGAATCACTACTTCTTTTGAACCAGAAATACGAATTATTTAGAGTATGAAGAATGAATCTTGTCGTAAATGATGGGGACTTCAATTCCCAATTTTCTGCCTGATAGATTTCGGAAATCAGTTGTTCCACTTCCTGTTGATAATTCTTTCTTAGCTCTATGAATTCTGGAAGCCTTTCTTCCAGATGTCTCCATTCTATAGAATAAATGTGGGTAACATCACGGTTTTTAAGAACAACCGATAAATGTTTATCCAAAAACAGATCTAGTTTTTCCCTTGGAGCAATATTCGTATTTTTTACTTTCTGAAGCTCATCGAAAAACTCCTGTGCAATACCAAAACAAACCCATTCCAGAATTTCTTCCTTTGAACGGATGTGTGCATACAGCGATGCTGCTTTGATATTAAGCTTCGTAGCCAGATCTCTTACCGAGCTCCCCATATAGCCTTTCTCCTTGAAAAGCTCTACTGCTACGTCTAATATTTTCCTTTGTTTTTCTTTAAGTTCCATCTGTAAAAATGCAAAAGTAGTTATTCTGAAATAAATTGAGAGTTGCAATCTAGCAAATTCGTTGATATCCAAATTCCGTTTCAATATTTTTCTTCTCTGAACTGACGAATTGCTCATCAACTTCAAAGAAAATTATAAAGAATCGGAAATTTTGTCAAGTTAAATTATCGTTAAAAATACATAATCCGGAAATTTTGTCCTAATTTTTTGTAAATTTAATAATTGAACGATTTTTGCGATACAGTCATCGATTACATGATTAAATAATTGATAGGCATTAAGAAACTGAGCCTTAAAATTTAGTTTCTTGATGTTTTTTTAAACTGAACTTTAAACGAATCATTACCAAAAATATAGAAAATATGAACTTAAACCAATATACTGTAAAATCACAAGAAGCCATTCAGGCAGCTCAACAAGTTGCAATGGAATTTGGCAACCAACAAATAGAACCTCAACATTTACTGGAAGGAATCTTCCAGGTGGATGAAAATATATCGCCTTTCCTATTAAAGAAATCTGAAGCAGATGCCAATTTAGTTAGAGAGCGAAACCGTGAAAATTTAGAAAAGCTTCCTAAAGTACAGGGAGGGAATATCTATCTTTCACAATCAGCAAACAAAGTATTGCTGGATGCACCTAACATCGCTAAAAAAATGGGTGATGAATATGTAACGATTGAACATTTATGGTTATCCTTAATAGAAACAAGCTCTGAAGTCTCTCAGATGTTGAAAGATATGGGAGTAACCAAAAAATTATTGGAAGGAGCCATCAAAGAATTAAGAAAAGGAAGCAAAGCGACTTCTGCAAGTTCAGAAGAGACTTACCAATCTTTAAATAAATATGCTAAAAACTTCAACGAATTAGCTGCTGAAGGAAAACTGGATCCGGTAATCGGGCGTGATGAAGAGATCAGAAGAGTATTACAGATCCTTTCCAGAAGAACCAAAAACAATCCTATCCTCATTGGGGAACCAGGTGTAGGTAAAACGGCTATCGCTGAAGGAATTGCCCATAGAATTATTAATGGAGATGTTCCGGAAAACCTGATGGATAAAACATTATATTCATTGGATATGGGTGCATTGATCGCCGGGGCAAATATAAAGGTGAATTTGAAGAGCGTCTGAAATCTGTTGTGAATGAAGTGATCAAATCGGATGGACAAATCATTCTTTTCATTGATGAGATCCACACTTTAGTAGGAGCTGGTGGTGGTGAGGGCGCTATGGATGCTGCCAACATTTTGAAGCCTGCCCTTGCAAGAGGTGAGCTAAGAGCTATTGGAGCAACCACTTTAAATGAATACCAAAAGTATTTTGAAAAGGATAAAGCACTAGAAAGACGTTTCCAGAAAGTAATGGTGGAAGAACCGGATACTGAATCTGCGATTTCCATTCTTCGTGGAATTAAAGATAAATATGAAGCGCACCACAAGGTAAGAATCAAAGATGAAGCGATTATTGCGGCTGTAGAAATGTCTCAAAGGTATATTTCAGACCGATTTTTACCGGATAAAGCTATTGACCTTATCGACGAGGCTTCTGCTAAACTAAGAATGGAAATCAATTCCAAACCAGAAGAACTGGATGTTTTAGACAGAAGACTGATGCAGTTGGAAATTGAGTTAGCCGCCATTTCAAGAGAAGGCAACCAAACCAAGATTGACCATTTAAAAGAAGATATCTCTAAAATTTCTGAACAAAGAAATGAGATTAATGCAAAATGGCTGAAAGAAAAACAAAAAAGTGAAGATCTTACTCAGATCAAAAAAGATATTGAATCTCTGAAATTAGAAGCCGAAAGAGCTTCCAGAACCGGAGACTATGCTAAAGTAGCGGAAATCCAATATGGAAAACTTCGTGAAAAAGAAGATGAGCTAGCCAAAATGGAACTGGAAATGCAGAACCATCAGAACGAGCTTATCAAAGAGGAAGTAACTTCTGAAAATATTTCTGAAGTCATTGCAAATGGACAGGTATTCCTGTCACCAAGTTACTGCAATCTGAAAGAGATAAATTATTACATCTGGAAACAGAACTTCATCATAGAGTTGTAGGACAAGATGAAGCCATTGAAGCTGTAGCGGATGCCATCAGAAGAAACAGAGCCGGATTGAGTGATGATAAAAAACCAATCGGATCCTTCTTATTCTTAGGAACAACTGGTGTAGGTAAAACTGAGCTTGCAAAAGCATTAGCTGAATTCTTATTTGATGATGAAAACAATATGACCAGGATTGATATGAGTGAATATCAGGAACGTCACAGCGTTTCCAGATTGGTAGGAGCTCCTCCGGGATATGTTGGATATGATGAGGGCGGGCAATTGACTGAGGCCGTAAGAAGAAGACCTTATTCAGTAGTACTTTTAGATGAGATTGAAAAAGCACATCCTGATGTTTTCAACACTTTGCTTCAGGTTTTGGATGACGGTCGTTTAACAGATAATAAAGGCCGTGTAGTAAATTTCAAAAATTCAATCATCATTATGACCTCGAATTTAGGTTCTCACCTTATTCAGGAGAATTTTGAAAACTTAACTGAGGAAAATCAGGATGAGATTGTGGATAAAACCAAAGATCAGGTTTTCGATCTTTTAAAGCAAACATTAAGACCGGAATTCCTGAACAGAATTGATGAGATTGTACTGTTCCAGCCTTTAAAAAAGAAAGAAATTGGAAAAATCGTTCAGTATCAGTTGAGAGGCTTCAATGAGATGTTAGCCAAACGTAATATCATCATGACTTTCACTCAGGATGCAGTAGATTATCTGATGAATAAAGGATATGATCCGGCATTTGGAGCACGACCTTTAAAAAGAGTTATTCAACAGGAAGTATTGAATAAACTGTCCAAAGAAATCCTTGCAGGAAATGTAAATGATGGTGACAGAATTACGCTGGATTACTTTGTGGAAACAGGATTAGTATTCAGACCGACTGAACAATAAAAGAATAAAATAGTTTTTTTTCATATATTAATTTTTGTAGATAAGTGCTGTAGAGAAAATCTGCGGCACTTATTTTTTTTCGATAATTTAGAGTAAAATTATAATCATGTACAAAAAGCTAATTATTCTTTTATTTTTAGGGCTTTCGTTTCTCTCCAGCGCCCAAAATAAAGACTATCCGCCCATTCCGCCTCACCAAAACAGCAAAGATAAAGAGTTCAAACACAATGAAAGCCAAGCCATTGCAGCTACTGATAAGCTTGCAAGAAAATATCTTTTGCAAGAAATTAAAAAGAATAATGATCATATAAGTGATATTCAGGTAGAAGAAATGCTAATAAGCTTCTTCAAAAATGCTGAAAAGAAGGTTAAAAAATATAAAAACACAGACAGAAATCTGGTGTGGCTCGTCTCTTACATAGTTACAGCTTCCAGGCTCGAAATCACAATTAATGATAAAGCCTTACATCTGATTAGCATTTATGATATTCCGATACATGAATAATCTATATTCTATTTCTATATATATATTCATCAGGGGTTAAGAAATTTATTATCCTTTCATTTTTTATCAAAATCCAGTGAATTATAACTATCTTTATCATACAAACAAATTAATAACTTAAACAAAATCAGTATGAAAAAGTTAAAAAGACAAGAGTTAAAGAAAATCGCGGGTGGAGTTCTTCCTCCAATGATTGCATGTGACGAATTCTGGAATTGCCCTACCGGTCTTTGCTGTACAGCAGGTCTGGTCTGCAGAGATCCTAAAAAATATGGATGCATTTAAATAGAAGCGGAGAATTTTCTCCGTTTTTTTTATACACAATCGATTAGTTTTACATCATCCTTTTCCCATTCATATGCAACCCGTAAAAACACGGAAAAAATAATAGTATAATTCCCTATTCCCTATTCTATTTTATAACTTATTTTTTTACGAAATTTGCAGAAATACGGATATTCCATTATAAAACTAAGTTATGAAACAGAATCTACTAATGAGCGCTATTCTGCTGTATCAGGAATAATGTCAAATGAGCTGATGAAGGCGCTTATTGACAATTATCGTGAGAATCAAATGAATGCTATCAACAAAGCCATGGGAATAGAAGACGCTAATTCGATATGGTTTGATCTTCCTAAATTGAAAAATTTCATCAATCTGATGGAGCAGGAAGCCAGTAAAATAAATCCTGATTATACTCCTGAAGATTTGGGAATCAGATTTTACTATGCTGCATATCCAACAATTGAAAATTGGGATATGATGGAAAGTCACCCTGTACCACACGAATACTCTGGAAGACATACTCTCGTCATGATCCCTACCTTGAAAAAAGAATATGAAGGGGAAATTTTCAATTGTGATTTTCATACTTTACAGACTAAAAAAAGAAAGTCACCCCATCTTGCCCTTACTGCACGTGGACAAGAACCTCCTGGAGAGTTAGGAGAAAATAGCGGAATATTATCTCCTCCGGGAAATTCCAGAGGAATGTTCTAGTATCAATTAAAAGAATTTTATTATAAGCAATGACTGAATTTCAGAGGTTTTTCTCACAATTCATGTATACTGGAGAAGCAATAGCTGCTTTAGTTTCCATTATTTATTTCAACCGCATAAAAAAACAGCATTGGAAGTATTTTTCTTTGTACCTGATTGCTATTTTTTTGTGCGAATCTTCTGTGAAATGGGCAGAAAAACCTCTTCGTATCGATAGGATTATCTTTTACAACTATTTTGTAATGCCATTGCAATTTATATACTTTTATTGGCTGTATGCTATAAAGTCTCTGAAAAAACCAAAGTTGTTCTATATATTTTCTGCACTGTATTTTGCTGCGTTTATTCCACAACTTTCGCTTTTCATGGAAAAAAAGGTTGTTTATTCTTTAAATTATACTTTAGGCTGCTTATTTTTAATGGTTTTGGTAGTCATGGAATATTATAAGCAGGTCAACTCAACGGAGATTCTAAAATTCAGTACGAACAGGATGTTTTATATCAACCTGGGGATTACTCTTTTTTATATAGGAACGCTCCCATTTTTCACCTTCATGTCTCTTCTTTGGGAATATAGAGATATATGGGATCTTTATTTTGCTTATTTTCAGGTGTCCGGAGCTGTAATGTATATTTTATTCGCAAGTTCATTTATATGGGGAAAGCAGAATTAATAGTCACAATCATTCTTTTCAATACATTCTTTGTAATGTTTGCCGTTGCAGTAGCTATCTATATCAGAAACTACAGGCAGCGTAAAAAAGAATATCTTAATGAGATCGAAATGAAAAATGAAATTCACCAGAGGGAACTACTGTCTACTCAACTGGAGATCCAACAGGCTACCATGCAGCAAATTGGGCGGGAACTGCATGACAATATCGGACAAAAACTAACCCTTGTGAGTCTATATGTTCAACAAATGCTTTATGAGAACAAAGTTCCGGAGGCCAACGAAAGAATTGACCAGGTTTCACAAATCATCAATCAATCTTTACAGGATTTGCGAAGCCTTTCAAAAACGCTGACGGATGATAATATCAGTCAAAAAGAAATCATTACTTTAATTCAGGAAGAAGTTGACAATACCAATTCATTGAAGAAATGCCTTATCAGCTTCGAACATAATTTTGATCAGCTGGATTTGGGTTTTGTACATAAAAATCTTCTGCTCAGGATCACTCAGGAATTTATTCAAAACAGTATAAAACATTCTCATTGCAAAAATATCTTGATCAGTTTAGATACTTCTGAAAGTATTCTTTGGGAACTCACTATTCGTGATGACGGGATTGGGTTTGATACTGCTCGTACAAAATCCAACGGTATCGGTCTTACCAATATGAAAAACAGGGCTGAAATTATCGGTGCCGACTTCCTTCTTGAGAGTAAAAAAAATGTAGGCACCCAACTTAATATTATTTTAAAAAAGCAACCATGAAAAAAACAATTGTAATTGTTGATGATCATATACTTATAGCTAAAGCCCTGGAAGGGATTATTGGTAACTTCAGTGAATTTGAGGTTATCTATGTCTGTGATAGCGGCAAAGATCTGATTCAAAAATTTGAAGAGGGAAATAAGATTCCGGATATCATTCTTATGGATGTCAGCATGCCCGTGATGGATGGTTTTGAAACAGCCGCCTGGGTTACCAAGAATCACCCGGATATCAAAATAATGGCATTGAGTATGCAGGGCGATGATAATAGTGTGATTAAAATGATCAAAAACGGAGCAAAGGGATATCTTTTAAAAAATACCCACCCAAAAGATCTGGAAACAGCTTTAATAAGGCTAAATACGGACGGATTCTTTTACCCCGAATGGGCTTCAAAGATTATCTTTTCCAATCTCAACAAAGCTAATGAATCCGAAATCTCTATAAAAATATCCGAACGGGAAAAAGAATTCCTGAAATATACAGTCACTGAGCTAAGTTATAAAGAGATAGCAGATAGAATGTGCTGCAGTCCCAGAACAGTTGAGAGCTATCGAGACCAATTATGTGAAAAACTGGATTTAAAAACCCGTGTTGGACTAGCCGTTTTTGCCATTAAAAATGGCTTTGCCAGCTAATAATAATATTAAAAAAATTCTATAAAAATAATTCGTTATAGAATTTTTTTATTTCACCCAACCCACATAATTGTGAAATATATCAAATATATTCAATTTTAACTAAAATTCAATACAACGCTATTTTAAATAAATAATACTCAATTAAAACCTCTATTGATTGAGAATAATTTAAATAAAATGCAAAATAATTTGCACATCAATTTCAAATAATATAATTTCACATTCTCAAAATTTAAAAGCGATATGAAAAAACTATTATTTGGAGCTCTTGCTCTGGGATTAATGTCTGCCTGTAATAATGACAGCGTAAACAACCAAAATGAAACACCAATGAATTCAGAAGCTTCTTCTCCTCTCAGTGCTACACAAAGAAATTGTCCTTCAGAAGAAATGAGAAATGAAGCCTTAAAAAACGATCCGGCATTAAGACAAAAAGTTGCTGATTTTGAAGCTAATGCGACAAATTTTGCCAAAAATATGGCTATGGGAAAAGTTCTAGCCGACGGAACTGTTGAGATCCCTGTAGTAGTGAATGTACTATACAGTACAACTGCTGAGAATGTATCAGATACAAGAATTGCAGAACAGATTGCCGTATTAAATGCTGATTATGGTGGAACAAACACTGATGTTTCAAAAATACCTACAGAGTTTCAAGGAGTAAAAGCAGGTGATGTAAAGGTAAGATTCAAACTAGTGAATACGGTTAGAAAATCGACTACAAAATCATCATGGGGACCAACAGATGTTAACAACAGTACGATGAAGAGAGCATCTACAGGAGGAATTGATGCTACGAACACCACAAACAACTTCAATATTTGGGTAGTGGGGCGTATGCCAGACACTAAAGGAGATGTCCTTGGTTTCTCATCATGGCCTGAAGATTCTGGTACATGGAAAGATGGTGTCGTAATAGCAGCTCCATTTTTTGGTAAAACCGGAACATCCGCTAATTTTAACTTAGGAAGAACAGCTACTCACGAAGTAGGACATTATATGGGACTTAGACACATTTGGGGAGATAAAACTTGTGGAGATGATTTGATTGCAGATACTCCTACCCAAACAACTGCTAATACTGGCAACCCAACTTATCCACTTTACAATACATGTTATGGTGTGAAGAGATCTGTAATGTTTATGAATTACATGGACTACTCTAATGACAAATCATTATATATGTTTACTGCAGGGCAAAAAACAAAAATGCAATCTGTAGTAGCAGCTAATGGACTAAGAGCTGGATTAAGAGTTAATTAAAAATCCATTTTTTAAAAATTTTTAAAAACTATCTCAAATTGAGATAGTTTTTTTTATTTCCCCCACATCAAAACCATACACTAAGAAGAATAAGATAAAAAAATCAATAATTACAACTCTCATTTAAAGCTATTTCATTGATTGATTCATTGCGAAAAATATTCTACAAATAATCAAGAAATATAATTTATTTTCACTTAAAAACACACTTAAAAGGGAAATATAAAACAATAATCAATAATTAATTAAAACACAAAACAAATGTAATTATATTGAAATATATTCAATTAAAACGTAGATAAAATAAACATTTATCAAGCTTTTGGATAAAAAACTTGCATATTAATTTTAAATGATATAATTTCATACCCTCAACCACATTATATTATAACGATATGAAAAAACTCTTTTTAGGAGCTCTGATTCTGAGCTTTATGTCAGCCTGTAATAATGACAGCATTACCAATCAAAATGAATCCTCAATGAATTCAGAAGCTTCTCCTACTGCTTCAACCGCTACCCAGAGAAAATGTCCGTCTGAAGAAATAAGACAAGCAATGCTTCTGAAAAACCCTGCACTTAAACAAAAAATAGCCGATATTGAATTCGGTACTGAAAAATTTGCAGAAAATATTAAATTTGGAAAAGTACTTGCAGATGGAACCGTTGAAATCCCGGTTGTTTTTAACGTGATCTACAATACTTCAACCCAAAATGTTTCCGATGCAAGAATCGCTGAACAAATTGCTGTTTTGAATGCTGATTATGGTGCTACCAACACTGACGTTACCAAGATTCCTTCAGCATTTCAACCTTCAGCAGCAGGTGATGTAAAAATCCGTTTCAAATTAGTGGCTACTAACCGTAAACAGAATTCAAAAACAGGCTGGAGATCTGATCTTGAGCAGATGAAGAAAGCAAGTACCGGTGGAATAGATGCTACTGATGTAAATAAAAATTTGAATATATGGGTTGTTAATTCAATTCTGGACGAAAATAGCCAGCCTGGAACTTTAGGTTATGCTTATTATCCGGAACATGCAGGACAGTGGTATGACGGTCTTGTGATAGGTTATCAATATATAGGAAAAACTGGCGCTTCAGCTCCGTTCAACTTAGGAAGAACAGTAACGCATGAAGTAGGCCATTACTTAAACCTTCCACACCTTTGGGGATCATCTGATGCAGGCTGCCAAACAGATTACTCTAATGACACTCCAACTTCTCCAGGTCCTAATTACGGAAATCCAACATATCCTTTGAACAGAGTTTGTGGTGGAGTAAGCCGTTCTCAAATGTTTATGAATTATATGGATTATGTAGATGACAAGTCCATGTATATGTTTTCTGCTAATCAAAAAACAAGAATGCAGGCTGTAGTATCCGCATCCGGACCAAGAGCTGGGTTAAGATAATTAATAATATCAGCTGAAATATTATAAATTTATTAAAATAGTCTATCTCAATTTTTGGGATAGATTTTTTTTATATTTTTACACGATATTAAATTTCAGGATCACAACGATGAAAAAAATAGCCCTAGCATCAGGGATTTTACTGCATTTATATAGTTATAAAGCACAGGATACAATCCAATCTCGAAACCTTAAGCAGGATATTGCTTTAATCAACACCAACACACCCATAAAAGAGTCTGCGCCATTTTTCAAGAAGGAATGGGTAAAAAAATCTGTGGCCCCAGCCATTCTTTTTACTGCCGCTGCTGCAACATGGGGAGAAAAAGAAAATATCCGTGAGGTCAGAAACCGATTCCTCCCCAACTTCAAGGTAAAATATGATGATTATCTTCAATATGCACCTGCCGTAGCCGTTTATGGACTGAAATTGGGAGGTGTAAAAGGAAGAAACAATATTGGAAGAGCTACTTTATCTTATGGTGCCAGCTTGGTGATCATGGGAATCCTTGTGAATTCTCTTAAATATACGACAAAAGTTGAACGTCCGGATGGATCTAAAAACAACTCTTTTCCATCAGGACATGCTGCCATGGCTTTTACCAATGCCAGCTTTTTGCATAAAGAATATGGGATGGTAAATCCGGCTTACAGTATTGCCGGATATGGTTCTGCTACGATTACAGGACTTGGACGAAACTTAAATAACAGACACTGGGTTCCTGATATTCTTGCTGGGGCGGGAATCGGAATTATATCTACAGAACTTGGATATTTCTTTATTGATAAAATTTATAAGAACAAGGGAGATAATTTAAGTATTTTATCCAGAATACAAGGAAATGATTATCCTTCCTTCCTTGCATTGAAAATGGGTACGGCATTAGGTACCACCAACTTCCTGAGAGAATCTGAATTGGATGATAAAAAACAAGTTGGTTTTGAAGGCGGAATAGAAGGTGCCTATTTCTTCTCTAAAAAATGGGGAGTAGGTGCAGATGTCACTTTCAGTAGTTTTCCTATTAAATCTCAAAGAATTACTTTTGATGATGGACAGGATTTTGGTGACCATGAGGTCAAGACTCAATCTATGGGCTTTTTGTCAGCAGGTATCGGTCCTTATTTCTCTCATGAATTCTCTGATAAATGGCAGCTTACTTTAAAAGTAACGGGAGGCTACGCAGCTACCGCGAGCGGAAAAGTATTTGTAAAGGGGATAATATTGATGCTCCTAATCATGAACTTCAGATCGCCAGGTACAAACCGAAACCTTCTTTCCGTTGGAATACAGGAGCCTCTATGACTTATAAGTTTAATCCTGGATTAGGTCTTACTTTCTATACGGATTATAACCTGATCAATTCTACCATCCGTTATCACTTTAGCGATGAAATCAAAGAAAGTGCAGAGCTGGATCAGCAATTGAATAATCTTATTGCTAAAGAAAAGATAAGTTATATTACCCTTGGTTTAAGATTAACCGCATTTTTTTAAAATAAAAAGCCTTCAAATCTGAAGGCTTTCATTTTATAAAGTTTTACTGTTATCTCCCGGTGTATAATCCATGAAAATATCACCATCCAGCTGTACAGATTTCACTTTTTTCTTGATAGGAATCACAAGATCAGCTATCTTTTGATCTTTTTCCCACACAGATGGTGAAAAATGTAATTTTTCTGTAGTCCCATCTTCATAAGATAATACTGCATCAAACGGAATGGCGAACCCTCCTATATTTGCTACATTCACAGTAAGCAAATCATTCATTTGAGAGGCTCCGGCCACTTTTAAATCAATATAATTATTGGTATAAAACCAATTTTGGAAGAACCAGCTCAGGTTTTTTCCTGAACCCGTACTCATAGAATTAAAATAATCCCATGGAACCGGATGTTTTCCGTTCCAGTTATTCATATAGTGATGTAATGCTTTTTTAAATAACTCATCTCCCAGATAATCCTTTAATGCCAGATAAGATAAGGATGACTTCACATATGAATTGTTTCCATATCCGGAACCACTTACTTGTGTACTCATGGTAATAATCGGCTGATCCTGTTCCGCTGACGGGTCATTGATCCATCTTTTCACACGGAAGTTTTTATAGAAATCTTTAGCTTTCGCTTCACCATTCTCATCAATTCCAATTAAATATTCCAAGTAGTTGCCCAACCCTCATCCATAAAGGCATATCTTGTTTCATTAATTCCCATATAGAAAGGGAAATAAGTGTGAGCAATTTCATGATCTGCAGTAAGTCTTGCATCCTGAAGATCATCAGGGATACTTGTATCATTAATCATCATTGGGTATTCCATATCTGCATACCCTTGAATAGCCGTCATTACATTATATGGATATTCTACTCCCGGCCAGTTTTTAGAAAACCAGTCCAGGTTATAGCGCATCCAGTCTACATAATGTTCAAAATCTTTAGCTCCTGCTTTATATCCTGCCTGAACACTTGCTCTTTTGGTTTTCAATTGAACGCTTGCCGCATCCCATACATAATGGTTACTCAAAGCAAAACAGAAATCTGTAATATGATTGGCTTTAAATTTCCAGATATTCCATTTATTCTGCTGGGTTACTTTTCCGGACTTCATTTCCTGTTCGCTAGCAATTTGCATTAGCTTATCACTTTTCAATGAAGCTTTATATCTTTTCAAATATTCAGGCTGAAGAACAGATTCCGGGTTCAGGAAATCTCCGGTTGCCCATACTACATAATTCTTTGGTGCAGTGATGGCAAAACTATAGTCATTAAAATCATTATAAAATTCCTGTCTGTCGGAATGTGGAAGCATATCCCATCCATTATAATCATCATATACAGAAATTCTTGGGAAAGAATACGCTACATAGAATGTTTCCGGATCAATCTGACCTTCTCTCCCACTTTGTACAGAAAGCGGATATTCCCATTCAATTTTAACCTCAGCTTTTGATTTTGATTTTAGAGCTGACTTTAGTTTTACTTTTTCAACAGTTCCCCAATCATCACTATTGATATCATATTTTTCACCATTTACAATAAATGATTTAATCTTAAGCCCTGTGGACAGGAAATCTTTGGAAACCGATCCGGATCTTGGAGACTCCGGTTTGTGCAGATTATTCACAAATCTAATTGCCAATTCATTCAGATTATCCGGGCTGTTATTGGTATAAACAATTGTTTCTTTTCCGGAAACGACCTTCGTATTGGCATCTACTTTTACATCAACATTGTAAGTTCCTTTATTCTGCCAATAGTTTTTACCCGGTGCCCCTGAAATATCACGGGTTCCTTTCTCATAGGCTCTTTTAATATTTCTCGGCATATATAATTCCTGAGCGGAAAGTTGCAACAAAGACACAACCACCAACATTCCGGAAAAAATTCGCTTCATAATGATCTCTTTTTAAGATAAGTATCAAAAATAGCGAAAATGTAACACCAAGTAGTAATTTCTTTTATAATAATGTTTTATGGTAATTGCTTTTTTATTTAAAACATTCTAAAGCCTCTCCTGTTCTGATGTTTTTCTAATCGTTTTTGCGTTCTTCACAGCTTGGTTTCCAAAGTTATATTTAAGAGATAATGTGACCCCTTGAGTATCCGAATAATCCAGGAAATAATTATCCTGATTGGCATATTTGGTAACTACTTTCTGCCCCATTGTTCTAAAGATATCATTGACAAAAAATGATGCTTCCAGCTTTTTATTAAAGAACTTTCGATTCATTACAAAATAAGCAGACCAGGTAGCAGAAATCCTGAAAGGCCCCTGAACCCCCGGCGAATAATAGCGATGTCCCATTTCCATTTTCCAATCACTAGTTTTATCTAATGTAAAATTGGCAGAGATATTAGACATCAAATTCCAAACCTTATTCTGATGCAGAATACCATCTACTCCATTAAAATAATTTTCGTTGTGTTCCAGGTTTTCAGAGACTACTATATTCCACCAGGGTTTTATCTGGACATTTTTGTACAAGCTTAGTCCAAATGCCTGTCCTTTTTCAATATTGGTAAAATGGTAAACTACATTATTGGTTTCCGGCACCTGATAAGAGATTTCCATAGATGGATATAATTCTTTACGGTAATACAGATCAAGATGCCAGTCTTTCCAGGAATAAGAAAGGTTAAGATTATGAATAATGGTTGCCTTCAATTGTGGATCTCCCTGAAAATAAGAGAACAGATTATAATAAGACTTTGCCGGATTCAGCCATGAATAATTAGGTCTGCTGATTCTTTTGCCATAGGAAAAACCAAACTCATGTTTATTTTCGGTGGTGTATTGTGCATAAAAAGTAGGAAAAAAGCTCCAGTAGTTACTTTTATTTTGCTCATAAGGTTCAGAAACAACTCCTTCGAGGTCTGTCATTTCCGCACGAAGCCCACCTTTAAAGCTCCATTTTCCTATATTGTATGCTAGAGAAGAATACAAGGCAAAATTATATTCTTTATAATCAAAAATACTGCTTTTTTCAGGTCTGTATTCTATAAATCCATTTTCATTGTCAGAGAAATCAAGCGTACTTTTTGTCTTTACAAAACTATACTTTGCTCCTGATTCCAGTTCTAGTTTTTCCCCTTTCCATTGATAATCCAGTTGAGTAGAATACAGCTGCACATCGGCTTTATTTTGGGTCATGAAATTTTCTTCTCTGGGAGCCTCGCCTGCAAAATTTAAATGGGTGGCTACATTCTGGTATTTTTTGGCATTGTTGCTGGTAAAATAATTGACCCAGGATAGATTGCTCTTTTTATTCAACTTTCGATCTACCTGAAAGCTAAGAGAATTATTAATGGAACTTGATTCATGATCGTTCAGGGTTCTATAATGAGATTCTATGACTTCCTGATTGTTGTAGATGGCGGTAGGCACATCGTAGATTCCATGAGATTTTGGAGAAAAATACCCTGAATAGTTGAGGCTCAAATTGGTCAAACTGTCCAATTCGTATTCCACATTAAAATTCAGAGTATTCTGGTTAGTGTTTTTATCCTTCCTATTCATCGTACTCACCCATCTGGTCTGGCTTTCGGGATAATAAACATAGTCAGATCCTTCACGGAGATAGGTTCCCATTCCCTTATAATAGCTTGCCATAACGGAGAGCTTATCCTTCTTATAATATTGAGACAGTCCGAAAACAGCCTTTGCATATTGCGTTTGAATATATTTTGAAGACAAAATTCCACGATAGCCTTCAATTTTGTTCTTTTTCATAACAATATTAAGCACTGCACTTCCTGAAGCTTCGTATTTTGCAGGTGGATTGGTAATCACTTCTACAGATTTCACTTCGTCTCCCTGCGTATTTTCCAAAAGATTTTTAAGTTCATCGCCAGTCAGCATTACTTTTTTATCATTGATTGTTACCAAAATCCCTGCACTCCCTTTTACTGTGAGAACATTATTATTTACAGCTACATTCGGGGTATTCTTTAAAATTTCCCATGCATTGAGTGATGAAATATTACTATTCTCCACATTAAATTCAAGACGGTCAATTTTTCTTTTGATCAACGGTTTTCGTTTAGTCATGACCACTCCTTCGATCTCTTTCGTTTCTTTTCTTAGAATAATTTGTAACGCTTCAGGCTTTTCCAAATCCAGATTCTTTTCAAATAAAGAATATCCATTATTCTTTATCACCAGCTTTATATTTTGTTCTTTGATATCTTCCAGCATGAAACCTCCATTTCCATCAGTTTTTAATTCTTTAATTAATTCATTTCTGGAATTGTAAAGGATTACATTCACTGCTGAAAGTTTTTCATTTTCGGTGTTCATCACCGTACCTGCAATTTTTTGTTTTTGAGCCATCATCATTATGGGAAAGCACAGAAAAAGAAGAGTTTTGTTCATGGTCATATTTTTAAGAATGATATCATATCACCTCTTGTATTTACAGTACAAAAATCTATATTGAACAGGAGAATTTCGGTTAATAGAAGGTTAATGATGGGTTAACGACCTTTTTGCTTTAAAAATGAAAAGCCTGAATCAAAAATTCAGGCTTTTACAATACATCTAAGCTATATTTTATGGATAAGGAATGGCTTTATCCAATTCTATCGGATTATAATATTTTTTTATATCCATTTGCGTTTGTTTCGTCAGACCAGCAAATTCTTCCTTACTTTTAATTTGTTGTCCATTGATTTTTACATTCCAATCCGGTTGAAACTCTGTTCTCATCCTGGCGTAAGGATCGTTATAAAACTCAAGATTGAGCTTTACCCATTTCTTAAAATCAATTGTAATAGGATCCATCGAGTAATGTTTTTCGAGAAATCCTTTTGTATCATAGGTCTTGGGCAGATTATTATTTCTAGAAAAAGAGTAGATAAAATCTTTCTTATCATCTTCAATATACAATATCAATCCTGGCAATCCTCTGAATTTATAAGGCCCTTCGGGAATGTTAATATCTGGTGTAAACCATGCTGTCCAACTTCTTCCTCCAAATTTTGCAGTTGCTTTCTGAAGGTTATAATTATTGATCTTTTTGGTATCATTTTCTACTTTCCACTGAATATTATCTTCAGTTTCAAAAACATAATAGTAAGGCATCATTCTGATCTGAAAGTAGTTTTTATTTTTATTGGAATTTATTTTCCGAATGATGGTTTGTTCAGACAAACTGGTGTGCTGAGAAGACATTCCTCCATGAAGGACATTAAGGGAATCATTCACCAAAAATTCAAATTCATAGAACTTTACTTCTCCAGGGTTGATATCCAGCACCATTTCTTCTTTATCATAATTGGGATCATTGGAATCCGGCCTGTATTGAAGCTCATAGATGAATCGATGAGTCTGAGCGCTCATTACAGTCACCTGCAATACTATAAAAAGAATAATAAGCTTTTTCATGGGATCGTCTTTGTGTTTTAAAATTAAGAAAAATATTATATATCAGCAGATTGGTTAATGAAAGGTTAATGATAAAAATACTGTTTCAGTACAATGGTAAAGCTTTATCTTTGTTTTGATGATATCCAAGAATAAAAATCTGATTTATATTTTTGCCACGCTGTTTCTTTTTTTGCTGGGCATTCAGGTATATTTTATATATCAAACCTATCAGGTTAAAGAAAGGGAGATATATAGATCTATAGACCAGAATATTTCAGTCTATACTGATCAGGTAGTCAACAATCATTCTTCCAGTGACAATAAAAGTGATTCTTTGAAAAAAGTTGTCACTGAATACTATCACAAAAAACTCAACAAACAGGATTTCTTAAAATATCTGGTTGAGAACAAAAAAAATTCCAGCAAGAATTTAACAACTTACATTCATGATCGTTACAAAAAAAACGGATATATCATCTGTGTAAGAATTCAATATAATGTAATCCTTCATCTTCCCGACAGCACTAAGCTGATACAACAACCTGTCACCATTTATGAAACAAAAGATAAGGTGAGAAAACCGCGGATTACCAGTATCGGAACATGGAGAACGTCTTCTATCCAGGAAACTTCCGGACAAGAAACGATAAATAATATGGATGCATTCCATGTGGAGACCAAAACAGAAATTGAAATTGAAAATATACAAAGTCTCGTGTTCAGAGGGATTATTGTATTAATTATTTGCTGCGTGAGCTTACTTGTAAGTGTTCTTTTATTATATATTCTCACGGTCAAAAACCTCATCAAGCAACAAAAGCAGGTAGAAGTTCTCCACACTGTTGTGGATAACATTTCCCATGAGTTTAAAACGCCAATAGCTACTTTAAAAATAGCCTCCAAAACACTAAAGAAAGGCTGGAACCCAGATACCCTGCCACTTATCGACCGACAAATTACAAGACTGGAAAGCCTCATGCTACAGCTTCACAAAGATGAAACGCCGGATGAAACAATTGCAATACAACCTGAAAACTGGGATTTCTTTATTCAGGATCTGGCTTTTACGTATCCGAAAATAGATTTTAAATTTGAAAATAAAGTCGCTATACAGCTCCCTTTCGATAAAAACTTTATGGAAACAGTGATCAAGAATCTTTGTGAGAATAGTATCAAATATGGTGCTTCCACTGTGACAGTCAATATCAATACCTCTTCTCAACATCTGAAAATTGAGGTTTCCGACAACGGGCAAGGTATGGAAAGTAAAGAGCTGAAAAATATTTTTGAAAAATTCTACAGAATACAATCGAATAATATTCATAATAGCAAAGGACTTGGGCTTGGGCTTTACTTTGTGAAAGAAATCATCACTTCCTATCATGGCAAGATTGATGTCTCCAGCCAGGCTGGTATTGGAAGTACTTTTAAAATAACCATTCCTTATGAAACTAAACTCTTACTGGCAGAAGACGATTCTGATTTCGGAACAATACTTAAGCAATATCTTGAGCTGGAAGACTTTGATGTCAGCTGGTTTCAGAATCCTGAGGACATCATTCCTCTTCTTACCACTGATTTTCCTTTTCAGATGGGTATTCTGGATGTTATGATGCCTAATATCGACGGTTTTTCATTGGCAAAAATGATAATAAAGGAAAAAAACAATTTTCCGCTTTTATTTTTAACTGCAAAAAATCAAAAAATTGATCGTTTAACCGGGTTAAAAATAGGAGCTGATGATTATATTGCCAAGCCTTGTGACCCTGAAGAACTGGTGCTGAGAATCAGAAATATTTTGAAAAGAACTTCACCTTCTGCTGTAGAATCTCAGCTAAAGATTGGGGAATACTCTCTGGATACTCAAAAACTTCTTCTTTCCCACCCCAATGGAAATATCCGGATGACAATCCGTGAGCAGGAGCTCCTGTTGTATCTTTTGAAGCATAATCATTCTACTATCACAAGAAATAATATTCTGGATAATTTATGGGAAACCAATGATTATTTTACAGGAAGGAGCCTTGATGTATTTATCAGCAGACTGCGAAAGTATTTTAGTAATGACCCGAATGTAAAAATCCAATCCCTTAGAGGAATTGGATTTGAGATTGATTTTCCCACCATTTAATTTTTTAGAAGGAAAGCTTTACCATAACCGGAAAATGATCCGACGGATAAAGGAGGTTTTTTCTTCTGTCGTTGATATGACGGTGAGATCTTATTTTAAAGTCTTTTGTGAAAATATAATCGATTCTTTCTTTAGGCACTTCATTCACATTAAAAGCCGTAAAGGTTCCTATAGGCCCATAATGTTTCGTCTCTGAATGATTAAAAGTATCCTTCATATTCTGTGAAAGGATTTTAACCGGCTCTGTATCATCCGTAAGATTAAAATCTCCGCTTACCGTTACCGGCAAATTCTCAGGATTAAGCTCCTTGATCTTTTTTAGAATGAGTTCGGAAGACTTTACTCTGGCTACATTTCCAATATGATCAAAGTGAAGATTCATAGCCAGAAACTCTTTTTTTGAGTTTTTATCCTTGAAGATAGCATAAGTACAGATTCTGTTCAATGCTGCATCCCATCCTTTTGAAGGCTTCTCAGGAGTTTCGGACAACCAGAACGTTCCTGATTTTACGACTTCCAGCCTTTGGGTATCATAAAAAATAGCAGAAAATTCTCCCTTCTGTTTCCCATCATCTCTCCCTACTCCGATATAATCGTAATTCTTCAAATCATTTTTAATATCCTTCATTTGTTCGGGAAGTGCTTCCTGAACTCCAAAATAATCAGGATGATAATAGGTTAATAAATCAGCAACCTCCTGTTTTCTCTCCGGCCATGCGTTTTCTTTGTCAGAAGCAACATTCAATCTGATATTAAAACTCATTACCGTAAGGTCTTGTGAAAATCCCAATGCAAAAAGCATAAGAAACATCATTGAAAAGCTGAAACGCACCATATAATCTATCAATTTGAGACAAAAATAAGACTTCTCTGGATGAGAGAAGCCTTATTTATATCATGATAATGTTAAATTATCTTCTTACAAAAAAGATTATTCTTTATTAAATTTATATTCCCTTCCGTTGTCAGTAAGGGTAATTGTCTTTTTATCTTTGCTAAAAGCAATTGTGATACCCGCCTGTTCAAAAGCAAATTTATCATCACCTAGGTATTCCAAAGGAAATTCTTGTTTTTCACCTGCTTTTCCAAGAAGCTTACCCTCTTTTTCAATAAATGTTATTTTAACCGGAGACTCTTTACTTCCATAAGTACCCATAAAATCTTTAGCATTGATCTTATCAATCGGCTTTACATCTGAAGGTATCCATGTATTATTTTTCACGTTGCTATCAGGAATCATAGAATTGGGATCCAATTTCACCTCAGCAACTTCTTTATTAGAGTCCACTTTAAATTTCCATTCTTTATTTCTCTTCCAAACCTCAACAGGAATCTTTACAGTTTGCACTGTCCCATCTTTGAATTTCAACTGAACGGTTGTAGGCATTGGCAACTGACCAAGGTTTTCCACAGTAATCTGAGCTCCGTTTTTAAAATCCCCATTGATGTATTTTACCTCCTTAACTGCCTGATCAATTTTCCATTTATTAAAAAACCATCCTCTCCAAAACCAATTCAATTCTTCTCCGGAAACATTTTCCATTGTATGGAAGAAGTCCCAAGGGGTAGGATGCTTGAAAGCCCAACGATCAATATAGGTTCTGAATGCTTTATCAAACTTTTCCGGTCCAAGAATAGATTCTCTTAAAATAGACAATCCAGCACCCGGTTTATAATAAGCTAATGCAGCTATATTTGATTCTTTCATATTATCAGGACCTACCATAATGGGTTCTAGATGATCACTCATCAGAAAACTCCCCGTTCTTGCCATATCTTTTTTCCTGTAATATTCTCCTTTATTGAAAGCTTCTGTTGAAAGTCCATTGATAAAAGTATTAAACCCTTCATCCATCCAGGCAAATAGTCTTTCATTAGAGCCTACAATCATAGGGAACCAATTATGTCCGAATTCATGGTCTGTAACTCCCCAAAGGCTTTCTCCTTTTGAATCCATATGACAGAAAACAATTCCCGGATACTCCATTCCGCCTTCATTCCCTGCAACATTGGTTGCTGCAGGATAAGTATATCCATACCATTTATTTGAATAGTGCTCAATAGCAGCTTTAGTATATTCTGTAGATCTTCCCCATGCTTTCTCGCCAGCACTTTCAGCCGGATAAGCAGAAATAGCCAATGATTTTTTACCATTTGGAAGGTTAATTCTTGCAGCATCCAAAATAAAGCCTTCAGATGAAGCCCACGCAAAATCTCTCGCCTGAACAATTTTAAACTTCCAGGTCTTCGTTCCTGTTGCCTTGTTTTTTCCAATTTCAGATTCAGGACGAATCATTACTGTTTTATCACTGTTTCTGGCTTGATTCCATCGGTTGATTTCTTCTTTGTTATATACTTCTTTTTCATTCAGCAATTCTCCGGATGCCACTACATAATGATTGGCAGGTACAGTAATATTAGCGGTAATATTTCCATATTCTAAGTAAAATTCGGAAGCACCCAAATAAGGTAAAGTATTCCAGCCTAATACATCATCATACACACACATTCTTGGATACCATTGTGCCATAGTAAATACTTTACCATTCTTTGTATCCTGTATTCCCATTCTGTCTGAACCATATGCAGGAGAAATAAAAGAATAATCGATGGTAATTTTGGCAACCCCACCCTTTGCTTTTAATTCTTTGGGCAGATCAATCTGCATCCTTGAATCTGTAATTGTATATTTTACTTCTTTGCCATCAAGCTTTACAGATTTAATAGTATATCCGCCTTCAAAAGTTTCTCCATGAGCTCCATTTCTACTTCCGGACAAAGGTACGACAGCATTACCTCGGGAGTCTTTTGCAAATAAATTCTGATCAAGCTGCAACCAAAGGAAGCTTAGTTGATCTGGGCTATTATTCGTGTAGGTAATTTCAGCAGTTCCTGCAATCTCTTTTTTATCTTCGTTCAGACTTACATTTAAGTGATAATCTGCTGAATTCTGCCAATAGGCATGTCCCGGCTGCCCGCTTGCAGAGCGGGTTTCCGTACCCGTCTGAGGGTAGAAGAATGGTTTGAATGCTTCTACATAATCATATTTTGGAGTCTCCTGAGCGTATACCGATCCTGTAAAAAGGAAAGCTGCAACGGTGGAAACAAGTATTGGAAATTTACAATTCATTTGAAAAACTTTTTGTATAGGTAAAAAAAAATCCCGGAATTGTTACAAATCCGGGAGCTTTTTATATAAAAAAATTAATTAATTTGATTTTTTAGATTTAATCATTGCTTCTAATGCATCCCACATTTCACTTGGAATAGCTTCAAGCATATTGAATTCTCCTGCCCCTTGAAGCCATTCTCCACCATCAATGGTTACAACCTCTCCATTCATATAAGCGGAATAATCTGAAACAAGGTAAGCAGCAAGGTTAGCCAGCTCCTGATGTTCTCCTACTCTTCTCAACGGAACTTTTTTCTTCATATCGAATTTTTCCTGTAAATCTCCCGGAAGAAGTCTATCCCAAGCTCCTTTAGTAGGGAAAGGACCAGGTGCAATGGCATTGAAACGAATTCCATATTTTGCCCATTCTACGGCCAGTGATCTGGTCATTGCCAGAACTCCTGCTTTAGCACAAGCGGATGGTACAACATAGGCAGAACCAGTCCATGCATAAGTGGTTACAATATTCAGAACCGTTCCTGGAGTTTTAGAATCTATCCAGTGTTTTCCTACAGAAAGTGTACAATTTTTGGTTCCTTTTAAAACAATATCTAAAATAGAATCAAAAGCAGAATGAGTCAGTTTTTCTGTTGGAGAAATAAAATTTCCAGCAGCGTTGTTTAGTAAAATATCAATCTTACCAAATTCCTTAATAGTGGCTTCCTTCATAGCTTCCACTTCATCCCAGTTTCTTACATCACAAGCTACACAAAGAACTTTTCCACCAGTTTCGGCTTCCAGTTCCTTTGCAGTAGTTTCTAATTTTTCCAGATTCCTGGAAGTGATCACCACTTTGGCTCCCAATTCAAGAAAATATTTGGTCATCGCTTTTCCAAGACCGCTTCCGCCGCCGGTTACAATCGCTACTTTATCTTTTAGTGCACCTTCGCGCAACATGGGTTGTGTATACATACTCATAATTTAATGATTTTAATAAATATAATATAGATTCTACAGGCGACAAAAGATTCCTGAAGAAAATTAATGATACTTTGTATGTAAATTTAATATAATTATTCTTCCTTTCACTTTTTAAAATTATGCAGGAGATAGTAATAAGAAAAAAGCCGTTTTACTTTCTGTAAAACAGCTTTTAGTGGATATTGAAATATGAGTTATGAAGCAACTGTTCCTTTGAAAGAAAGGGTTTTAGGTGTCTTGCTTTCGCTGGTTGTAACGTTCACCGTTTTCATGAATGGTCCAGCCGCTGCAGCGTTATAGCTTGCTTCTACAAAACCTTTTTTACCTGGCTGAATAGGAGTTTTAGTATAATCTGCTGTTGTGCAGCCACATGAAGGAGCTACATTTTGTATAATGATCGGTTTTGAACTTGTATTGGTAAATTCAAATCTGATAATCTTTGGTTTTCCCTGAGGAATATTTCCTACATCTATAGATTCTGATTTCCATTTGATGCCATCAGCTACCATTTTTACAATTGAAGAACCTTCTGTTGAGAATACATTAGCATAGAATGGAGAGAAAGCTAGAACTGCTAAAACTGCTGTAATTTTTAATTTTTTCATGAGTATAAATTTTTAATAGTTAGATATCATAAATACATTTGTATTTTTCCTTATGATATCACAAATGTAAAGCAGATAAGCTCTATAACTTGTTAACTGCTATCAAACATTTGTTAATGAGTTGTTAATGATAAAAGATTAATAGATATTTTTGGATAATATTGCCTTGTAAAATGAAAATCAAAAAACTCAATATCATTATAACGCTGGGGTTTATCGCTATTATCGGTATTTTAATAGCTCAGCTGATCTGGGCTCGTCAGGCTTATAATCTTGAAGATAAGAAATTCAATCAAAAGGTAAATATTGCGTTGATGGAAGTCGCAGAAAAATTATCCGGTGGAAAAAGTTCTTTTACTGAAAATCCTGTTCAAAATATTGCCAACGATTATTATGTAGTTAACATTAACAATGAGTTTCATCCTGTAGTGCTTGAGTATTATCTGAAAACAGAATTCACCCGTCTTCAGATCAATACCGATTATGTATATGCTCTATACAACTGTCACAGTGATAAAATGATTTATGGAAAGTATATGACTACCCATCAGGAACAGCCCAGTAATAAGGTAATCAACTTTCCAAAGCATAAAAATCTCATCTATTATTTTTCTATCCGGTTTCCTGATAAAGCAACTTATCTGATCAGTTCGTTACGGTTCTGGTACTTGCTCACATTTGCTCTGATCATCATTCTTCTTGTATATGTATATTCTATCTATACGATCATTCAGCAGAAAAAATTCTCGGAATTACAGCGTGATTTCATTAATAATATGACACACGAGTTTAAAACACCTCTATCTTCAATCCTTTTGGCATCGGAAGCCCTCAATAAGCAGGAAATGGTGAAGGAAAATACTAAACTGCAAACCTATACCTCCATTATTATCGATCAAAGCTACAAACTTAACAGCCATATTGAAAAGATATTAAATCTTGCCCGAAATGATGCTTCAGGAATGTCATTAAAGCTTCAGAAAATTATATTACTCCTATTTGTACAGGATATTGCTGATGCTATACAGCAAAAAGACGAAGACCTCAGCATTCATATAGAAATTGACAACAGTACTTCAATCATGGCTGATGAATTTCATTTTACCAACATCATTTACAACATTCTAGATAATTCCATTAAATATTGTGAGGTAAAACCTACAATTGTGATTTCATCCTATAAAGATTCAAAAGGATTATATTTAAAGTTTAAAGACAATGGAATAGGAATCCCGGCTAAAAATATTTCTCATATTTTTGAGAAGTTTTACAGGATAAATACAAAAAGAAGTGAAGAGGTTAATGGCTTTGGATTAGGTTTGTTTTATGTAAAAAAAATTGTGCAGGAACATAACTGGAAAATTTCAGTTGAGAATAATGCGGACAAAGGAATTACCACCACTCTATTTTTCCCGTTTTAATTTGAATAAATACCTATGGAGAAATCTAAAATTTTATATGCGGAAGATGACAAAACGATTGCTTTCCTGATACAAGATAGCCTGGAAACGTATTATGACATCAGCTGCTATTCTGATGGAAAATCTGCTCTTGAAGCCTTTAGCGACCAAATTTTTGATATCTGCCTGCTGGATATTATGATGCCGGAACTGAACGGATTTGAAGTAGCTGAGCAGATTCGCCATAAAAACTCTGATATTCCCATCATTTTCATTTCAGCAAAAGCATTAAAAGAAGACCGCATAAAAGGGCTTAAAATAGGTGCTGATGATTATCTGGTAAAGCCTTTCAGCATAGAAGAACTCATCCTGAAAATTGAAGTTTTTCTGAAACGTTCGAAAAAAACCAACACATATTCTTCAAATTATAAAGTTGGGAAATATGACTTTGATCCCAAAAATTACACATTACAGGATACCGTGAGTACCATTAGTCTTACCCAAAGAGAATCTGAATTGCTTCTGTATTTTATCCGAAATAAGAATATGGTTCTAAAAAGGCAAGATATCCTGAAAGCTATTTGGGGGGATGATGATTATTTTATGGGGCGAAGTCTGGATGTATTTATTTCCAGATTACGCAAGGTATTGGCCGATGAACACGATATTCTGATCGAAAACCTTCATGGAATAGGTTTCCGCTTTTCTGAAAAAAACAAATACTAGACAAATTTCTTTCACAACAACACAGTAAATGATGATTTTAATTAATTTTAATCTTTGAAAATTTATCATTTAATGAAAAATCACACAACCTCTGTTTTTCTTTTTCTTTTATTTTCCAGCTTATACTGTAAAGCTCAAAAATTTGAAAAATTGTACCAATATGTAAATCCATTGATTGGTACTGAAAAAATGGGACACACCTATCCTGGTGCCACAGTTCCTTTTGGAGCAATACAACTAAGCCCTGAAACTGATTCTATTTCTTACGAACTTAACGGGAAATACAATGGTGAAGTGTACAAGTATTGTGCAGGATATCGTTATGAAGACAAAACCATCACAGGCTTCAGTTCTACTCACTTTAGTGGTACAGGACATTCTGATCTTGGCGATTTTCTGATCATGCCTACTGTAGGTAAACTTCAGCTTAACCCGGGAACAGCAACCCATCCTGAAAACGGATACAGAAGCAGATTTTCTCATCAGAACGAAAAAGCAGAAGCCGGATATTACCAGGTGAAACTTGACGACTACAACATTTTAGCAGAATTAACAGCTACTCCAAGAGTGGGAGTTCATCGATATACTTTCCCTAAATCTGATCAATCCCATATTATCTTGGATCTAATGGCAGGAATTTATAACTATGATGGAAAAAATGTTTGGACTTATGCCCGTGTAGAAAATGAAAATACCATTACAGGTTACAGACAAACCAATGGTTGGGCAAGAACCAGGACGGTTTATTTTGCGATGAAGTTTTCAAAATCATTTAAATCCTATGGGCAGAAAAGCTATGATGAAAAACAAGTATACAAAGGTTTCTGGCGAAAGTTTGATCAAACAAAAAATTTTCCTGAGATCGCAGGAAAGAATCTGAAAATGTACTTTGATTTTGATACTAATGAAAATGAAGCGATTGAAATAAAGCTTGCCATTTCCCCGGTAAGTCAGGCCAATGCTCTGGAAAACCTTGAAAAAGAAACAAGAAACTTATCTTTTGATCAGGTTAAAGCAAAAGCACAGGAAACATGGAACCAAGAGCTCAATAAAATAGTCATTAAAGGTTCTGATACCCAAAAGACTAATTTTTACACTGCCATGTATCACACATTTATCAACCCTACTACCTATATGGATGTAAACGGAGAGTATAAAGGATTGGATCAAAATGTACATAAAGCTGATGGTTTTACTAATTATACAACTTTCTCTCTATGGGACACCTATCGGGCGCTTCATCCATTCTTTAATATTATCCAGCCTAAGCGAAACAATGATATGGTGCGATCTATGATGGCACATTACAATCAGTTTTCAATGAAAATGCTCCCTATCTGGTCACATTATGCCAATGACAACTGGTGTATGAGCGGCTATCACAGTGTAAGTGTAGTAGCAGATGCCATCATTAAAGGAAATTATAATGGTGACCCAAAAGAAGCTTTGAAAGCCTGCGTAGCTACAGCCAACAAAAAAGATTATGAAGGCATCGGACAATATATTGACTTAGGGTATATTCCTGCAGAAAAAAACGGAACTTCAGTTTCAAATACCTTGGAATACGCGTATGACGATTGGGCTATTGCTCAACTTGCCAAACACCTTGGTGAAACAGAAATTTACAATCAGTTCATCAAACGCTCTGAAAACTGGAAAAATAATTTTGATAAAACCATTGGTTTTATGCGTCCACGTCTAGCCGATGGAAGTTTCAAAAAAGATTTTGATGTATTAAGTACACACGGACAAGGATTCATCGAAGGAAATTCATGGAACTACAGCTTTTTTGTTCCTCAAAACCCAGATGAGCTGATAACAATGATGGGCGGAAAAAAGAAATTTGCATCAAAGCTTGACGAATTATTTACGATGCATTTGCCTGATGAATTTTTTGCAGATACAGAAGATATTACCCGAGAAGGGATCATCGGTGGGTATGTTCATGGAAATGAACCGGCACATCATGTTGCTTATTTTTATAATTGGGCAGGCCAACCTTGGAAAACGCAATCACAGATCCGTCACATTCTTGAGATGCAATATAAAGCAACACCCGATGGATTAGGTGGGAATGATGATACCGGACAAATGAGTGCATGGTATATTTTAAGTTCATTAGGTTTTTATCCTGTAGCACCTGGCTCTGAAAATTATTCAATCGGAAGCCCTGCCATTGATAATGCTGTTTTGAATTTAGAAAATGGAAAGACTTTTGAGATTGAGGCCATCAATCAAAGCCCACAAAATGTATATGTTCAAAAGATTCTCTTAAATGGAAAAGAGATCAAGAATTTCACATTGAAGCATTCTGAGATCATGAATGGTGGAAAACTTACATTTTATATGGGAAATAAGGCTAAAAAATAGATTCTAAAGAATATTTCCTCTAGAATTTTATATTTAAATAAGCTCACGCAGATCATACAGATTGAGCAGATGATTGAGTCTAAAAACCTGTGTAATCTGTGAGAAATAAATATCCTCTACCATTTATTTTTAATCTACATATTGATAAGCTTTGGCTAAAGCCAATGGAATATCTAAAATAAAAAGCGGGCTAAAGCCCGCTTCTGTTGATTTTTATAATCTTATTCTTTTACTTCAAAAAACAATCTCTCTCCAAATTTCTCTTCAGCAATTTTCCCATTATCATAAACTAAATGTCCATTAACAAAAGTGTGAGTAACTTTAGTGTGAAAGTTCATTCCTTCCAGCGGGCTCCAGCCGCATTTGTAGAGTAAATTATCTTTGGATACTGTCCAGTCCGCATTCAAGTCTACCAAAACAAGATCCGCTTTATAACCTTCTTTTATAAATCCTCTTTTTTCCACTCTGAAAAGAATTGCCGGATTATGGCTCATTTTTTCTACTATCTTTTCTAGAGATATTTTTCCATTTTTATAATTTTCCAACATCACAACTAGTGAATGCTGTACTAATGGTGCCCCTGACGGACATTTTGTATACACATTATTCTTTTCTTCCGCAGTATGAGGAGCATGGTCTGTTGCTATAACATCAATTCTGTCATCCAACAAAGCTTCCCAAAGGGCATCTTTGTCTTTTTGTGTTTTTACAGCCGGGTTCCATTTGATTAAACCTCCTTTTGTATCATAATCTTCATTCGTGAAGGTAAGGTGGTGAACACATACTTCAGCTGTAATCTTTTTATCTTTTAATGGAATATCATTTCTGAAAAGTTCCATTTCCTTAGCCGTTGAAAGGTGAAAAACGTGAAGTCTTGCCCCTGTTTTCTGAGCCAGTTCAATAGCTTTTGATGAAGACTTATAGCAAGCTTCTTCACTTCTGATCAAATGATGGAACTTCACTGGAATATCTTCTCCATATTCATCCACATACTTTTGAGTATTGGCTCTAATAGTCGCTTCATCTTCACAATGAACAGCAATCAGCATTTTTGTATTACTGAAAATATTTTCAAGAGTCTCAGGGTTATCTACTAACATATTTCCTGTAGATGATCCTAGAAACAATTTTATTCCGGGAACATTTCTTGGATTTGTTTTTAAAACTTCCTCAAGGTTGTCATTTGTTCCTCCCATCATAAAGCCATAATTTGCATATGCTTTTTGAGAAGCTATTTCATATTTATCTGCCAATAACTCTTGAGTAACAGCATTAGGAACCGTATTAGGCTGATCAATGAAACTGGTTACCCCACCAGCAATCGCTGATCTTGATTCTGTTTCGATGTCTCCTTTATGGGTAAGTCCCGGATCGCGAAAATGCACCTGATCATCAATCACTCCCGGAAGAAGATACTTTCCAGAACCATCAATTACCTGATCTGCATCTTCAGAAATATCAGAAGCTATCTTTGAAATTAAGTCATTTTCTATTAAAATATCACTTTCAACGATCTTCCCTTCGTTGACAATATTTACATTTTTGATTAGGGTCTTCATTTTACTTTTTTAGAAATTAGATTAGAAATGAGAGGTTAGAAAGGAATCATGTTATCAATCAGAACAGATGAATACATACAAGCACTAGTTTATAACATCTTGCTTTTAACTTCTATAAAAAGCAAAATTAAGGTTTATGAATGAATTTTAATACCACTCGTAATAAATCAATTTCTAAATATTTACATTTGCATAAAATTTTTCGAATTGTATAAGAAATTATTAGGGCAAACAATTATTTATGGAGTAGGTGCTATCGCTCCAAGAATTATTTTATTCATCCTTAATCCACTTTTAATCTATAAAATTCCCAATGAGGGTTTTGCGATTTTCACACAGCTTTATGCGTGGATTTCATTTGTCAATATTATCCTTTCATTCGGTTTTGAAACTGCCTATTTTCGATTCTCTGCGGAAGATGACAATGAGAAAAAGACCTTTAATACTTCATTCTGGTTTTTGTTTTCAACCTCTTCCCTCTTCCTTGCCTTATGTTATTTATTCAATCAGCCCATTGCTGATTATTTAGGTTATCATGATAATCCTCAATATATTAAATGGTTTGCTTTAATTGCATTTTTTGACAACTTATTAGTCATTCCTTTTGCATGGCTTCGTTTTCATAATAAACCTATCAAATATTCGGCGATAAGAGTTTTCCAATCCATATTTCAAGCGGTTTTTACAGCGGCTCTATTCTTTTGGATTCCGGAAAATGTATCAAAAAGCTTTGGCTTAAACCAAAATGTAGATTATCCTTTCTTCAGTAATCTGGCGGGAAGTGCCTTAGGTTTCTTATTACTACTTCCTATAATACTCAAAGTAAGATTCCAATTCGTTACCTCATTATTCAAACGAATGATCAAATATTCATTCCCATTGATGTTGGCAGGTCTTGCTTTTATGGTGAACGAAAATTTCGATAAATCAATTCAAAGAAATCATATTTCAGATGAACAAGCCGGTGCTTATGGTGGTTGCTATAAATTAGCCGTATTGATGACCTTATTTGTTACCGCTTACCGAATGGGAATTGAACCTTTCTTTTTTAAACAAATGGACAAAGGTGATGCTAAGAAAACATATGCTAAAGTAGCAGAATACTTTGCTTTCTTTGCCTGTGCCGTAGCGTTAGGAATCATCGCCAATATTTCCTGGTTAAAAAGCGTTTTTATCCCCAACAAATCATATTGGATCGCTATAGACATTATCCCGATTATTGTTGTAGCAAATCTTTGCTTCGGAATATATTATAACTTTCCACCTGGTACAAAGTAACAGACAGAACGAGTGTTGGAACCGCAATTTCATGGATTGGGGCAGGGATTAATATTGCTTTGAATTATTTAGCCCTCTCTTATTACCACAGCATGATTGGTTCTGCATGGGCAACATTCGGAGCATATACCATCATGATGATTGTTTCTTATTGGCTGGGACAAAAATATTACCCAATTCCTTATAGAATGAAGAAAATGTCTTTCTTCTTACTATTACTAGGAGTCTTCAGTTTTATTATTGTAAAATATCTTAACTATAATATTTTAACAAGCAATTTATTATTCTTAATTTTCCTTGGAATTCTGATCTATTCTGAAAAAGATATGATCTTATCAAGAATCAGGAAGAATTAAACTTTGGTCTCTCTTTTGATAACCATTAAACTTAAAAACTAACAAAGCTGCTAAATATGATAAGCCTTAGATTTTAAAAATCTCGTAATTATTATTTTTAGCTAAAAATACACTACTTTTTAACAAAAAACATCGTTAAATCATCTATGAAAATTATAGTTCCTATGGCTGGACGTGGCTCCAGATTACGTCCACATACATTAACTGTTCCAAAACCACTTATTCCTATTGCAGGGAAACCTATTGTACAAAGATTGGTGGAGGATATTGCTAAAGTTGCAGGAGAAAAAATTGAAGAGGTAGCTTTTATTATCGGAGATTTTGGCGCTGAGATCGAAAAATCACTTCTTCAGATTGCTGAAAAGCTAGGAGCAAAAGGAAGTCTATATTATCAAAATGATCCTCTTGGAACGGCTCATGCTATCAAATGTGCAGAACAATCAATGACAGGTGATGTAGTGATTGCTTTTGCCGATACTCTTTTCCGTGCAGATTTCCAATTGGATAAAAATTCTGATGGAGTAATCTGGGTAAAAAGCGTAGAAGATCCATCCGCATTCGGAGTCGTAAAACTGGATAACTATGGTTTCATTACTGATTTCGTAGAGAAGCCACAAACATTTGTATCAGACCTTGCGATCATAGGAATCTACTATTTCAACAGTGCTGAAAAGCTAATGGATGAAATAAACTATATCATGGATAATGATATTAAAAATGGTGGCGAATACCAGCTTACTATGGCCTTGGAAAACCTTAGAGCCAAAGGAGCTAAGTTTACCCTTGGTAAAGTAAATGACTGGATGGACTGTGGTAACAAAAATGCTACCGTAGAAACCAACAGTAAAATCCTTGAATATGAAAAAGAAGAAATGAGCCATTATCCGGCTTCTTCAGTGATTGAAAACTCATTGATCATTCCTCCATGCTTCATTGGAGAAAATGTAAAGATCTCTAATTCTAAAGTAGGCCCTGGTGTTTCATTAGGAAACAATACAATTATTGTAAATTCTAACATTGAAAACTCTCTGATTCAGGAAAACACGAAAATCAACCACGGAAACCTTTCCAACTCAATGATTGGCAATTCTGCTCAGTATGTTGGAGTGGCAAGAGAAATTTCATTGGGAGATTATTCCGTTTTGGATTTTCTTTCCAAATAAGATTAAAATTTCTTTATTTTAAATAAGATAACGCCAAACCACACAAAATGTTTTGTGTGGTTTGGCGTTAATATTGCACCGTATTTTTTTAATTGAAAAAGATAAATACATGAAAAATTGGATCCCGCTTCTTTTATTGCTTCTTGCTTTATCATCCTGTAAAACCCGTAATGCGGTAAAAAATGATACAGGCAATACTCGAGACAGTATCAAAACAACAGAAGATAACAGAAACCCAAAAGACGTAAACCAATCGGTAAGGGATAAACTTACCTTTTACGAACATGTATTGATCCCGCCAAAATTTGACCAGATCAAAATAGACAGTAAAGTTCGTGTAGAAACAGGAAGCTTCATTCCTACATTGGATGCTACAATTTACATAGAAAATGATAAAAAGGTTTGGATGAACCTGAGAGCTCTGTTATTTAATGTAGCCCGAGGAATTGCTACTCCAGAAGGAATAAAAGGACAGGACAAAACCAGTAAAACCTACATTGATTCGGATTTTGATTATCTGAATAATCTCTTAAATGTAAATTTCATTGATTATAAATCCCTGGAGAAAATTTTATTGGGAAGAACCTTTGTAAAGATCAGTGACTCTCAATTTTCCCTTACTCAAAACGCACAAGGGTATAAAATGGTTTCTAATGTAAACCAGAAAATTGTAACCGATGAAAAGACCCGGGAATATAAAATTGCCTTGCAGTACGATACCAATTACGACTTATTAAGTGTCAACTTAAAAGATGTTTTATCTCCGGATGAGTTGGAAATATCATACAGTGACTGGAGTGAATACAATGGAATTCGCCTTCCACAAAATGTTAAAATAATTATAAAAGGCTCAAAATCTAGTCAAATTTTACTGGAAAATACGAAATTTGACTTTTCGAGGATGGAAACACCTTATTCTGTACCATCCAGTTATAAGAAAATTGAGATTAAATGATTAAAAAATTTAGCTTTTTAATAGGTGTTCTTATGTTTGGACTGCACCAGGGACAGCAGAAGAAAGAACAGCTGCAGAAGCAGAATGCCGAACTTAAAAAACAAATTGCACAAATAAATACAGATTTAGCTAAAACAAGAAGCGAATCTAAACTTTCTATAGCCTACCTTACCAGCGTTAATCAAAAGTTAGTCTTAAGAGAAAAAGTCTACAATAATACTCAAAAAGAAAAGAGATTTATTGAAGATGACATCTATCTGAAACAGCTTGAAATCAACCGCCAGAATAAGGAATTGGCCGTTCTGAGAAAGAACTATGCTGAAGTCTTGGTAAATGCTTATAAAAATAAAGGAGTACAGAATAAAGTAACCTTCATTCTTTCGGCTAAAAACATGGGCGAGGCGATCCGAAGAGTACAATATTTAAAGCAATATTCAGACTATCAGGATAAAAAGGCAGCCGAAATCAGTGATGCCGCCAACCAGATTAAAAAAACCATTACGCAAAGACAAAGCTCTGTAAAAGAGAAAGAAAACCTTCTGGTAAATCAACAGAAGGATTTAGCGACGATCAATGCAGAAAGAGCTCAGAAAGAGCAATTGGTCACTGATTTTAAAAAGAACGAAGCTAAACTTACTGTTGAACTGAAGCAAAAGCAGGTTCAATCTAAAGCGCTTGAAGGACAGATCAGAGCCATTATTGCGGAAGAGATCAGAATTGCAAAAGCGGAAGAAGAAGCCAGAAGAAAAGCAGAAGCGGAAAAAATACGTTTAGCAAAACTAGCTGCTGAAAGAGAAAAAGCAAGAATTGAAGCTGAAGCCAAAGCCAGAGCTGAAGCTTTAGAAAGAGAAAGAAGAATTGCTGAAGCTGAGGCTAAAAAAGCAGCAGAATTAGCGGCAAAAAGAGCTGAAGAAGAAAGAAAACGTAATGAAGAAGCGGCAAGATCAGAAGCCAATGCAAGAGATGAGGCCAGAAAAGTAGCTGCTAAAAAAGCATCTGATGAAGCAGCAGCCAATGCAAAAGCAGCAGCAGATAAATTAGCAGCAGCCAGAGCAGCAGAAGCAGCTTTAAACAAGAAAAAAGAAGAAGAGAAAAAAGCGGCAGAGTCTAAAGCCATGACAAGCTATGGAGTGACTACATCCACTGGAAGCAGTTTTGCTGACAACAGAGGAAGATTAGGATATCCTGCAGACAGAGCCGGACAGATCACTCACCGTTTTGGAAGACAGCCACACCCTGTTTTCAAAAATATTACCGAGGAAAACAATGGTATCAAAATTTCCGTACCATCAGGCACTCGTGCAAAATCTGTATATCCAGGATCTGTATCTTCAGTATTAGCTAACAATGATGGGACAAAAACTGTGATCATCAAACACGGAAACTACTTTACCATTTATTCCAACTTAGGAAGTGTAGGGGTTTCTAAAGGACAACAAGTTTCTGCAGGAACTCCGGTAGGAACTGTAGCTCAGGATTTTGACGGTGCTTACACCCTTGATTTCCAAGTATGGAACGGAAGCACACCAGTTGATCCATTAGGTTGGATTTCATATTAAAAAAAGTGTAACTTTGCAAAAATTTAAGAGATGAATACACTAACAATACTTGCCTTATCTTGGCAACATATCCTTATCGTAGCGATACTATTAGTATTGCTTTTTGGAGGAAAGAAAATTCCAGAACTAATGAGAGGAGTTGGTTCAGGGATCAAAGAATTTAAAGATGCGGTAAAAGAAGAAGACAAACCAGGTTCTGAAAATAAATCGTCTTCTACAAAAGATAATTCTACAAGTAACTAAAATTCCTTAGAATTAATGAAATTTACTGAGACTGCATGGAAAGTCTTCAATCAATCTATTGAAGACTATCACGTGTCTGATGACGTTAACACTCTAATTAATAACCCGTTCGAAAAAGATAGTTTGGAACGGATTTTGTATGCAAAGAACTGGATTGATACCGTTCAATGGCATCTGGAAGATATAATTAGAGATGAAAATATTGATCCGGCTGAAGCTCTTCAATTGAAAAGAACAATAGACGCCTCCAATCAGAAAAGAACTGATCTGGTAGAATATATTGACAGCTGGTTCCTTAATAAGTTTGAAAATATAACTCCTAAACCTGAAGCAAAGATAAATACCGAAACTCCCGCTTGGGCAGTAGACAGATTATCCATCCTTGCATTAAAGGTCTATCATATGTCATTAGAAGCCAATAGAGAATCCGCTTCTGAGGAACACAGAAACAACTGCCAGGCTAAACTGGATGTTCTGCTTGCTCAGAAGGAAGATCTATCAACTTCTATAGACCAGTTGCTTGCTGATATTGAAAACGGTAACGTTAAGACGAAAGTATACAAACAAATGAAAATGTATAATGATGAAAGTCTTAACCCAATCCTTTATCAAAAAGGGCAACAAAAATGAAAAGACTAGTTTTTTTTGGAGTACTAATACTATTAACATCTTCCTGCGCAACGGAAAAGCTTAACCTTTCTCCGCTGTCAAATAATTTTTATAGCGATACAAAGGGCTCTGATTCTGATAGAGGCTCCAAAAAGAGTTTTAATATCAATATCAAGGAAAACGTAAACGCTTCTGAAATATCAAATATTATCTCAACTTTTCCTAAGTTTAAAAACAATGGGCTAAATGATGAGGTCACAAGTTTGAAGTACAGCCTTCAGAATTATTTATATGCTATTGACGCTAATAATTCTGCAGGAAAAAGCAGAGCTCTGAAAAGCTTCGAAAAATCATATAAGAAAATTCAAAAGCAAAGACAAAGCCTTGAAAAAGATGATGATGAAGTTCTTAACAGATATTTGGTACGTTTAAAAACCAATATTTCCGTTATTGAAGATGCTTTACCAGGAAGTTAAAAACTAATTGAACTATCAATGATTAAAACTCAGGCGGAAGCCAATGTTCCTACAGAACACGGCAATTTCCGAATGATCGCTTTCTCGGAAAATGAAAATGACTGGATGCCTCATATGGCTATTATCGCGGAAAACACAGATTTTTCAAAACCTGTGAATGTGCGTTTCCATTCAGAATGTATTACCGGAGAAGTTTTCCATTCAAAAAAATGTGAATGCGGCCAGCAATTGGATGCGGCAATGAAATACATCCACGAAAACGGAGGTATCATTATTTATCTTCGTCAGGAAGGTCGTAATATTGGCATCATCAATAAATTAAAGGCATATTCATTACAGGAAAAAGGTCTTGATACAGTACAAGCCAATCTTGAACTGGGACTACCTGCAGATGACAGAAATTTTGGAGTAGCCATTGAAATTCTTAATCTATTGGATGTAAAAGATGTTAACCTTTTGACCAATAATCCTGAAAAGGTAAAATATGTGGTTGAAAGCAATGTACATCTCAACTCAAGGATTCCATTACAGATTCCAGCCAATGAGATGAGTAAAGGCTATTTAAAAACAAAAAAAGATTTCTTTGGTCATCTACTCGATGACAATGATAACTAGATAAAATAAGAGCTTCAGAATACATTCTGAAGCTCTTTTATTTGGAATATATCTCTACAGATAAAATAGTCCATAAATACATCCCTATACCAGCTTTAAGGCTTGAAAAAACGATCAAAATTGAATAGAGCTAAAGATCCATTCATTTCTATTTTTATTCAATAATAATATACTAAGTCCAGAAAAGTAAAATGTATTAAAAACTTTGTTATTGATTTTTGACTGATTATAATTCTGACAAGAGCTCACAAGTTTTGTAATGATCTATAAAAAGCATTTATCAAACCTTTCTTCCGGTTCATCTTTATCCTAAAATCAAAAGCCCCGGAAGAGAACTCCCGAAGCTTTTTTAATTATAAAAAACTGAAAAGATATTTCTTAATTAGTGTGCGTTGATCGTCTTAATTTTAGACTCATCAAGATTATAATATTTTACTACAGCATTATAATCACTGAAATCAACACTGCTGCTTGTTTTTGCAGTCTTTTTCGCTGGATCAGCTGGTACTAATACAATTCTGAAAGTTTGATCGTTCAGATATTTAGTTGCTTCTGCAGAAGACATGGTTCCAAGGGTAAAGCTTGGATCATCAATTCTTACCTGAACTGCTTTGTTATCGAAAACAAAATTGTAATCAAATTTTCTTGGTGAAACAGAAGTTGATGGATCTACATAAATTGTTTTAGGAATTTGTTGCCAAACACCATCTGCTTTTCTATATACTAATACAACATCTGTTGTAGCAATACTAATATCTGCAGTCAATGCATACTTATTACCAGCATTAAATGTTCCTGTAGCATCCATCATGATTGGGAATGTATCATTATCCACTGGGTTTGGATTAGGTACTACAACTGGATCGTTGTTGCTATTATCACAACTGTATGTTAAGAATCCTAAACCTGCTAATAATATAAGTGGAAGAATTTTTTTCATTTTTATAAATGTTTAGTTATTATTTATATTCCGTATTCAAATCATATACCAAAAATTTCAAAAACTTTGTTTTCGTCAATTTTTTTAATTGTATTTTTGTTCTTATTCAAAAAGTCATGAAGAAATTATTATATACTTCACTCTTTATTGCAGCATTGATCAGTCCTAGGATTAATGCCCAATATCAGCCTAAAAATACTTCAAAAGAAGATTTAAAAAAGGCTCAGCAATGGGTTGAAAAAACGTATAAAAATCTTTCACAAGATGAAAAGCTAGGTCAGCTTTTTATTGTTGCATTATATACTAATAAAGGAGAAGACTATATCAGCCAGGTAAGAAATATTGTTACCAATGATAAAATCGGAGGTTTAATCCTGATGCAGGACGATGCCGCAAGAGAAATTAACCTGGTTAATGAATTCCAGCAGAAGTCAAAAGTTCCTTTGATGATCGGAATGGATGCAGAATGGGGTTTATTCCAGAGAATCGCAACAGCACATAAATTTCCATGGGCAATGACTTTGGGAGCTATTCAGGATAAGAATCTCGTCTATCAGATGTCAGCAAAAATTGCAGAAGACTGTCATAGAATGGGAATTAACTGGGATTTTGCTCCAGTAGTAGATGTCAATACCAATCCCAACAATCCTATTATCGGCAACAGAAGTTTCGGATCTGAGGTAGATAATGTGATTCATTCTGCCCTATCCTATTCTAACGGACTTCAGGATAATAATATCTTAGCAGCCATCAAGCATTTCCCTGGTCACGGGGATACCAATACGGATTCTCACCTTGATCTTCCAGTGGTTTCCCACAATATGGAAAGATTAAACTCAATAGAACTGGCACCTTTCAAAGCATTAATGGATAAAGGAATTGGTGGTGTTATGGTCGCTCATTTATATGTTCCAAGTTTAGAATCTGGAAAAGGAATCCCTGCTTCAGTTTCTAAAAACATCATCACAGGATTATTGAAAGACAAACTTGGGTATAAAGGCCTTATCATCACAGACGCTTTAAATATGGGTGCTGTTGCCAACAAATACAAACCGGGAGAGCTAGATGCTATGGCTTTTAAAGCCGGAAATGATATCATGCTTTTCTCTCAAGGCGTTTCTGAAGGTAAAAATTAATTCAGAAGGCCATTGACAACAAAGAGATTTCGCAATCCAGAGTAGAAGAAAGCGTAAAGAAAATTCTTTTAACAAAATATTTCTTAGGACTTACTCAATACACTCCTAAAAACCCTGAGAACATCAATACTGATTTGAATAATGATTCCCATAAAACTTTGGTTCAGAACCTTTATTCTAATGCATTGACTTTACTAAAGGATGAAAAGAAACTGCTTCCTTTAACTGGAAAACAGACTTATTACATTCCTTTAGAAGAAGCACCTTATCAGACATTTGCTAATAGAATGGGATCTAATATTATTATTAAAAAGGCAGGCGAAATCAGCACAATCCCTTCCGGATCTACAGTGATTGTAGGTATTCATAAGGATAATTCAACAGCTTATAAACCATATAAAATCTCTGCAGAATCGAAGAAAGTTCTTGCTGACCTTAGTAAAAATCAAAATGTGATTCTTAGTGTATTCGGAAGTGCTTATGCTCTAAAGGATATTGATCTTTCAAAGGTTTCAACAGTTCTTGTTTCTTATGAAAACAATGATGATTCCATGAATGCAACAGCGGATGCTTTAAATGGAAAAACAAAAATATGGGGCAGACTTCCTGTATTGGTCAATGACCAATTAAAAGCAGGAATGGGTATGGATCTGAATCCTGTTTCCCCAATGATCACAAAATAAAAACAACATCAAAACAACAATAATCTAATGAAAATAGGCATACTTTGCTATCCAACTTATGGCGGAAGCGGAATTGTAGCAACAGAACTGGGAATGTCCCTTGCCAATAAAGGATATGAAGTTCATTTTATCAGCTCAGCTCTTCCTGCGAGATTAGACATTACTAATCCGAATATTTTCTTTCACAGGGTAAATGTTCAGACCTATCCACTTTTCCAATATCAACCTTATGATATTGCATTAAGTTCTATGATCTACAGGGTTGTTAATCTATATAAACTGGATCTTTTACATGCTCATTATGCGATTCCTTATGCATATGCAGCATTTACAGCTAAACAGATGCTACAGGAAGACAATAATGATATTCCTCTGGTGACTACTTTGCATGGTACAGATATTACTCTTGTAGGGCAGCATCCGAGTTATAAACATGCTGTAGAATTTTCCATCAATCAGTCGGACGCTATTACTTCGGTATCTGAAAGCTTGAAAAAGGATACGCTTCAGTTTTTTAATATCAAAAAGGAAATCCAGGTGATTACTAACTTTATTGATAATACTGAATTTGACGACTGTACAGAATGTCAGAGGACTCAATTTGCCAATCCTGATGAGAAAATATTGATCCACGTATCGAACCTTCGTCCCGTAAAGCGTGTGGATGAAGTATTACAGATCTTTAAAAATGTTGAAAAAAAGGTAAAATCCAAACTTATCATTATTGGTGAAGGCCCGGATATGGAAAAAGTGAATCAATTCCTTGAAGAAAATCCTGAGCTTATTTCAAAAATCCGTCTGTTGGGGAAAGTAAATGATCTTTATAAAATCCTACAGCTTTCTGATGTATTTTTACTTCCGTCAGAACAAGAAAGCTTTGGTTTGGCAGCATTGGAAGCAATGGCAGCCTATACTCCGGTAATCAGCTCCAATGCAGGAGGTATTCCTGAAGTAAATATCCAGGGAGAGACAGGATATCTGGCTGAAATCGGAAATGTAGAAGCGATGAGCAACTACACGATTAAGCTCTTAAGCAATGAGGAACTTTTAACCAAAATGAAAGAAAATGCGAAAGAGCAGGCTATAAAGTTCGATTTGAAAAACATTCTTCCTATATACGAGAAAATGTATAGAACAACTATCGAAAATTTTAAAAAGGAGTTGACGAAAGTATAATATTTCTATTATATTTATCGTCACACTATGACGGAAAAATTACTTCAATATCTTTGGAACTATAAGGTTTTCAAACATTTTGACTTCAAGGATATTGAAGGAAACTCCGTTGAGATTATGCAATTCGGGAAATGGAATAAAGATGCCGGCCCGGATTTTCTCGATTCAAAAATCAAAATCAACGGTGTGGTTCTTGCCGGCAATATAGAACTGCATGTCCGTTCCTCGGACTGGATTTTTCACAATCATTCTCAGGATCCCAATTACCGGAATATTATTCTCCACGTAGTCTTTCAACATGATACTGAAATCAGAGAACATACGGATCAACAAGTTCCAACTCTTGAGCTGAAACATTATATTGATGAAAATATAGTATGGAAATATGAAAAATTAATCAATGGCAATCAGTTTATCGCCTGTGAAAATATTTTTAACAAAGATAAAATTCCGGTACATTTTCATGAAGGAAATATTTTGAAAAAACTGGAGGAAAAATCTACCGAACTTGAGCAAAGCCTAAGTCTTTATAAAAATAATTTTGAAGTAGTATTATTCCACAGTCTTGCCTATTCTTTTGGATTAAAGGTAAATGCTCATATTTTCAGGCAAATTGCTGAAAGTATTGATTTCAGTATTATCAATAAGATCCGCCAGAATCCTTTACAGTTTGAGGCTTTATTATTTGGGATCTCAGGATGGCTTATACATCCAGATGATGGACAGATGAAAATATGGAAACGTGAATTTGATTTCCTTAAAGCAAAATTTAAACTTCCTGATCTGACATTTCATCCTAAATTTTTAAGATTACGTCCACCTAATTTTCCTACGATCCGTCTGTCTCAACTTGCTGCTCTTTACCAACAGCAGAATTTATTTTCAAAAGTTATGGAAGCTGAAAATACTGAAGAACTTTACAATATTTTTGAATCAGTAAAAGCTTCTGAATATTGGGACTGTCATTTTAATTTCGGAACCATCTCAAGGGTGCAACCTAAGACTTTGAGTAAAGATTTTATTGACCTCATCATTCTTAACACCATCCTTCCTCTAAAGTATGCTTACCATAAATACCATAGTGAAGAAATTGTGGATAACATTATAGAGTTCTATCAAAATATTCCTGCTGAAAAAAATTCAGTGATCCTGAGCTGGAAAAAACTTGGTGTGTCTGTAAACAATGCTTTGGAAAGCCAGAGCCTGATTTATCACTATAAAAATTCATGTGAAGAAAAAAATTGCTTAACTTGCAGTATTGGATTTAAACTTTTAAAAGAATCTTGAAATGCTGAGTAATATCCGTCATAAAATGGAAAGAGAATGGTTTGGTGTACTGACGAGAACGGGTGCTAAACTAGGGATTCCTGTATCCAAATTAAGAATCTTCTTTATCTACTCTACTTTCGCTACAGCCGGTTTTTTCTTTCTGATTTATCTGGGTTTGGCATTCACTTTGTGGATTAAAGATATTTTTATCACCAGAAGACCGAGTGTCTTTGATTTATAATAATTATGGAATTTTTACCGATTACTTCTGCTGAAGATCATAGAGTCCAAGGGATCTATACTTCTTATACCAATACTTTTCCTGTAGACGAACAAAGAGATAAAGAACAGTTTCTGGAGCTATTTTCAAATCCGAAAGTAAGCTTCATGTCTGTAATACACGAATCCGAAGAAATTGGATACCTCATTTTATGGGAGCTGAGCTCTTTTGTCTTTGTAGAACACTTTGAAGTATTTGAAGCTTTCAGGAGTAAAAAATTGGGTTCTCACATCATCCAGCATTTACTGGAAAATTATCCACAGGTAATTCTGGAAATAGAACCTGAAGATCAGAATGAAGATGCTAAAAGACGTTATTCCTTCTACCAAAGAAACAACTTTGAACTGATTGATACTACTTATATACAGCCAAGCTACGGTGAAGGAAAACAATCTCTGAACTTATGGCTGTTGGCCAATTACACTCCTGAAAATGTGGAGGAAATTAAAAACGAACTTTGTGATATTGTATATCCTTAATATAAAACGCCGGAACATTTCCGGCGTTTATTTTTATAGATTGTGAAATACTGTTTGAGTTGGAATAACCACAAACTTTTGTACTTTATGTTTTTAATATAGTTCTAATTCACTTGGTACTCCAGTTTTATGGTAATACTGGCTTCTTTTTCTTTAGAAGAGGTATTGAATGTCCCGCCATAGGAATAGTCTTCATTTGAATTCGGAGCGGTGATCTGAATGACTCCCATCGTTGCTTTTTTAAGGTTTCCTAAGCTACTTCCGGAGTTTTCTGCAATTTTTTCTGCACGTTCCTTCGCATCTTTTGTTGCACTGGCAATCATCTCCTGCTTTACAGTAGCCAGTTTGGTGTAAAAGTAAGAGGGTGAAGAAGAGGTGAACTCAATTCCGCGGTTGATAATTTCAGTGATATTTCTGGAAAGATTTTCAATTTTGCCTACTTCTTTACTTTCAATAGATACATTTTGGGATAGGTTGTAACCGGAAAATTCTCCTTGTACATAATTTCCATTAGCATCATTATAACTTCTAAATTGTTTCTGAATGTCTACAGAAGAAAATACAATCTCATTCTGTTTTATTCCTTTTGAAATTAAATAATCATTAATGACTTTTCTATCTAAAGCCAATTCATCATAGGCTGATTTCAGATCGGAATTATTTTTAGAAAAGCTTCCCGACCAGGTAATCAGATCAGAGGTAAAGTGTTTGGTTCCCAACCCTGTTACTGAAATCGTGTTCTCGGATTTATTTCTATTTTTGATAGCATTTCCCAAAAAACCGAGCCCAAGTACGAATCCTAGTGCTCCTACTGCTACTGCAATAATGTTTTTATTCATAAAATTTGTGAATTTAGTTTTGATTATGAGAATATTGCAGCAATTTCCATTCCAATACTTTAAGGTTTTCTTAACACAAATGGAAATTTTTGAAGCTGAAGTTACAAAAGAAGATTTTATTGATGGCTCTTATTGACCCGTTCAAGAAAAAGTGGGATCACTTCTTCCATCCTTAGTATCACACCGGATAAGTTTCGGGCTTTTACATACGTGCGAACCTGAGGCTTAGCAGCAAATGAAAATTCAATAAATTCCGAGATTCTATCTGCGGGAATACCCGCTTTAACAAAATAATCATCATCTACCCTACTGCGCACCCAAACAATGTGTTCCTGAAGGTCATCATATCTATATTGTCTCTTCTGCTTTCGGGCTTTTCCGCTTATCAGATCATATACTCCCTGTACATTCAGGTTTCCTAATAGTATGGGTAAAAGAACACTCTTTATTTCTGCTGGCTTTTCTCTCATTTTCCCTACGGGCTCCGGAAGACCAATAGACTGTTTTACCTGTTCTCCTTTATCAACTTTAGCAACAATTCTTGAATCATGTTCCAAATCTCCGGACAGCTTTTTTACAATTTTAACTTCACCGATATCTTTGGGAATCTGAAAAAGAGTGATTAACAATTGAGCATTTACCCCATCAGTAAGAACTCTTCTTGAAACTCTTTTGAAATCTTCCTTTACGAACCTCAATTCATCGTTAGGATTAGCTTCAATAGAAAATATTCCTTGTGAATTGGAATATGCTTTTTTATCCGAAGACATATTAACAATGGTTACAGCGCTTAAACTTTCTCCATTGTCATCTATAATTCTCCCGGCTACTGTTTGTTGGGAAAACAAAATATTACTGCACAGCATAATAAGGAAAAGAAAGATCCTTTTCCTAGATGTATCTGTTTTATTTTTGAGTTTGTGGAGCACGATAAGACGAAATTCTTGTTAAAACAAAACTTTGAAATCTATACAGATCCGCATCACTGCAAAATCCATATTTCAATATCTTTTTTCTTTCAAAACCACCTGCAAAAACATAGGAAATGAAATGATCTATTAATGGTTTCTCTATTTTAAGATTGGTAAAATAATCATCTCCAAGACTTGTCCTTATATAGCTCATTAAATCAATATCATCCCATTTATTATTAGCTTTTCCAATCATAAATCCTTCTCCTTTTGGCTGTACAAATTCTCCGGGCTTTGCAGCAAGAATCCTTGGATCTGACTTCTGTAAAAGATATTTATTCATTTCTGTTTCCAGTTTTTGAACCTTTTGAGGCTTATTGTAACTTCTTGAATCTATTTTCAAATTTCCGGTTAACCCTTGCTTCACTTCCACTTCAGGAATCTGAATGGTTGACCGAACAAGACTGATATTCATAGGAGACTGTACATTTTCCTGAGAAACTTTTTTCGCTACTCTATCATATCCAGCCTTGATAAATCGTAACTCGTCACCTACTCTTCCGGGAATCATAAAGTGTCCGTCATCATTAGATAGAACCATTTCGTCTGTTCGAATATTGATAACAGTAACATCCTGTATTTCTGTGCCACTCTCAGAAGCTACTTTTCCGAAGATATAACTTTGGGCATTGGAATGGATGAAGAAAATAAGGCATAGAAAAAGAAGTAGTTTGAATTTCACGGATTATTTTTTATTAAGCAAAGCTAAAATTATTTTTAAATTGTTTCATAAGTTTAACCACCATTAACGCGTTTTAGTATTTCTTGCTGTCTTTTACTGTCGAAACTGTTAAATAGCTGGATTGAATTGTTAAATTTTTCTTTTAAATTTAGCTAACTTGCAGTCTCAATTCTCTTTTAACAATGCAAAATTCTTATACAGTCATCAACGCATCTGCGGGATCCGGGAAAACATATGCCTTGGTTCAGCGACTTCTGATGATCTGTCTCCGCTATCCTAATCAACAACATTCGATCAGGAATATCCTCGCTCTTACCTTCACTAATAAGGCAGCGAACGAGATGAAGGAAAGAATTTTATCCTGGCTCGGAAATTTCTCCGCCAATAACTATGCAGAGAATGCTGATCTCAAGAATATTCAGAAAGCTTTTGAAGAACAAGGATTAAAAATTACGATTGATGATTTGCATCAGCGTTCTAAAAGACTGTTGGATCATATTCTTCATAACTATTCTACTTTAAATATCGGAACAATTGATCGTTTTAATTCCAGATTGGTAAGAAGCTTTTCCTATGAATTGGGATTGGCTAAAAACTTTAACCTTGAAATTGAAGCTGAGCCGTTCCTTATTGAAGCGGTGGATAAAATGTTAGATCAGATCGGTGAAAATGAGACCATCTCAAATTCTTTCATGGATTATGTAGACTACAGCCTTGAAAACAATGAAAGGATCAATCTGAACAAAAACCTGTATGATTCGGCCAAGGAATTTGTAAAAGATATTCATTATGAGCACCTGAAAAATAACGAGAGTTTTGACGATACCAATTATGAAAACATCAAAAATGGACTTCGTAAAGAAATTATTCTGAATAAAAAGCAGGCTGCAGAACTTGCTGCCTCATCTATTGAATTATTCAAATCCAGAAATATTGAGATTGAAGATTTTGCTCAGGGAAAAAACGGGATCGGAGGATTCTTTACTAAAGTAATCGATTTTTACCAGCAGAAAAGACCTGGTTTTCCTTTTCCTACCACATTGGAAGAATCTGTAATCAACAATTACAGAAAAGGAGCTGCGTCAAAATCTAAGCATAAAGAAGCTGAAATCTTTGAAATCCTGGATCAGCTTATTGAAAACAGAATGAAGCTTATTCTTCTGTATATTGAGACTCAGAAGAAGGAAAAAGTATTATCAGCCTTGCTTCCTTTAAAGGTGAATAAAGATATTCAGGATGAACTAAAAAAAATTGAGGAAGAGAATGATCTTGTTCTTCTTTCAAAATTTAATATCCTGATCAATGAAAATCTTAAGAATGAACCTTCAGCGTTTATTTATGAAAAAGTAGGGGCTCAATTTCAGCATTATTTCTTTGATGAGTTTCAGGATACTTCGGAATTACAGTGGCAGAATTTTGTCCCGTTAAGAGATCATAGTGTTTCTACAGAATATACGTCTTTTACCCTGGTAGGAGATCCGAAACAGAGTATTTACAGATTCAGGGGTGGTGAAAGTAAATTAATGTTGGACATTATCAATAAAAAGGAATTTTCCCCTAAGGAAGCTGATCTTCTCGTTCTTAAAGACAACTGGAGAAGTGCCCGAAATATTGTACAGTTTAACAATGAGCTGTATCAGTATCACTCTTTGGGACTGGAAGAGGAACATAAAAACATTTTTGGAACAGATGCCGAACAGACTCCTAAGTCTAAGATCGACGGACGTGTAAGGGTAAATCTGATCGAAAATCTTACTAATGAAGAGTTTTATGATGACACCTCAGAGAGCATGCGAAGAGATATTCAGGAATGTCTGGACAATGGATTTAAGTTCTCTGATATTACCATTCTATGCCGTGGAAATTTTGATATTTTCAGCTACTCTCAAAAGCTTGGAAATTTAAAAGTAAACTATCTTGGCGAGGAAATCAATATCAAAACGATTTCCGATAAAGGTTTGACCCTTGAACTTTCCAATACCTTAAAAGCGGTTGTTGAATTTTTAAGATGGGAAATTAACCCTAAAAATAAGCCTTGTCTGATTATGATGATGTATTACCTGAATACGTTGGGAAAAATTCACATGGCAGATTTTACACTGGAAATGAAAGAGATTCTCGATATTGAAAGCCATGAGGAAATCCTTCAGTTTATTCAGCTGAAATATTCATTACAACTGAAGCAGGATCACTTTCCGAGATTCAATCTATATAATTTTATAGAATATTACATCAATGAGTTTTCTGTGGAAAATAAGGAAACTGATTTTTTGCTGAACTTTCTGGAAATGCTTTTCAATTTTACACAAAATGCGGGAGCAAGTACCAAAGAGTTTTTAAAATACTGGGATGAGGAAGCTTCTTCCTACACCATTCAGGCATCGGAAAACATTGATGCGATCCAGATCATGACTATCCACAAGTCTAAAGGGCTTGAATTCCCAATTGTTTTTATTCCTATGATGAACAAAAATCGGGACAGCGAATTTACCAACTGGTTTGAGACGAATGAGAGTGATGCTTTAAAATCAGTGAACATCAACCAGTTCAGTAAGAACCTGGAAGTGTATGATGAGGAAATTCAAAAATTTAATAAAAAGAATTCTTATAAAAACCTGATTGATAGGCTATGCTTGCAATATGTAGCGACTACAAGACCTGTTGAGCAGCTATTTTTCTATCTTCAAAAAGCTAATAAAACCTCTAATAATCTCGAGTTATTAGAATTTATTCAGACCAAAAACACCGAAAATGCAGATTCGTTTGATCTGTATGAGGTAAAGCCTGAAATGCTGAAAAAGCATTCTAAGACGAAAAGTTCATCTTTTAAAACTCAGAATATTCAGAGCCTGAAAAACGTAAATGAAAAAAATACGTCCATCAAAATTGCTACACCATCGAAGAATTATCAGGTAAGAAACGAAAAAGTAAGAATTGGTCTTTTTGTACATGAGCTTTTATCTAAGATCAATACTGAAAAAGATATTAACAAAGTGTTGGAAGGTTATGCTCTGGATGGACAGATTACGCTGGAAGAGAAAAACGAAATAGAAATTACTCTACAGGAAATTGTCAAAACGTATGCTGAATTTTTTGATGAGAAATGGGAGGTTATCAATGAAAAAGATATCATGATTTCTGAAAATGGGGAAAGCTATATTTCAAGGCCTGACCGTATTCTAAAAAGCGAGGAAGGCTATATCATTGTTGATTTCAAAACAGGTGAAGAAAAGGGCAAGGATGAAGATCAAGTACAGGGATACAAAAATATTCTGGAAAGGCTTGGCAAAAAAGTCCTGAAAACACAGATCATCTATCTTTAAATCTCCGTTCAAAAGGCGAAAGATATTCTGTAAGATAAAAATTCATATTATATAACTGCTGAACATGATTCAGATAAGGCCATGTTAGATTATCTAGGTAATTATTTTATAAGAATGAGTGGTACAGAAATATAACATCTTATGTCCAAATGGGATACTCCTTTTCTTAACCAAAATATAATCCTCTTTGAAGTACCTAAAACAATAGATTAATTGTATCTTTCGTCATATAAAAAAACTACTGGAAAATGTAAAATTATCATTACCCTAAAAACTAACACAAGTATTAATGATATAACCATGAAAATTTATTTAATCTCACTTCTTATAAGTGTCTTTATGATGACCTTATCCGGAATTGTCATATTTAATATTTTGGATTATCTGGATCCTCCTGTTACCAAGGAAGGCTTTAAATATATGCCTACAGAAAGTTTAGTAAAATCTTTATTATTCAGTTTTCTCATTGGAGCGGTTACGTTTATTACTGCTGCTAGAATTCAGAGGCTAAGGCAGGATAAATAAACACAATCAATGGCTATGATAAGAAATTTCATTATTAAAAACTGGAAAATTTTATTCAATATTCAATGGATGAGCTTCTGTATTTTTATTGCTTTAACGAGCATTTATTATTGGGATAAAGCCGCTCACAGCTCATTTAATAAAAATCCAGAGACCATTGATATCCAAAGCTTATTTTCATTATTTATGACCGGGCTCTTCGCTTTATTTACAGTCATTATTCTGATATATCCTCTCCTCCTCCTGATACAGGCCTATTCGATCCGACATGAGAAAGACATCCGTAAAAAGCTATTTTTCTTAACTGTTTTATATCTATTGAGTATTGTTTCTCTATTTTCCTTATACACCATCAACAGTAGCCATTCTATAAAGGCCTTACAATCGTTGAATTAATTTATTATGACTAAAAAATCCGGTATTATCACAGTATAATTATTTCTTCTTACCGGTTGTAAACAAAAACTCAAAACTATTGAGTGTTTTTGATTTCTTATTCTTGGTAAAACAGTTTCGTCTATTCTATCTTCACATACTATAAAGCCGCAATCCAGCTCTGGCAAACTTATCCTACTTTTTATATAGAGTATTAAATTTCTTTAATATATATCTCTGATAAATGAATTAACTATATATTTACAGCTTAATTTTAAAAATTTATATCATTATGAAAAATTTCAAAAAACTATCTCGTGAGGATCTTAAAAAACTAGCCGGAGGTAATGGTGTTAAATGCGAATTGACGAGAGGAATTATCGTATGCGATGATCAAAATGACGGGAATCAGGGTTGCAAAGAATGTGTATCATGTTCAAACAGACAAGGTAGCCAGTCTTGTTATACAGACCCCAATGGAAATTGTGCTGAAGCAAAAAGAAAAGCTGCATCACTTTGCTAATCACTATTCATGAATAAATATTTTATTTTTATTTTCTGCTTTATCCAATATTCTTATGCTCAAAATTATAGGGCTATTTATGATTTTAATTACAAGTTAGATTCTACAAAATCTTACTCTGATACAATTGAAATGGTTCTTGATATTCAAAAAGAAGACTCCAAATTTTATTACAAGAAATTAATTAAACTGGATTCTTTGGTGAGAAACAATGAAATCATTTCTTTCTCATTTCCCATACAGCAAGTGATCAAAAGAAACCGGAATTCTTTTGAAAATGAAAATTTTGTAAATGTAGATGATAAGTATTATTATTATTTTTCCACCGATAAAATAAACTGGAAAATAATGCCTGAAGTTAAATACTCTAACCATTATACATTACAAAAAGCAGAAGCAGTATGGAGTGGCAGGAAATGGACAGCATGGTTTACTCCAGAAATTCCTATATCTGAAGGGCCTTATAAATTCAAAGGATTACCCGGATTAATAATAGAGTTGGAAGACTCTCATAGAAATTTCGGTTATAAGTTGATGTCTTTCAATAAACTGGCATCGGACTATAATACTCACAATATTGTTGAGACCAACCTTGGAAATGTACCTATAAAGATATCTCTGAAAAAGTATCAGGAATTAGTATTAACCCAATATAACAATCCTTTTAGTGAGTATAACAATATGAAGGAAGGATCCTGGGGTTTAACGATTGATGATAAGGAAATTAATACTTTTGAAGGATTAAAAAGTATCAAAAAAGATTATCAATTAAAAATCAAAAGGAACTACAATCCCATTGAATTGGATAAAGCTGTTGAGTACAAATAAACTGTATACAGAATATGAAAATAAAAAACCGCGATCATACTCGATCGCGGTTTTATATTGTTAAAAACTTTTACGTTTTAAGCATTTGGAGTTGGAGTAAATACTCTTTGTGATAATTCCTGATCAAAAAGGTATAATGCAGATGGATTATCGCATACCATTTTGATTTTCGTTACATATTGAGAAGCACTGGCTTCTTCTTCCACCTGTTCGTTGATGAACCACTGCAGGAATGATGTTGTTGCAAAATCTCCCTCTTCGTTGGCATTCTTCACAATATTGAAAATACTTTTAGTAACAATTTTCTCATGTGCCAATGCTTTCTCAAAAATATCCGTTGCATTTTCAAACTCATGTGGAGGTTTTGCAATTTCTCCAATAATGATTTCTCCACCTACGTCATTCAGATAATCAAACATTTTATCTGCATGCATTAATTCCTCTTTGCTTTGTACTCTGAAGTAGTTAGCAATTCCGTCAAGGTCTTTTCCTGAAAACCATGCAGACATTGAAAGATAATATTGAGCGGCGTATTGTTCGTGGGCAATTTGTTCGTTAATTAATTTTGCAATTTTTTCGCTAACCATAAGTATTAAATTTATAGTCAAAAATAGTGAATAAAAGCCCGAAATCAAAAGTTTTACAGAAATTTAATACAAAAAGGATGGAAAAAAATCCATCCTTTACACATTAAAAAATCAAAATTATAAAGAGTTATTTAACCTCTGGAGCAGCTGTATTCATTGGCTTTTTCATCATTCTTCTATCCTTCATTGCCGTTCTTTTCTGTTCCATTTTTGCTTTTCTGTCAGCCTGCCATTTATCATATTGTTCAGGGGTAAGAATTTTCTTCATATCTGCATCCATTTGTGCTCTTTTGGCCTTCATTTCTTCCATCTTAGCCTGTCTTACTTCTTTGTTTTTGTCAAACTCAGTTTTCATTTCGGCTTTTCTTTTTTCCTGTAATGCCTTTACCTGAGCTACCTGTGAAGCATTAAGGTTTAGATCTTTCTGCATCTGTGCAAGATGCTCCTGCTCTTTTTGTTGCATTTTCTGTTGCATTTCTGCTCTTCTTGCTTCCCTATCTTGTGGAGTTGTCTGTTGTGCCATTGCAAAACCTCCCAGTCCAATAAATGCTATTGCTAAAACTAATTTTTTCATCTTTTAAAAATTTAATTAATTGTTATTATACCTTTTTGATTCAATACTAAACCCTAAGTTAAATTAACACATTCATAAATAATGTTAAATTTTAACAGAAATAAAATAAAAATAAATCAAAAAAAAGGACAGATTATAAAAACCTGTCCTTCACACCACTTAAATATAATATATGAAAATTAATTCCTTACCAAGCTTCCTCTAAAGCCTCCACTATTACCTCGACCTGGTGCAGAATTTTCAGATCTTTGTTGTCTGAAACCACCATTATTTCCTCGGAAACCGCCATTGTTTTCTCTTGATGGAGCCGGAGCTGCTTCTCTTTTCACTTCATTGTTTCCCCTGAAACCACCATTCCCTGAGTTTCCTTTAAATCCGCTGTTATCAGAGTTACCTCTAAAACCTCCGGAATTATTATTTCTGAACCCTCCATTATCTGAATTTCCTCTTGATCCATTATTATCAGAATTACTTCTAAAGCCACCGGAATTATTATTCCTAAAGCCTGCGTTGCTATCTGAACTGCCTCTAAATCCAGTGTTGTTATCAGAGTTATTTCTAAAGCCTCCTGAATTACGGAATCCACTGTTCGATGTTCCTGAATTTCTGAAACCATTATCTGGCCTGCTGCTGCCTCTTACAATATCGAAAGTAGGGTTATCAACTCTTCTGAATCTTGCACGATCTACTCGATAGATATTGATGTTTATATTTCTGTATCTTGGCATTACAGTATATCTCGGAACATAGTAACTTCTTCTGTAATTTTGGAAATACACAATCGGACTTGCTCCTCTATAATAATTGTTTTGAAAAACTACGAAAACCCTTGGCCCCATAATTCTTTCCAGAGCATAGAATCTATCATAATACCATCTGTCCGGATTAAATCTGTAAAAATTATCCCATGCAGCAAAACTTGCATACAGATTATTCAGTCTTATGATCTGATCTACTTGCCAGCGGTTTAATCTGTTTTGAACAAAGAAACCATTCCAATCGATATTGATAACACTGTTTCTATAGTCATTGTAATAGCTTTGATAATAATCACTTGGATAGTAATCCTGAGGATAATTGTAATAATAATCATCAGGAAAATAATTTCTGTCATCTTCATCGCCATAATAGCCTGCTCCATTTTGATAATAACCATCATCCCCCCAACCATTATTCGGATACTGCTGAGCAGACGTCAAAACGCCCAGCCCAAAAGCTAATCCCAAAAATATTTTTTTCATCTCTATAGTCGTTAATTGGTTAATATATAGCAGAATATCTCAATTCTATCTTTTTGATACAAATAAAAAAAAGAAGTTAAATCCTAAGATCCAACTTCTTTCAAAATATCATTAACTCATTGATAATCAAATGTTAAATTTACATCCTTCCACTATCTTTTATCCAATGAGATATCTTTTCACTAAAGACCTTCTGATCTTTAAGATCTTCTAATTTTATATGCATTCTATATCGCCAGTAATGCGGGAAAACAGCGGGATTATTAATCCTTTCGTTATCGATTTTAGTATTGGTAAGCTTTGCATCTGTAGCCAAGAATTCCTGAATAGGGAAAATAGCCAGCATCGATTCATTATATAAATGTTGCTTCATGATGATCTCTGCTAAATCAGGAGTTAATTCTTCAGGGGCTTTTCCATATTGAATCAGCTGCTGATTAAAATATTTCTGAGTCAAAGCAGGATCTTCCTTCCACCATTGCCTCAAAGTAGAACTGTCATGAGAAGATGCTGTAACGACATTCATATAAGTAGCATATCTTGGATCATAAAATGGGATATTTTCTGAAGGCATACGCTGAACTTTAAGAGCAATAATAGCCAGTTCGTCCATTACAACCGGTACACAAGCTGGAACCATTCCCAAGTCTTCGCCACAGATCAACATTTTGGTTGCATTTAGGATAACCGGAAGTTTCTCCATCGCTTTTTCATACCACAAATGGTCCTGTCTTCTGAAGAAATAATCATGATACAGATCATAAATACTTTTCTGTTCAGTTTCCGGTAAATATTGATAAGATTCTGTATTATAAACATTGAATCTTGGATGATAAACTGTTTCTCCTTTTGTTTCTTCAGGCAAAAACAAAACATTGGCACAAAGGGAAATCAATTTTTCTTCAAGAGCGCCCTGCGGCTTTTTCTTAAAGAAATTTACCAACTTTCTTTGAGTGTCAAATTCTTCTTTGAAACGATAGGTTCCGTCATCATTGCGATCCATAAATACAAGAGCCTTTCCGCTATCTCCTGCAAAATATTTCCATAAAATATCATTGTTGATAAACGGCTTACAATACCTGTCAAATTTAAATGGAATCTGCCAAGCTTTAAATTCTTCTGGAACAATAGGAACAGCAGGATAAAAGTATCCTAAAATCCCTTGTACAGCTGAAATAGGCATTCTCCATATTCTAAAGAATCCTAAAATGTGATCAATTCTCATAGCATCAAAATATTGCTCCAATGCCTTGAATCTATTTTTCCACCATCTATAATCATCAGCTTTCATAGCTTCCCAGTTATAGGTTGGAAACTCCCAGTTTTGCCCAAGCTCTGTAAATTGATCAGGCGGTGCTCCGGCTTGGAAATCCATTCCAAACAATTCCGGCTCTGTCCATGCTTCAACAGAATATCTGTAAATTCCGATTGGCAAGTCTCCTTTTAAAGAAACTCCAAGATTATGAGCATAATCTATAGCATCCTTTAGCTGTACATGAAGCTGAAATTGTACCCACGCATGAAGCATTGAAAGATCATAATCCTTACTCTTTGTTGTAAAAAACTGTAGAATCTTTCCTGAAATATATTTTTTATGAGTTTTCCACTCATTGAAATTAGGGGTATTATATTTGTCTCTTAATACACAAAATGCTGAATATGGAACCAGCCAATATTCATTATCTTTAATAAATTTTTTAAAGTTTCTATCTTTATAAATCTTATCTTTTTCTGCATAGAAGACAGCTTTCAGATATTTCCATTTACCTTCGATCATTTTTTCATAATCGATAAGTTCAAGAGCATTTAAAGCTTCTTTATCAGCACTATACTCTTTAACTAGTTCTTTCGGTAAAGAAAAGTCAAGTTTTTCCAGTGAAATATATTGGGGATGTAAAGCATAAACAGATACTGCTGCATAAGGATAAGAATCCGTCCATGAATAATTTGCAGTTGTATCGTTGATCGGAAGAATCTGAATAATGCCAAGATTCGTTTCTTTTGTCCAATCTGCAAGCTTTTTAATATCAGAGAACTCTCCTACTCCAAAGCCTTCTTCACTTCTTAAAGAAAATACAGGAACGGCAACTCCGGCATCATGATACATCTGATATCCTTTAAATCTGAAATAATGATTTGAGACAATTTGCAAAACATCAGATAATGGATTAGCGACAGTGGATCGGTTTTCACCGGTTCTACATCTACTACTCTATTCTCTTTAGTATCATAAATACAATATTTATACTGGATGAAATCATTTTCAGGAATCTCAACAGATGCTTCCCAAACACCAAAATCAGTTTGAAATAAAGGAATTACTCTATTGTAGTCCCAGTTTCCTAAGGATGCTGTATTTCCGAACAGTACAATCCTCCAATCAGGATTATAAATAGGAGCCTCTATTTTGAATAGATGAGTATGCTTTTTTAGAATTGCTGATTTCTCTGGAGCAAAACCGTTTAACTTATTATAAAGAATTTTATTATTTAAATAATTCTCAGGGAAGTTCTTGTTATTCCATTCATCAAAAATGATAAACTCTTTATAGTTATGAGGAAAATTAAGATGATGCTGAACAAACTCGTCTCTTAACACATTTCCTTTTTCATTAACAACTCTATATTGATAAGAAATAGATTTTGAAAAGTAATCCACTTCACATTTCCACAAACCATTCTCTGCATAAAACATTGTATGGACATGAGCAGCAGCGCCTTCTTCCCCAATCACCAACTGCAGATTCTCCCCGGCTTTTACAATATATCCTACATTAAAGTATAGCTTCATCTATATTTTTTTTATAAAAGTACATTATAATATCGAAAAATAAAACTTATTGAATATCAAATAATCATTAAAAAAACCTTCTCAATCTGATTGAAAAGGTTTTACGATAAGTCAAATTTTATTGATCTATTTTTTTAGCTATTATTCTGTGACAAGAATCTTCTTATTGAATATTACTTTGCCTGATTCATCAACTATGCTTACAATATAAGCTCCGTTAATTAATCCTCTAAAGTAAACCTTCTGATCCAGTGATCCATCTTTTACAGATAAACTCTGCGTCATCACATTTTTACCGGACATATCGAAAACATTTAGTTTAATATTTCCTTTTACTTTTTTATTATTAATATGAACATTCACAAATTGCTCGTCAACTCTTGTAGGGTAAATATCCAGATTTGTTAGCGCATTATTATTTGAAGACACTCTGTCATTCACAAAATATTTACTTGCTAAATCATAAATATGCAGATTCTGTTCTCCAGGAAGTTGTTTAGCTTGTAAAGTGGCAAGATCTACTTCATATAGAGGAGCACCTTTAGCACTTGCGATAACTACCTTTCCCTGAGAATTAACAGCTGATCCATTCACTGAATAATTATCCGGAATTCCAGCAATTTTACCAACAAATTTTGCCTTTAACTCCTTAGTTGAAACTTTAAATACATTTCCTGAAGCAGCAAAAATATAAAAGTTATTATCAGCATCAGACACCATATCTCCTCCAAATCCTGTTTCTAAAGTTGTAAATGAATTCTTACCGTTCGAAGAATCATCCTTAATGATTCCCAGATCATTTACTACATATTGACCAGCTTTTTTACTGATTTGTAGGAACTGTGTTCCTGAGTTATTAACAGCGTAAATATTTCCATCATAGCCTGTAGCCATTCTTGTAATATGAGAATTAATATAGCAAGATGTTACTCTCACTACATTATTCTCAATTAAAGTAATTTCCTTAGTGTGAGGATTCAACATATAAATATTAGAAGAAACATAGGCATGTACACCAGATTATTATTGGATGAATCATACGCCAATGCTGCCATAGTCATGGATTGAGAATTATTGAAAGAATTTTTATCTTCTGTCACCACTCCTCTTCTGTTTTGTGAAATAACTTTTGAAGATGAATCAGCTGTAAAAACTTTCTCCCCGGAAGTTCCATTCAACGCATCTATCACACGAAAATCATTGAAAGTAATACTTGGAGTATCCTTTCCTGCAATAGCAAAAAAATCCTGCTGAGCCTGTGAGTATCCACCAAACAGCAGTAAAAATAGAGGGAATAAATGTTTTTTCATAGAATGTATATTTTAGATTCGTAATCATTTTACAATGACTAAGTTACACAATTTACAAATTAGAAAACTAAAAAAAAGCAATGATTTAAACAAAATTAATAATAAATTAACTAAAATAATATTAGTCTATTAATTATAAGGAAAAATAGATTATAAGAAATCAATGATGAAATGTAGCTATTCCAATGTATTTTCAGGAGCTTAATCCTGCTATCCACTCATACTCCTCGCGCCAATGCTTTTCCGGAACATAGCCTAAATGCCAACACTTGCTGTGGGGTAACCGTTCCTATGGTAAGTTTACATTACTTAAAATACTTGAGTAAATTAGTGTAAAAATTAAACCTAAAGAGTAAAAGCAGCAGGATTAAGGCAGACGCTTCTCAGATACTAGATATCGCCCCTGATTTTTATCCCCCCTGCTGCTGTTTTTCTTCTAAATCCGGATAGAACATTGTTTTGGTAATAACTTTTTACCATGATGGATCAGAAGAAAAACCTCTTTAATAAAGTCATTGCTTATGTCAAAAAAATATCAAAAAAAGTTATCGGTGTTGATGTTGGCGCTAAATTTTTTTAACGCTAAGCTTTATTAATGAACAAAAATCAAGAATGTGTTTTTCAATATAGAAAATAACCAGCGTTCGATTCTTTCTTTTATAAGAAAAATATCATCCCAAGAGTATAGCCTTGTTATTGAAGCAACCGGGAATTTGAGCAGCCGTATTCTTCATTTATCCTTGAGCCATGGATTAGAAGTAAGTCTGATCAATTGTATGTCTGTAAAGCATTTTGCAAGAATGAAAAATATAATCAGTAAAACAGATGCGGAAGATGCCAGATTAATCAGGCTTTATGGAGAGATGTTCAGCCCCGCTCTTTATGTACCCAAAAGCATGGAGATAGAATATCTGGATCAGGAGATCAAACTTCTGACTGATCTCGAAGAGGAGAAGCGACGTTATGCTGCAAGACTTAAAGCATTACGCTACCATTCACAAATTAATCCAGATACTGAGAAGCATTATGAAAGAAAGCTTAAGCATTTGGATAAAGAAATCAAAGAAGTAGAAAAGCGCCTTCCCCAACTTCAGGATAAAGACTTTAAGAAAACTAAAGAACTTATACAGTCCGTTTCCGGAATTGGAGAAAAAACCTCTTTACAATTGATGACGGCTACTTCAGGATTTAAAAATTTTAATTCAGCACAATCATTAGTTAAGTATTTTGGTTTAGCTCCTAGAATATATCAATCTGGAAAAAAATCGTATTCTCCTGGAAAATGTCGCACTTCCAAGACTCATATACGAAGTTTATTGTATGTGTGTTCATGGACGGCGATTAAAACACAATCCCCATTGTAAAGAACTTTATTTAAGGTTGTTAGCTAAAGGAAAAACCTAAAAAAAGTAGCACTCATCGCTGTATGCAATAAACTTTTAAGAATATGCTTTGGAGTAGTTAAAAACAAAGTCCCTTATAATTCTGATTATATAAAAGATAAAATTTTAACTTAAATAATTTGCAAATTAACATAGAACATCAGGGCTAAAAATATAGTAATAAATGATAAAATAATGATATCAAGGAATAAATCTGTGAGAAAATAAAAGATTGAATTGTAAAAAGGGTAACCCTGGTAAATAAAAAAATTAGAAATAGACTTAGAAGAAGATAGAGTGTAGATTCCAATAATCACTTATCCCATACTTTGTCATCCCGTGGGGGTCTAGACAACATTAGACCTGATCTATCTATCTATCTATCTATCTATCTATCTATCTATCTATCTATCTATCTATCTATCTATCTATCTATCTATCTATCTATCTATCTATCTATCTATCTATCTATCTATCTATCTATCTATCTATCTATCTATCTATCTATCTATCTATCTATCTATCTATCCAACATTCATTCAATAGAAGTGGGCTTTAGCTAGCTTTATCATCAATAACAATTCTAAAAGGCTTTAGCCAAAACCTAAATAACGAGGAGGAATAGAGCTAAGTATGCAGTGATACCAGGAAATATTAGTGATAAAAAGAATAAAGAGTAAAGACTTCCATGAAGAGCAAGTAGCAGTATGAGTATGAGAATCAAGAATCAGGAACGAGGTATCAGGAATGGGCTTCGGATTGCTCACTGTTTATTACTGGTTAATGAGCACGTATTACTATTGGTGGGGGATTACAGAGGTAAGGTATATAACAAAAAAAATCCTTTATCTTGCGATAAAGGATTTTTAAAAATAAAATAAAAACTGGCGGCGGCCTACTCTCCCGCGTTAGCAGTACCATCGGCGCTGGTGGGCTTAACTTCTGTGTTCGGAATGGGAACAGGTGAGCCCCACCGCTAAAAACCACCCTAAAGGTTGTATATAAGATGTCAGATGCAAGACATCAGATCTCAGACCAATTTGTCTGATATCTGAGATCTAATCTCTGATATCTGTTTTAAGCGATAAAAACTTTCACAAAGAGCTAACCTTGCTGCACTTTCGAGCGGCCATATCAGGCTATAAATCTACGGGTAATTAGTACTACTCGGCTATGACATTACTGTCTTTACACCTATAGCCTATCAACGTGGTCATCTCCCACGACCCTTAAAAGATGTCTCATCTTGAGGCGAGTTTCGCACTTATATGCTTTCAGTGCTTATCTCTTCCAAACGTAGCTACTCAGCAGTGCACCTGGCGGTACAACTGATACACCAGAGGTTTGTTCAATTCGGTCCTCTCGTACTAGAATCAAGCCCTCTCAAACATCTAACGCCCGCAATAGATAGAGACCGAACTGTCTCACGACGTTCTGAACCCAGCTCGCGTGCCACTTTAATGGGCGAACAGCCCAACCCTTGGGACCTTCTCCAGCCCCAGGATGTGACGAGCCGACATCGAGGTGCCGAACCTCCCCGTCGATGTGAGCTCTTGGGGGGAGACTAGCCTGTTATCCCCGGAGTACCTTTTATCCTATGAGCGATGGCCCTTCCATACGGAACCACCGGATCACTATGTCCTGCTTTCGCACCTGATCGACTTGTTGGTCTCACAGTCAAGCACCCTTATGCCATTACACTCTACGCACGGTTACCAAGCGTGCTGAGGGTACCTTTGAAAGCCTCCGTTACTCTTTTGGAGGCGACCACCCCAGTCAAACTACCCACCACGCAATGTCCTTCTAAAAGAAGTTAGGCTCCAAGTAAGTAAAGGGTGGTATTTCAACGTCGGCTCCACAGACACTAGCGTGCCCACTTCATAGCCTCCCACCTATCCTACACATTACTTACTCAAAGTCAATACGAAGTTATAGTAAAGGTTCACAGGGTCTTTTCGTCCCATTGCGGGTAATCGGCATCTTCACCGATACTACAATTTTCACAGAGCTCATGGTTGAGACAGTGCCCAGATCGTTACACCATTCGTGCAGGTCGGAACTTACCCGACAAGGAATTTCGCTACCTTAGGACCGTTTATAGTTACGGCCGCCGTTTACTGGGGGCTTCAGTCAATGCCTTCGGTTTAACCCTAAGCACCTTCCTTAACCTTCCAGCACCGGGCAGGTGTCAGACCCTATACTGCATCTTTCGATTTTTGCAGAGTCCTGTGTTTTTTTGATAAACAGTCGCCTGGGCCTCTTTACTGCGGCCACCATTGCTGATGGCGTCTCTTCTCCCGAAGTTACGAGACTATTTTGCCTAGTTCCTTAACCATGATTCACTCTAGCACCTTAGGATTCTCTCCTCGACTACCTGTGTCGGTTTTGGTACGGGTTGCTTCACTTCGGCTTTTCTTGGAAGCACTTTCCCTACAGCAGCTTCGCCCGAAGGCTAGGCCTTGACTATTCCGTCAGTCTCCAGTAAGTACGGCACTCCGTCCCCTTTTTAGTGTGAGCAAGTATGGGAATATTAACCCATTGTCCATCCACTACCCCTTTCGGGTTCGCGTTAGGTCCCGACTAACCCTCAGCTGATTAGCATGGCTGAGGAAACCTTAGTCTTTCGGTGAGGGGGGGTTTTCTCGCCCCCCTTTATCGTTACTTATGCCTACATTTTTCTTTTTCTATCCGCTCCACAATACCTCACAGTACTGCTTCGGCGCAAATAGAATGCTCTCCTACCAGATGTATCTAAAAATACAAATCCATAGCTTCGGTAATATGTTTTATGCCCGATTATTATCCATGCCGGACCGCTCGACTAGTGAGCTGTTACGCACTCTTTAAATGAATGGCTGCTTCCAAGCCAACATCCTAGCTGTCAATGCAGTCCAACCGCGTTGCTTCAACTTAACATATATTTTGGGACCTTAGCTGTTGGTCTGGGTTCTTTCCCTCTCGGACATGGACCTTAGCACCCATGCCCTCACTGCCGTAGAACATTTATTAGCATTCGGAGTTTGTCAGGAATTGGTAGGCGATGAAACCCCCGCATCCAATCAGTAGCTCTACCTCTAATAAACTTATATACGACGCTGCACCTAAATGCATTTCGGAGAGTACGAGCTATCTCCCAGTTTGATTGGCCTTTCACCCCTACCCACAGGTCATCCGAAGACTTTTCAACGTCAACCGGTTCGGTCCTCCACTCTGTGTTACCAGAGCTTCAACCTGCCCATGGGTAGATCACAAGGTTTTCGCGTCTAATCCTACTAACTATACGCCCTATTCAGACTCGCTTTCGCTCCGGCTCCGGTACTTAATACCTTAACCTCGCTAGTAAAAATTAACTCGTAGGCTCATTATGCAAAAAGGCACGCCGTCACAGCTTAATGCTGCTCCGACCGCTTGTAGGCGTACGGTTTCAGGTTCTATTTCACCCTTCTATTCGAAGTGCTTTTTCACCTTTCCTTCACAGTACTTGTTCACTATCGGTCTTTCAGGAGTATTTAGCCTTGGAGGATGGTCCCCCCCATATTCAGACAGGATTTCACGTGTCCCGCCATACTCATTTATCATCTTAATATACCTTTCGAATACCGGGGCTATCACCGTCTACGGCCGTTCTTTCCAGAACGTTCTTCTAAATATATAAAGACTTTTTGGGCTAATCCGCTTTCGCTCGCCACTACTTACGGAATCTCTTCGATTTCTTTTTCCTCCGGGTACTTAGATGTTTCAGTTCTCCGGGTTTTGCTCTCCTTGCGGAGTGACATGTCTTCAACATGCCGGGTTGCCCCATTCGGACATCTGCGGATCAATTCGTGTGTGCCAATCCCCGCAGCTTTTTCGCAGCTTACCACGTCCTTCGTCGCCTCTGAAAGCCTAGGCATCCGCCATACGCCCTTAACGATTTCTTTCCTAATATTATTATTAGTTCAGTATTTTTCTAGATAATTTAAATTATCAATATTTTTGTAAACTTCGCACTCGAAAGTGCTCGGTTATCTCTTTGTGATGTCTTTACCGTTAATGTCAATGATCGTTATGCTATTTCTGATCTAATTCGCAAAATATTGTTTTTTTGGCTCTATCTGCTTATTTAATATTAAACCATCTATATGTGGAGAATAAGGGAGTCGAACCCTTGACCTCCTGCGTGCAAGGCAGGCGCTCTAGCCAGCTGAGCTAATTCCCCTCTAGGTCAAGATTTAAATATTTAATGATTTTATCATTTAAAAATTAAACGCTGCTAATTTTTAAATCTTTAAATTCTTCAATCTTTAAATCCCTTTAATTAGTAGTCTCGGGCAGGCTCGAACTGCCGACCTCTACATTATCAGTGTAGCGCTCTAACCAGCTGAGCTACGAGACTGTCTATTAGACGTAAAGATGATAGACTGATAGATAATAGACTAATTTCTTCGTCTTTCTCTCTCTGCTTTTATCTTCTTTGTCTCTCTCAATCCCTTTACTAATTTCTAGTGGGTTTTGTATTTTTAATATAAATCAACCAAACAAAAAACTAAAGCTTTACTTTGAATAAGTACTTGTATCTCTCGATACTAATTTTGTTTATCGTCTAAAAGACGCTCTAAAATGAGATGTTCCAGCCGCACCTTCCGGTACGGCTACCTTGTTACGACTTAGCCCTAGTTACCTGTTTTACCCTAGGCAGCTCCTATTACGGTCACCGACTTCAGGTACCCCAGACTTCCATGGCTTGACGGGCGGTGTGTACAAGGCCCGGGAACGTATTCACCGCGCCATGGCTGATGCGCGATTACTAGCGATTCCAGCTTCATAGAGTCGAGTTGCAGACTCCAATCCGAACTGAGACCAGCTTTCGAGATTTGCATCACATCGCTGTGTAGCTGCCCTCTGTACTGGCCATTGTATTACGTGTGTGGCCCAAGGCGTAAGGGCCGTGATGATTTGACGTCATCCCCACCTTCCTCTCTACTTGCGTAGGCAGTCTCACTAGAGTCCCCAACTTAATGATGGCAACTAGTGACAGGGGTTGCGCTCGTTGCAGGACTTAACCTAACACCTCACGGCACGAGCTGACGACAACCATGCAGCACCTTGAAAAATGTCCGAAGAAAAGTCTATTTCTAAAACCTGTCATTTCCCATTTAAGCCTTGGTAAGGTTCCTCGCGTATCATCGAATTAAACCACATAATCCACCGCTTGTGCGGGCCCCCGTCAATTCCTTTGAGTTTCAAACTTGCGTTCGTACTCCCCAGGTGGCTAACTTATCACTTTCGCTTAGTCTCTGAAGCCGAAGCCCCAAAAACGAGTTAGCATCGTTTACGGCGTGGACTACCAGGGTATCTAATCCTGTTCGCTCCCCCACGCTTTCGTCCATCAGCGTCAGTTGTTGCTTAGTAACCTGCCTTCGCAATTGGTGTTCTAAGTAATATCTATGCATTTCACCGCTACACTACTTATTCCAGCTACTTCAATAACACTCAAGACCTGCAGTATCAATGGCAGTTTCACAGTTAAGCTGTGAGATTTCACCACTGACTTACAGATCCGCCTACGGACCCTTTAAACCCAATAAATCCGGATAACGCTTGCACCCTCCGTATTACCGCGGCTGCTGGCACGGAGTTAGCCGGTGCTTATTCGTATAGTACCTTCAGCTACTCTCACGAGAGTAGGTTTTATCCCTATACAAAAAGAAGTTTACAACCCATAGGGCCGTCGTCCTTCACGCGGGATGGCTGGATCAGGCTCTCACCCATTGTCCAATATTCCTCACTGCTGCCTCCCGTAGGAGTCTGGTCCGTGTCTCAGTACCAGTGTGGGGGGATCACCCTCTCAGGCCCCCCCTAAAGATCGCAGACTTGGTGAGCCGTTACCTCACCAACTATCTAATCTTGCGCGTGCCCATCTCTATCCACCGGAGTTTTCAATATCGAATGATGCCATTCAATATATTATGGGGTATTAATCTTCCTTTCGAAAGGCTATCCCCCAGATAAAGGCAGGTTGCACACGTGTTCCGCACCCGTACGCCGCTCTCTCTGTTCCGAAGAACAAATACCGCTCGGCTTGCATGTGTTAGGCCTCCCGCTAGCGTTCATCCTGAGCCAGGATCAAACTCTCCATTGTATGTTTGTCTGACTCACTCAAAGTTTTTTAACGCTTTAGTTTTTCCTTACTTGGTTGTTATATTGTATGTCAATGATCTTTTCTTCTTTCGCTTTGTAACGAAGCAATCTTTCTGTCAGTGTCGCTCCGTATTTGCGAGTGCAAAAGTAAAACTTTATTTCGTAATGACCAAATGTTTCGAAAGAAAAATTTTTAAAGTTTTTTTTAAGTAACCTTAATTCCTCCCTTAACCTCAATCTCTATACTCCTGCGCTCCCTTAATTGGGACTGCAAAGATACTAACTTTATTTTATCTCACAAGTTTTATTTGCTAAAACTTATAAAGCTTTTTTCGCTTATATCTTATCAAGTATCATATTGTTTTTGCTTATCTAAAAGCCCTTCTGCGCTTACCGAATCTCTTTCGTTTTTCAGTGGGGCAAAGATAGACTCTTCATACATACCCCGCAAGTTTATTTAACATAAAGTTTACATACACATACTGATTGTTGGTAAGTATCATTATTAACTATTTGATTTATTTATACTTAAATAACAATTAATACTTATCCACAATTGTGGAATTGTTTTTTAAAAGTGTTCTAATACTGTTTTGGAGATATTATAGAAGGATTTTTATACACGTAATGAGTAATGAGTAATGAGTAATGGAAGTTATTATATAATGTATCGTCCCGTTTTTCGAAAAAGATTATTGAAATAGGTTGAGGCTAAAGCCAGAGGAAGGGGATTTATTTATTTTTATTTATTTGAGCGGGCTAAAGCCCACTCCTATTGATGGAAGACTAGATGTGGGTAGTTGTAGTGGAAGATTTTTGTAAATAATGGGATGGAGAGATTCTTACAGAATGACAAAGATTATGCA
>NZ_JAUFQR010000002.1:0-5000 GCF_030409875.1 Chryseobacterium tructae | reverse complement strand
CTTTCGGTGAGGGGGGTTTTCTCGCCCCCCCTTTATCGTTACTTATGCCTACATTTTCTTTTTCTATCCGCTCCACAATACCTCACAGTACTGCTTCGGCGCAAATAGAATGCTCTCCTACCAGATGTATCTAAAATACAAATCCATAGCTTCGGTAATATGTTTATGCCCGATTATTATCCATGCCGGACCGCTCGACTAGTGAGCTGTTACGCACTCTTTAAATGAATGGCTGCTTCCAAGCCAACATCCTAGCTGTCAATGCAGTCCAACCGCGTTGCTTCAACTTAACATATATTTTGGGACCTTAGCTGTTGGTCTGGGTTCTTTCCCTCTCGGACATGGACCTTAGCACCCATGCCCTCACTGCCGTAGAACATTTATTAGCATTCGGAGTTTGTCAGGAATTGGTAGGCGATGAAACCCCCGCATCCAATCAGTAGCTCTACCTCTAATAAACTTATATACGACGCTGCACCTAAATGCATTTCGGAGAGTACGAGCTATCTCCCAGTTTGATTGGCCTTTCACCCCTACCCACAGGTCATCCGAAGACTTTTCAACGTCAACCGGTTCGGTCCTCCACTCTGTGTTACCAGAGCTTCAACCTGCCCATGGGTAGATCACAAGGTTTCGCGTCTAATCCTACTAACTATACGCCCTATTCAGACTCGCTTTCGCTCCGGCTCCGGTACTTAATACCTTAACCTCGCTAGTAAATTAACTCGTAGGCTCATTATGCAAAAGGCACGCCGTCACAGCTTAATGCTGCTCCGACCGCTTGTAGGCGTACGGTTTCAGGTTCTATTTCACCCTTCTATTCGAAGTGCTTTTCACCTTTCCTTCACAGTACTTGTTCACTATCGGTCTTTCAGGAGTATTTAGCCTTGGAGGATGGTCCCCCCCCATATTCAGACAGGATTTCACGTGTCCCGCCATACTCATTTATCATCTTAATATACCTTTCGAATACCGGGCTATCACCGTCTATGGCCGTTCTTTCCAGAACGTTCTTCTAAATATATAAAGACTTTTGGGCTAATCCGCTTTCGCTCGCCACTACTTACGGAATCTCTTCGATTTCTTTTCCTCCGGGTACTTAGATGTTTCAGTTCTCCGGGTTTGCTCTCCTTGCGGAGTGACATGTCTTCAACATGCCGGGTTGCCCCATTCGGACATCTGCGGATCAATTCGTGTGTGCCAATCCCCGCAGCTTTTCGCAGCTTACCACGTCCTTCGTCGCCTCTGAAAGCCTAGGCATCCGCCATACGCCCTTAACGATTTCTTTCCTAATATTATTATTAGTTCAGTATTTTTTTCTAGATAATTTAAAATTATCAATATTTTTTTGTAAACTTCGCACTCGAAAGTGCTCGGTTATCTCTTTGTGATGTCTTTACCGTTAATGTCAATGATCGTTATGCTATTTCTGATCTAATTCGCAAATATTGTTTTTGGCTCTATCTGCTTATTTAATATTAAACCATCTATATGTGGAGAATAAGGGAGTCGAACCCTTGACCTCCTGCGTGCAAGGCAGGCGCTCTAGCCAGCTGAGCTAATTCCCCTCTAGGTCAAGATTTAAATATTTAATGATTTTATCATTTAAAAATTAAACGCTGCTAATTTTTAAATCTTTAAATTCTTCAATCTTTAAATCCCTTTAATTAGTAGTCTCGGGCAGGCTCGAACTGCCGACCTCTACATTATCAGTGTAGCGCTCTAACCAGCTGAGCTACGAGACTGTCTATTAGACGTAAAGATGATAGACTGATAGATAATAGACTAATTTCTTCGTCTTTCTCTCTCTGCTTTTATCTTCTTTGTCTCTCTCAATCCCTTTACTAATTTCTAGTGGGTTTTTGTATTTTTTTTAATATAAATCAACCAAACAAAAAACTAAAGCTTTACTTTGAATAAGTACTTGTATCTCTCGATACTAATTTTGTTTATCGTCTAAAAGACGCTCTAAAATGAGATGTTCCAGCCGCACCTTCCGGTACGGCTACCTTGTTACGACTTAGCCCTAGTTACCTGTTTTACCCTAGGCAGCTCCTATTACGGTCACCGACTTCAGGTACCCCAGACTTCCATGGCTTGACGGGCGGTGTGTACAAGGCCCGGGAACGTATTCACCGCGCCATGGCTGATGCGCGATTACTAGCGATTCCAGCTTCATAGAGTCGAGTTGCAGACTCCAATCCGAACTGAGACCAGCTTTCGAGATTTGCATCACATCGCTGTGTAGCTGCCCTCTGTACTGGCCATTGTATTACGTGTGTGGCCCAAGGCGTAAGGGCCGTGATGATTTGACGTCATCCCCACCTTCCTCTCTACTTGCGTAGGCAGTCTCACTAGAGTCCCCCAACTTAATGATGGCAACTAGTGACAGGGGTTGCGCTCGTTGCAGGACTTAACCTAACACCTCACGGCACGAGCTGACGACAACCATGCAGCACCTTGAAAAAAATGTCCGAAGAAAAAGTCTATTTCTAAAACCTGTCATTTCCCATTTAAGCCTTGGTAAGGTTCCTCGCGTATCATCGAATTAAAACCACATAATCCACCGCTTGTGCGGGCCCCCGTCAATTCCTTTGAGTTTCAAACTTGCGTTCGTACTCCCCAGGTGGCTAACTTATCACTTTCGCTTAGTCTCTGAAGCCGAAGCCCCAAAAACGAGTTAGCATCGTTTACGGCGTGGACTACCAGGGTATCTAATCCTGTTCGCTCCCCACGCTTTCGTCCATCAGCGTCAGTTGTTGCTTAGTAACCTGCCTTCGCAATTGGTGTTCTAAGTAATATCTATGCATTTCACCGCTACACTACTTATTCCAGCTACTTCAATAACACTCAAGACCTGCAGTATCAATGGCAGTTTCACAGTTAAGCTGTGAGATTTCACCACTGACTTACAGATCCGCCTACGGACCCTTTAAACCCAATAAATCCGGATAACGCTTGCACCCTCCGTATTACCGCGGCTGCTGGCACGGAGTTAGCCGGTGCTTATTCGTATAGTACCTTCAGCTACTCTCACGAGAGTAGGTTTTATCCCTATACAAAAGAAGTTTACAACCCATAGGGCCGTCGTCCTTCACGCGGGATGGCTGGATCAGGCTCTCACCCATTGTCCAATATTCCTCACTGCTGCCTCCCGTAGGAGTCTGGTCCGTGTCTCAGTACCAGTGTGGGGGATCACCCTCTCAGGCCCCCTAAAGATCGCAGACTTGGTGAGCCGTTACCTCACCAACTATCTAATCTTGCGCGTGCCCATCTCTATCCACCGGAGTTTTTCAATATCGAATGATGCCATTCAATATATTATGGGGTATTAATCTTCCTTTTCGAAAGGCTATCCCCCCCAGATAAAGGCAGGTTGCACACGTGTTCCGCACCCGTACGCCGCTCTCTCTGTTCCGAAGAACAAATACCGCTCGGCTTGCATGTGTTAGGCCTCCCGCTAGCGTTCATCCTGAGCCAGGATCAAAACTCTCCATTGTATGTTTGTCTGACTCACTCAAAGTTTTTTTTAACGCTTTAGTTTTTTTCCTTACTTGGTTGTTATATTGTATGTCAATGATCTTTTTCTTCTTTCGCTTTGTAACGAAGCAATCTTTCTGTCAGTGTCGCTCCGTATTTGCGAGTGCAAAAAGTAAAAACTTTATTTTCGTAATGACCAAATGTTTCGAAAGAAAAATTTTTAAAGTTTTTTTAAGTAACCTTAATTCCTCCCTTAACCTCAATCTCTATACTCCTGCGCTCCCTTAATTGGGACTGCAAAGATACTAACTTTATTTTATCTCACAAGTTTTATTTGCTAAAACTTATAAAGCTTTTTTCGATTATATCTTATCAAGTATCATATTGTTTTTGCTTATCCAAAAGCCCTTCTGCGCTTACCGAATCTCTTTCGTTTTTCAGTGGGGCAAAGATAACAACTTATTACCACGCAAAACAAACTTATTTAACTTAAAATTCATATCTGTGTAACATTTTACTTCTAACCCCCTGATACCTTGAGAGAAAAATTTTAAACATTTGTTTGGAGATTACAATGAGAGGGTTGGGGAGTAATGGAATTATGGGGAGATGGGCGTTATGACATACAAATGGGAATAATAAATTTATACATATATACTATAAAGGTAGGTTTTCAGAATCATTTTGAAATAGGTTTGGGCTAAAGCCAAAGGAAAAGGACTTGTTTATTTATTTATTTATTTATTTGAGTGGGCTAAAGCCCACTCAAATAGACCAAGCTTAACATGTATTTATAAGAAGATACTATGATCCTGTACAATATTTTCTAGTTATTATATTGAATAAAATCATTCAATATATATTACATGTCAAGTATTACACATCACGTCAACAAGCATTACTTATTACCTATTACCTATTGCTCGTCATTTATACTTATGTCCCCTACCCTAGCCCCGATGTTCTATGTTAATTTGCAAATTATTTAAGTTAAAATTTTATCTTTTATATAATCAGAATTATAAGGGACTTTGTTTTTAACTACTCCAAAGCATATTCTTAAAAGTTTATTGCATACAGCGATGAGTGCTACTTTTTTAGGTTTTCCTTTAGCTAACAACCTTAAATAAAGTTCTTTACAATGGGGGATTGTGTTTAATCGCCGTCCATGAACACACATACAATAAACTTCGTATATGAGTCTTGGAAGTGCGACATTTTCCAGGAGAATACGATTTTTTTCCAGATTGATATATTCTAGGAGCTAAACCAAAATACTTAACTAATGATTGTGCTGAATTAAAATTTTTAAATCCTGAAGTAGCCGTCATCAATTGTAAAGAGGTTTTTTCTCCAATTCCGGAAACGGACTGTATAAGTTCTTTAGTTTTCTTAAAGTCTTTATCCTGAAGTTGGGGAAGGCGCTTTCTACTTCTTTGATTTCTTTATCCAAATGCTTAAGCTTTCTTTCATAATGCTTCTCAGTATCTGGATTAATTTGTGAATGGTAGCGTAATGCT